>NZ_LOMM01000001.1:0-168667 GCF_001605945.1 Enterobacter sp. SENG-6
GTTGAGCTAACCGATACTAATGAACCGTGAGGCTTAACCTTACAACGCCGAAGATGTTTTGGCGAAGAGAGACAGATTTTCAGCTTTGATTCAGAGTCCGAAGGATTTTGCGCTGAGACAAGGCGGCAAGCGAAGGAAAGGAAGGAGCATACTGAGGTATGTGACTGACTTTACGAGAGCAGCCAACGCAGTATCAGCCCAAAAGACACAGGACAGAGCACAGGAATTTGCCTGGCGGCTGTAGCGCGGTGGTCCCACCTGACCCCATGCCGAACTCAGAAGTGAAACGCCGTAGCGCCGATGGTAGTGTGGGGTCTCCCCATGTGAGAGTAGGGAACTGCCAGGCATCAAATTAAGTAGTAAGCCGGTGCATAAATCCGGTGGTTACAGCAGTCTTCGGTGGAGCGGTAGTTCAGTCGGTTAGAATACCTGCCTGTCACGCAGGGGGTCGCGGGTTCGAGTCCCGTCCGTTCCGCCACTTATTAAAAGCCCTGAGTTAACGCTCAGGGCTTTTTTCTTATCTGCTTCCCAATTATTGCTAAATCAGCAAAAATCCTCTGCGTTTTACGACCTTTTTCAGCATAACGCCAGCAGCGATAATCTTCCTCAGTTAACGAACATTACGAATAACGAGGAATGACATGACTATCCCTGCATTAGGCCTGGGCACTTTCCGCCTGAAAGACGACGTTGTTATCGCATCGGTCAAAACCGCCCTTGAGCTTGGCTATCGCGCAATTGATACCGCGCAGATTTATGAAAATGAAGCTGCGGTTGGCCAGGCGATTGAAGAAAGCGGTGTACCGCGTAACGAACTGTTTATCACCACCAAAATCTGGATCGAGAACCTCAGTAAAGACAAGCTGATCCCAAGCCTGAAAGAGAGCCTGAAGAAGCTGCGTACTGACTATGTCGATCTGACCCTGATCCACTGGCCATCTCCGAATGATGCCGTTTCTGTAGAAGAATTCATGCATGCATTGCTGGAAGCGAAAAAGCAGGGCTTAACCCGTCAAATTGGTATTTCGAACTTCACCATTCCGCTGATGGAAAAAGCCATCGCTGCCGTTGGCGCAGAGAACATTGCGACCAACCAGATTGAGCTCTCTCCTTATCTGCAAAACCGCAATGTGGTGGCGTGGGCCAAACAGCACGGGATTCACATCACTTCTTACATGACGCTGGCATACGGTAAGGCGCTGAAAGATGAGGTCATTGCACGTATTGCAAATAAACATAACGCAACGGCTGCACAGGTGATCCTGGCCTGGGCGATGGGCGAAGGTTATGCCGTTATTCCATCTTCAACGAAGCGTGAAAACCTGGCCAGCAACCTGTTAGCTGTGGATCTCCAGCTGGATGAAGAAGACAAAAAAGCGATCGCTGCCCTGGAGTGCAACGATCGCCTGGTGAGCCCTGAAGGTTTAGCGCCAGACTGGGATTAATATTGACCTACCCTCTGTACGCTTAACCCTCACACAGCTCCTTCGGGAGCTGTTTTTATATGCTCGCTCAGAAAGTCGATAAAGGCACGGATACGCGTGCTCACCGCTCTGTCACTGTAGTAAACCGCACTGAAGGGCATCTCTACCGGCAGACGCTTGTCCGCCATTAACTCCACGAGCTCACCGCGCGCAATTTCTTTATCAATCATGTAATCAGACAAACAGGCGATCCCGTTTCCTTCAAGACACAGCTGCTTCAGCGTTTCCCCGCTGTTGGACGACAACCCGCAGGTGATCTCATGCAACTGACCGTCAGGGCAGGCGACAGGCCAGGTATTCAGTGATACCGGCTCGGTGAAACCCAGACAAAGATGCTGCTTCAGCTCTTCAACGGTTTCAGGTTTGCCGTGTTCAGCGATGTATTGTGGTGAGGCGATGATTTTACGGTAGCTGGCAAACAGAGGACGCGCGCGCAGGCTTGAGTCCGTCAGGGTTCCCGCCCGGATCGCCACATCGACTTTACGTTCGATAAGATTGATAAAGGTCTCGGAGGAGACCAAAGAGAGCGTCATCTCCGGATAGCGTTCACGGAAAGGTTTAATCAGCGGCATCAGAAAGTGCAGAACCACCGGTGTGGCCGCATCAATACGCAATAGCCCACGTGGTGTGCTGCGCGTTTCCATGATCTCGGTCTCTGCTGCAGCCATCTCCTGTAAGACAGACTGCACCCGGCGGAAGTACCGTTCACCTTCTTCCGTCAGGCTCAACTGCCGCGTCGTGCGGTTGAGAAGACTCACCCCAAGCTTCATCTCAAGCTTTTTCACCGAGCGGCTTACAGCAGAGTTTGCCTGCCCTAACTGCTCTGCCGCGCGGCTAAAACTGCCACTTTCGACGACGGCGACAAAGATTGTCAGCTCTTCCGAGGTTGCTTTCATTGTTGCACCACCTGCAAAATTCTATTGATATTTTGACCATTTTTGTTATTTAACCACTGGCGCATACTGCCTGTCATCTTAATCCTGATGATACGGAGTATTTTATGCCACTGGCGCTACTTGCCCTGACGATCAGTGCCTTTGCAATTGGCACGACCGAATTTGTTATCGTAGGACTGGTTCCTACCATCGCTAACCAGCTTGCTATCTCATTACCTTCAGCCGGGCTGTTGGTCTCCATCTATGCTTTGGGTGTCGCTGTCGGCGCGCCCGTCCTGACGGCGTTAACCGGGCGATTCCCGCGTAAGCAACTGCTGGTCGCGCTGATGGTGCTCTTCACGGCCGGCAATATACTGGCCTGGCAGGCGCCGGACTACACGACGCTGGTCATTGCCCGCCTGCTGACTGGCCTTGCTCATGGGGTGTTCTTCTCGATTGGCTCCACCATTGCAACCAGCCTGGTACCCAAAGAGAAAGCCGCATCAGCCATTGCCATTATGTTTGGCGGATTGACCGTCGCACTGGTCACCGGCGTACCATTAGGGACGTTCATCGGGCAACATTTCGGGTGGCGTGAAACCTTCCTCGCCGTTTCTTTACTGGGCGTGATTGCACTGGTGGCCAGTCTGCTGCTGGTACCGTCGAATATTCCCGGCCGTACAAGTGCAAGACTGAGCGATCAGATTAAGGTGCTCACACATCCTCGTTTGCTGCTCATCTATGCCGTTACGGCGCTGGGCTACGGCGGCGTGTTCACGGCATTCACATTCCTCGCTCCAATGATGCAGGATCTGGCCGGCTTCTCTCCTGCAGCGGTAAGCTGGATTTTACTGGGGTACGGTATCTCTGTGGCGATTGGCAACATCTGGGGAGGTAAGCTCGCGGATAAGCATGGTGCTGTACCAGCGCTTAAGTTTATCTTCGCGGCACTGGTGATTCTGCTGATGCTCTTCCAGTTCACGGCATCGATTCAGTACGCCGCACTGGTAACGGTACTGGTCATGGGCATCTTTGCCTTTGGTAATGTACCCGGCCTGCAGGTCTACGTGGTACAAAAAGCCGAACGCTATACGCCAAATGCGGTGGACGTGGCTTCTGGTCTGAACATTGCCGCCTTCAACATCGGTATCGCGATCGGTTCCATCGTTGGCGGGCAGACGGTGGAGCACTTTGGATTAACCCAAACCCCGTGGATTGGTGCCGTTATTGTGCTCGTTGCCTTCCTGCTGATTGGTCTGAGCGGACGCCTTGATAAACCCTCTCGCGTAGCGCTTGGTTAAATCTCAGTAAGTGCTTGCTTACAAAACTGGAAAGAGGTTTCTCAGTAATTGCGTTGAAAGTGTGACCTAAAATCCCTATAACATTAGAACCAGTCCGTTTTCCGGGCTGGTTCATGTTACAGAGGTTGTTTCCAAAAGTGCGAAAAAATACCTATGCCATGCGTTATGTTGCCGGAATGCCCGCGGAGAGGATCTTGCCTCCCGGGTCGTTTGCGAGCATCAGCCAGGCATTACCTGCCGGTACACCGTTAAGCAGCGATGAAAAAATTCGGGTGCTGGTATGGAATATCTTTAAACAGCAGCGCGCGGATTGGTTATCCGTCCTCAAGAACTTTGGTAAAGATGCCCATCTGGTTCTGCTGCAGGAGGCGCAAACCACGCCTGAGCTGGTAAGGTTTGCGACCACTAACTATCTCGCCGCCGACCAGGTGCCCGCATTTGTATTGCCGCAACATCCCTCTGGCGTGATGACCCTTTCTGCCGCGCATCCGGTTTACTGCTGCCCGCTGCGCGAACGCGAGCCTATCCTGCGACTGGCAAAATCGGCGCTGGTGACGGTCTACCCACTGCCTGACACGCGGCTGCTGATGGTCGTGAACATCCATGCGGTAAACTTCAGTCTGGGCGTGGATGTGTATAGTAAGCAGTTACTTCCTATTGGTGACCAGATAGCCCATCACAGTGGGCCTATTATTATGGCCGGGGATTTCAATGCCTGGAGCCGTCCACGCATGAACGCGCTGTATCGCTTTGCGCGGGAGATGTCGCTGCGTGAAGTTCGTTTTAGTGATGACCAGCGCAAGAAAGCGTTCGGTCGTCCTCTCGATTTCGTTTTCTATCGTGGTTTGAGCGTGCATGATGCCTCTGTTCTGGTCACTCGCGCCTCCGATCACAACCCGCTACTAGTGGAATTCAGTCCCGGCAAACCTGATTAACACGGTGAGTCAGGTCTGCCGTGGGGCAGGCCGGTTGAGTGCTGCCCTTTACTTTAACCAACGCAAGGACAGTACAATGACAACAACACACTCTCATCACGACAACGTCGAAAAACAGTTTGGTTCCCAGGCAAGCGCCTATCTGACCAGCGCCGTACATGCTTCTGGCAGCGATCTGGTGCGTCTCGGCGAGCGTCTCTCGGCGTTTCCGCAGGCGACGGTGCTGGATTTAGGCTGCGGAGCAGGGCATGCCAGCTTTACTGCAGCGCAGCATGTGGCTCAGGTTACGGCGTATGATTTATCCAGCCAGATGCTGGAGGTAGTGGCGGAGGCGGCAAAAGCCAAAGGGCTCAACAATGTCGATACGCGCCAGGGCTATGCCGAATCCTTACCTTTCGAAGAGGCGTCGTTTGACGTTGTGATCAGCCGTTACTCCGCGCACCACTGGCATGATGTCGGCCAGGCATTACGGGAAGTCAAACGCGTGCTGAAGCCGGGTGGTTCCGTCATCATTATGGACGTCATGTCCCCGGGTCACCCTGTACGGAACATCTGGCTGCAGACGGTTGAAGCGCTGCGTGACACCTCGCACGTGCAGGATTATTCCAGTGGGGAGTGGTTAACGTTTATTACTGAGGCCGGTTTAATTTCACGTTCACTGATAACCGATCGCTTACCGCTGGAATTTAGTTCGTGGATCGCCCGTATGCGCACCCCGGACGCGTTAAGCCAGGCCATACGGTTGTATCAGGACAGTGCTTCCTCAGAGGTGAAGGCCTACTTTGAATTGCAGGATGACGGTTCGTTTACCAGCGATACCATCATGGTTGAAGCGCAAAAAGCGAAGTAAAAAAAAAGCACCGAGGGGAATCGGTGCCTTTTTATCTTTGTATCGTGTAATCAGGAGTCTGGCGTGGCGCTGTTTTTCACAAACAGTGTCAGCTGGTCGCCTGGTTGCAGATTGTCAGTATCATTATTCCAGCGCATCACATCCTTAATGTTCACGCCGTGTCGTTTTGCGATACTGGACAGTGAATCGCCTTTACGCACGCGATAGGTAATGCTATCGCTGTTATTGGCGAGACGCTGTGCGCTGCTACCCGCACCCACCGTCAGTGTCTGACCCACTCTCAGGCCTGAGCTGCGCAGGTTATTCCACTGTTGCAGATCTTTTGCTGTCACGCCAAGACGTGATGCAATGCCCGAAAGCGTATCACCGCTACGAACCTTATAGCTGCGGCTGTTGAGTGATGATGCATCCGCAATCAGCGTTGACTGAACGGCGGCAATTTCACCAGACGCTAAAGACTCACGTAACTGTTCAGCATGTTTCTGCGGAACCATCACATACTGTGGGCCACTCGCCCCCAGCGTTGAGCCTTTAACACCCGCGTTAAAGGTTTTCAGTTTACTTACCGACATACCCGTCATATCGGCAACCTGTTGAATATCAACCGGGTTGCTGAGGCGAACGCGCGCCAGTGCACGACTTTCGTCTGGTGTTGGCAGTTGTACACCGTAACGCTTGCTGTTTTTGAGAATATCACTCAATGCCAGCATCTTCGGTACGTAAATCTTCGTTTCCTGTGGCAGTGAGAGCGACCAAAAATCGGTGGATTTACCCCGTTCTTTATTCGCTTTCATTGCCTTCAGTACACGACCTTCGCCACTATTATACGCCGCAACCGTTAACAACCAGTCGCCGTCAAACATCTTGTTCAGACGTTGCATCATGTCGAGAGCGGCTGTCGTGGAAGCGACAACATCGCGACGCGCATCATAGTTACGGGTCTGTTTCAAACCGTAATTTCGCCCCGTGCTCGGAATGATCTGCCAAATACCTGCGGCATTGGCACCAGACGTCGCGTGTGGGTCAAAAGCGCTCTCCACTAAGCTCCATAGGCATGTTACGTTTCTTAACTTGCCCGGCTATCCAGTACATATACGGCTCTGCCCGTAACGTTACATCGTGGAGATAGCTCTTATTTCTTAAATACTTCTGTTTCTGTTCGCGAATCCGGCTGTTTTCCGGAATTCCCATCTTTAGCTCGTCGCCAATAGAGGTCCACAAGTTTTGATCCTGCGCGAAAGATGTCCCATCGTCCAACCAACGCGCTGAGCTTGTAAACTTCCCTGCTTCCCCTTGACCAGCTGCAGAAAGGCTCTGTGCGTGCTGTTGTACGTTGCTGCCGTTCTGCGACTGGCAACCAACAAGCAGGACAGAGGCGAGTAAGATCGCTTTTGCCTTCATGTGTGTGTCAATAGTTGCTTAAAAGACGAGCGATGATAACGGCGAAATTTTGAAAAGGCAACCCGCAATTATCTGAAGTTATCTTTCTTTGACCTTAACCATGCAAATCGCTGTTCTGGTTGTTGCAATTTTGTTTCTTGGTTAATTTTATTAATTAAATCAATGTCATCTGTTCTAAGAAATAAATTAATTTTACGCTCGTTTTTCAGAATTACGGGTAGTGTTTTTTGGTTTTTTGCACGTAACTCCTTCACTTTCTGATAGTAATCCTGAATCGCACGATCCTGAGGTAAAATGCTGGCAGAAAACTTCATATTTCCTAATGTATACTCATGCGCGCAACAAATTACAGTATCGTCAGGCAGGGCATTAATTTTTTGTAAAGATTGATACATCTGGGTTGGCGTGCCTTCAAACAGTCTGCCACAGCCGCCAGAAAACAGCGTATCGCCACAAAACAGATAAGGTTTGCTGTAGAAACACAGATGTCCCAAAGTGTGACCTGGTGTAGCAAATACGGAAAACTCCCACTCACGTATGAGGATATTTTTGCCTTCTTCGACTACTTGCGTGATTCCCTTATCTTGTGCCTCTGCCGGTCCGTAAACCACCAGATGCGGGAACCTGGCGCGCAGCTCAGGCACACCGCCGGTATGATCGTGGTGATGGTGGGTCAGGAGGATGGCTTCAGGCTGCCAGCCGTTCTCTTTTATTGCCTGCAGAACCGGGGCGGCCTCTCCGGGGTCGACAATGACGCATCGACGCGCGTCATCGACTAAAACCCAGATGTAATTGTCCTCAAAGGCAGGAATACTGATAAGATTCATACATTACCTCTTATAGCGTGGCGGGTGTTTTGATGAAACCGGCAAGGATACCTCAGACTGTCGCAGCACCGGAACGTTGGGCGGAATTGCCCTGGGGTGAATACTATCGCGAAGCATTAGAACTACAGCTTAAGCCCTGGCTCGCGAAAATGTATGGCTTTCACCTGCTTAAGATTGGCAATCTCAGCGCGGAAATCAATACCGAAAGCTGCGCTATCTCACATCAGGTCCATGTCTCTCTCGGCGGATCGCCCGTTCAGGTGAAGGCAGACCCTTTACATCTGCCGTTTGCGGAAAAGTCGGTTGATGCGTGCCTGCTGGCGCATACGATACCCTGGTGCAGCGATCCTCATCGCATGCTGCGTGAAGCCGATCGCGTGCTGATAGATGACGGCTGGCTGGTGATAAGCGGGTTTAATCCGCTGAGCCTGATGGGGCTGCGTAAGCTGGTGCCCGTATTACGCCGCACTCCCCCTTATAACAGCCGGATGTTCACCATGATGCGCCAGCTGGACTGGCTTTCGCTGCTGAATTTTGAAGTGCTCAGCTACGGCGGATTTCAGGTACTGCCCTGGGCCAGAAAAGGGGGCGTTTTGCTGAGTACCCATTTGCCCGCATTAGGCTGCATGCAGTTTATCGTTGCGCGTAAGCGAACCATTCCCCTGACGCTTAACCCGATGAAGCAGAGCAAAACCAAAACGCCGATCCGCCAGACGGTGGGGGCCACGCGGCAGTACAGAAAACCGTAATCAGGATTCAGGCTGATAGCCTGCGTCCTCATGTGCCGGGTTAGCGGCCGCCGTCCGCGCCAGTTCATCGCAGCGCTCGTTTTCCGGGTGGCCGGCATGGCCTTTTACCCATTCCCACTTAATATTATGCTGGCCCAGCGCCGCATCCAGCCGTTTCCAGAGATCGACATTCTTGACGGGCTTCTTATCTGCCGTCTTCCAGCCGCGTTTTTTCCAGTTGTGGATCCACTGGGTGATCCCCTGGCGCACGTACTGGCTGTCGGTACTGAGCACCACGTCACAATGTTCTTTTAAGGCTTCCAGCGCCACGATGGCCGCCATCAACTCCATGCGGTTGTTGGTGGTCAGGAAATACCCTTCACTAAAAGTTTTTTCGTGCTGACGATAGCGCATAATCGCGCCATAGCCGCCAGGCCCTGGGTTACCGAGACAAGATCCATCGGTGAAAATTTCTACCTGTTTACGCATCTCTGGTAGACTTCCTGTATTTGAAACGTTCAGTTAAACGATAAGTCTGACATAAATGACCGCTATGAGCACTGCAATTACTCGCCAGATTGTTCTTGATACCGAAACCACCGGTATGAACCAGATCGGCGCGCACTACGAAGGGCACAAGATCATTGAGATCGGTGCTGTTGAAGTGGTGAACCGTCGTCTGACGGGGAACAACTTCCACGTCTATCTCAAACCCGATCGGCTGGTGGATCCCGAAGCGTTCGGCGTTCATGGTATTGCCGATGAGTTCTTGCTGGATAAACCGACCTTCGCGGAGGTGGCGGACGAATTTCTGGACTACATCAAAGGCGCAGAGCTCGTCATTCACAACGCCTCGTTCGATATCGGCTTTATGGACTACGAGTTTAGTAAACTCCAGCGCGATATCCCCAAAACGAACACCTTCTGCAAGGTCACTGACAGCCTGGCGCTGGCCAGGAAGATGTTCCCCGGCAAGCGTAACAGCCTCGATGCGCTCTGTTCACGTTATGAAATAGACAACACCAAGCGAACGCTGCACGGGGCATTGCTCGATGCCCAGATCCTGGCGGATGTCTATCTGGCGATGACCGGCGGTCAAACGTCAATGAAGTTCAGCATGGAGAATGAATCTCAGCAGACGCAGGGCGAAGCGGGAATTCAGCGTGTTGTTCGCCAGGCCAGCCGCTTGCGGGTTGTTTTAGCGAGTGATGAAGAGCTTCTCAACCACGAATCTCGTCTGGATCTGGTCCAGAAGAAGGGCGGAAGCTGTATGTGGCGTGCGTAAGGCATGCCAGAACGCCTGTAAAATCACCGTTCGGGTGATTTTTGCAGCAAACGATTCAAAACGTGAGAAAAAGCGTTGACGAGTTCAGAGGCAAACCGTAATATGCGCCTCGTTCCCAAGGGAACACAGCGGAGCGGTAGTTCAGTCGGTTAGAATACCTGCCTGTCACGCAGGGGGTCGCGGGTTCGAGTCCCGTCCGTTCCGCCACTATTCAGGCCCACGTTATTTATAACGTGGGCCTTTTTCATTTCTGCGTTTCCTCAATCCTGAATTTCTCTCGTCTACCCGGCCCGTTGCTGTCGTCACGCGGTGAATGGCTGAGTTCCTGTTTAATTGATTTTTAATTAAAAATCGCATTCTGTTATTTTTATTAAAATAATCAATTTGATTTATTATTCTTTTCGTGTAAGTTCTTAACCGTTAATTATTCTTTTCCTCCTCCTTCCTTGTTCTTTCATTAATAGCTGTTTGATGTCAACTATTCCTAATGCGGCGTAGAGCGTTGCGTGGTTTTTTCCTACCCATATAAAGAGGTCAGACATGATAGTTTTAAGCATCATGTCGATGAACCCTGTGGACATGAATTATCTCAGAAAGGTTTCAACGTAAGGTAGTTCAGGGTGTATCAACAAAAAAGTTTATATATCCACAATTTAGTGAGTGAAATTCACCAAGGACTTTAAGTATGACGGACAATAAAGTCATTTTAGCGGTCAATAACGGAGACGGAAAAACTCGGTTGTTGACCGCAGATGCAGGCCGGACGGTTAAGGTAAAACTTATCCCCGGCAATAAATATTTATTGAAGAATATTAACGACGACTTCGCTCCAGAAAATATTACGCTGCAGCGCGTAGACAAGGCTCTGCACATTATCCAGGAAGGCGATACACAGCCAAGCATAATTATTGAAGATTACTTCAATGGTGATCCTAACAACCCGGTGCTGATGGGCATGGCGGAAGATGGATTACTCTACGCCTATGTTCCTCTGTCGGGCGAAAGCTACGACACCGGCTATCTGATGGCTGACGGCAGCATGTCTCCTGTGGCGTTAGGCGGAGAACCGTTAGGCGCGGGTGGGCCTCTTCTGACGGCACCGGATGACGACAACGACATGCTGTTTGGCATGCTGGGATGGTTTGCACTGGCGGCGGCGGGTGTAGGGGCTGCTTTCGCGCTGTCTGAGATGGACAAGGACGACGGCGATAACCACTCCACGCCTGATAAGCCGAGCATCGGCACCACAATGGATGATGAAGGCTCAATCAAAGGCCCGTTAAAATCAGGTGATACGACCGATGACTCAACGCCGACGCTGACCGGTAAAGGTAAGCCTGGTGATACCATCCATATCTACGATAACGACAAAGAGATCGGCTCCGTTATCGTCGATGATGAAGGCGAGTGGAGCTATACGCCTGATAAGCCACTGGGTGAAGGTGAGCACGAGCTGACCGTCGTGGAAAAAGATCCTGACGGCAACGCGAGTCCTCCATCAGACCCGATTGTCATCGTTGTTGATACGGTTGCGCCAAAAGCGCCGACGATTGAACACATCATGGACAAAGTGGGTAAAACCACCGGTGAAATTCATGATGATGCTTACACCGACGATCCTCAACCGGAAATGAGCGGCACCGGTGAAGCTGGCGCAACAGTCGCGATTTACGATAACGGTAAAAAGATCGGCGAAACCACCGTTAACGAGGATGGCCGTTGGTATTTCAAACCTTCCGAGAACCTCACTGACGGTAGCCACAGCATCACGGTCAGCCAGACGGATAAAGCGGGTAACGTCAGCGAACCGTCTGATGAGCGTGATTTTATTGTATTGACTGAATCTCCGGGAAAAGCAGAAACGCCTGAGGTGATTGACAATACCGGTCCGGTAACCGGTCCGCTCAAACCGGGCGATGTGACGGATGACAGTCAGCCTTCTTTCAGTGGAGAGGGAACACCGGGCAATACCATCATTATCAAAGACAATGATAAAGAGATCGGCTCGGTTATCGTCGACGACGAAGGTAAATGGTCATTTACACCTAAGGATGAACTTGCCGAGGGTGAACATAATGTCGTGGTCGTTGAGGAAGATCCGCTCGGCAATGAAGGCGATCCTTCCGATCCGATTCAGATTATTGTGGATACCACGCCGCCAGCCAAACCGGATATGGCCGATGCCCAGGATAATACCGGGCCGATTACGGGCCAGCTGAAAGGCGGTGACGTCACGGATGAAACCCGTCCGGTATTCAGCGGTAAAGGCGAACCGGGCGACACCGTGACCATTTATGATGGTGACGAGGTGCTTGGCACAACCGTTATTGACGATAAAGGCAACTGGACGCTGAAACCAGAGAAACCGCTGGGTGAAGGCGATCACAGCATCACCGTTACGCAGACGGATAAGGCGGGCAATACCAGCGACCCCTCGGAAGCGCTGGAGTTTGAAGTTGACACTACCGCGCCTGATGCTTCAGCAAATGTTCTGAATATTACCGCCGTTGCGGATGACGTAGGCGATCGTCAGGGCAATGTAGCCAGCGGTGACATCACCGATGACAGCAAACCGCTCATCAGTGGTATCGGTGAAGCCGGGAACACCGTCTTTGTCTACACCACCGACTCTTCCGGCAAACACCTGATTGGCACAGCGGTAGTAGGCAGTGATGGCACCTGGAGCCTGACACCAGAAACCCCACTGACGGAAGGCCTGAACAAGCTGACCCTGGAGACGCAGGACCCGGCGGGCAACCGCGTTGCCGGTGAAGCGCCGTCTTACGACATCAATCTGCTGATCCCGGTGAGTACTGCACCGTCCATCAACAGCGTTGTGGACAACGCCGAGCCGCACGTCGGTCCAATGCAGAAAGGCGAATCCACCAACGACACCACCCCAACCCTGAGCGGCAGCGCTGCACCGGGCGACATTGTGTCTATCCTCGACAACGGGAAAGTGATTGGTACCGTCGAGGCGGACAGCAACGGGAAGTGGGCGTTCACCCCGGATACCGCGCTGGCGGATGGCAAGCACACCTTCACCGTCACGGCGACTGACGCAGCGGGCAACGCGCGCACCAGCGGCACCTTCCCGATCGTGATCGACACTGCGGCACCGTCTCCGGCAGAAAATATCGTTATCAATGATAACGTGGGCGACAAGCAGGGGCCGGTAGGTCCAGGCGACACCACCGACGATCAGTCCCCGACCCTGAGCGGCGAAGCTGAGCCGGGCAGCGTGGTGGACATCTATGATAACGACGAGAAGATCGGTTCCGTCATCGTTGATGACGAAGGTAAATGGTCCTATACGCCAGACACGCCTCTGGCTAAAGGCGATCATGAGATCACCACTACCGTGACCGATCCGTCAGGCAACACCAGTGAGCCGTCGCCGGGGATCTCCTTCACCGTCGATCCGGATCCAAACCAGGTGACCGTGGGTGAAGTGGTGGATGACCAGGGCCCGATCGTGGGCAACCTGAAGCCAGGCACCGTGACTGATGATGTCCGCCCTGAACTGAGCGGTAAAGGTAAGCCAGGCAGCACCGTGACCATCATGGATGGCGACGATGTACTGGGCTCCACCGTGGTGGATCCGGACGGCAACTGGACCTTCACTCCTGAACAGGATCTGGCCGATGGCGATCACCGCCTGACCGTGATTTCCAAAGACCCGGCCGGAAACGAGGTGACCTCTCCGTCCTTTGATATTACCGTTGATGCGACCGCCCCGGAAAAACCTGTACTGGGATCCGCAACGGATGATGTAGGAACAATTCGTGGCGATCTGAGCAACGGTGGTACCACCGACGACGCAAACCCAACCTTCAACGGCTCTGCAGAGCCGGGCAGCCGTGTCGATATTTATGACAACGGTGAGCATATTGGTTCGACGATTGCGGACGATAACGGGGCCTGGCAGTTCACGCCAACTACACCTCTGCCAGAAGGTGAGCACCATATCACCACCACCGCAACGGATGAAGCGGGCAACACCGGTCCGGAATCGGATGATTTTGTGCTGGTGACCGACTACACCCCACCAGTGGCAAGCAGCGATGTACTGAACATTACGTCCGTAATGGATGATGTCGGCGGCCGTCAGGGTAACGTGGCCAGCGGTGAAATCACCGATGACAGCAAACCGGTGATCAATGGTATTGGTGAAGCGGGAAGCACCGTCTTTGTTTACAGCACGGATGCTAACGGCAAACATCTGCTGGGCTCAGCCGTGGTCAACAGTGAAGGCACCTGGACGCTGGCGCTCGATACACCGCTGGTGGAAGGGCTTAATCAGCTGACGCTGGAAACCCAGGACGCAGTAGGCAACCGCGTAGTGGGTGAAGCACCGTCTTACGACATTACCGTTCTGATCCCGGTCAGCACCGAGCCGTCCATCAACAGCGTTGTGGACAATGCCGAGCCGCACGTCGGCCCAATGCAGAAAGGCGAAACCACCAACGACACCACCCCAACCCTGAGCGGCAGCGCTGCACCGGGCGACGTTGTGTCTATCCTTGACAACGGGAAAGTGATTGGCACCGTCAAGGCGGACAGCAGCGGTAAGTGGTCGTTCACCCCGGATACCGCGCTGGCGGATGGTCAGCACACCTTCACCGTCACGGCGACTGACGCAGCGGGCAACGCGCGCACCAGCGGCAGCTTCCCGATCGTGATCGATACTGCGGCACCGTCTCCGGCAGAAAATATCGTTATCAATGATAACGTGGGCGACAAGCAGGGGCCTGTAGGTCCAGGCGACACCACCGACGATCAGTCCCCGACCCTGAGCGGCGAAGCCGAGCCGGGCAGCGTGGTGGACATCTACGATAACGACGAGAAGATCGGTTCCGTCATCGTTGATGACGAAGGTAAATGGTCCTATACGCCAGACAAGCCTCTGGCTAAAGGCGATCATGAGATCACCACTACCGTGACCGATCCGTCTGGCAACACCAGTGAACCGTCGCCGGGGATCTCCTTCACCGTCGATCCGGATCCAAACCAGGTGACCGTGGGTGAAGTGGTGGATGATCAGGGGCCGATCGTGGGCAACCTGAAGCCAGGCACCGTGACCGATGACGCACGTCCTGAACTGAGCGGTAAAGGTAAGCCGGGCAGCACCGTAACCATCATGGATGGCGACGATGTACTGGGCTCCACCGTGGTGGATCCGGACGGCAACTGGACCTTCACTCCTGAACAGGATCTGGCCGATGGCGATCACAGCCTGACCGTGATTTCCAAAGACCCGGCCGGAAACGACGTGACCTCTCCGTCCTTTGATATCTCTGTCGATACCGTGGCACCGGAAAAACCGGTAATTGGTGTTGCGACTGATGACGTCGGCTCCAGCCGTGGCGATCTGAGCAGCGGCAGCACCACCGATGATGCGAACCCAACCTTTAAAGGTTCCGCAGAGCCGGGCAGCCGTGTCGATATCTATGATAACGGGGAGCTGATTGGTTCTACCATGGTGGACGAAAATGGCGGCTGGCAATTTACGCCAACCACCGCGCTGCCAGAGGGTGAGCACCATATCACCACTACCGCAACCGATAAGGCCGGTAACACGGGTCCGGAATCAGATGATTTTGTGCTGATCACCGACTACACCGCGCCTGACGCCAGCAAAGTGGCGATCACCGAAGTCTACGACGACGTGAACAACGCAGGCGTGATTGCCTCCGGCGGGGAAACCGACGACAACCGTCCGCTGATCAAGGGGACGGGCGCAGAGCCGGGCAACACCATCACCGTGTACAACGGCGACAAGGTCATTGGCACCGCGAAAGTGCAGGCCGACGGCACCTGGTCCCTCGAACCGACCACGCCGCTGCCGGACGGGAAGTACACCCTGACGGCGAAAGAGACCGACGGCGTGGGCAACGTCTCCGGTCCGTCCGGTGAGTACATCATCAACGTGGCTACCGTACCGCCGCAGGCACCGACGCTGGATACCGTCTATGACGACGTGGCCCCGCATGCGGACTACCTGCAGAAGGGCGATGTCACCAACGACACCACCCCGACCCTGAGCGGCAGCAGCGGCGTGGCGGGCGGTACCATCAGTATCTACGACAACGGTCGTCTGATTGGCACCACCTCCGTGGCCGGCAACGGCAGCTGGAGCTTCACGCCGGATACGGCGCTGGCAGACGGCAGCCATAACTTCACCGCCACCGTCACCGACGGCGTGGGCCGTACCAGTGAGCCAACCGGCGGCTTCAGTATCGTTATCGATACAAAAGCCCCGGACGCGGCCTCTGACCTGCTGGTCACCGACAACGTCGGCGCCTACCAGGGCCCGGTCGTGAGCGGCGACACCACCGATGACAACACCCCGACCCTGAGCGGCAGGGCCGAGCCGGGCAGCACGGTGAACATCATCGACAACGGCCAGGTCATCGGCACCGCGAAGGTGAACCCGGACGGCACCTGGAGCTACACCCCGGACCAGCCGCTGGCGAACGGCGCACACGACCTGACCACCACCGTCACCGATCCGTCGGGCAACACCGGGCCGGAAGGCTCGCACGTGGTCATCACCGTTGACGTGGTCCCGGGCAAGGTGGAAATCACCGCCGTGACCGACGACACCGGCAGCGTGACCGGCAGCCTGTCGCAGGGCGCGCTCACCGACGACACCCGTCCGCAAATCAGCGGCACGGCGAAGGCGGGCAGCACCGTGACCATCATGGACGGCAGCAACGTGCTGGGCACCACCACCGCGGGCGCGGACGGCACCTGGAGCTTCACGCCGAGCGTGGACCTGGGCCGCGGCGACCACACCTTCACCGCCACGGCGAAGGACCCGATGGGCAATGAGTCGAGCAGCAGCAGCTGGACCGTGACCATCGACACCGATGCACCGGTGAAACCGACCATCGACGCGGCGCTGGACGACGTGGGCAGCGTGCAGGGTAACCTGGCGAACGGCGGCACCACCGACGATCCGACCCCGACCCTGAGCGGTAAGGCGGAAGCGGGCAGCACCGTGAAGATCTACGATCAGAACGGCCTGCTGGGCGAAGTGACGGCGAAAGCTGACGGCACCTGGAGCTTCTCGCCGGTGGCGAAACTGCCGGAAGGCGAGCACCGCTTCCACGTGACGGCCACCGACAAGGCGGGTAACACCAGTGTGGCATCGGACGACTTCGTCCTGACCCTGGACTTCACCGCCCCGGACGTGAGCAAAGTGAGCATTACCGATGTGGTGGATGATTTTGGTTCCGTCACCGGATCGATTGCTTCGGGTGGTAAGACGGACGATAACACGCCGTTGATCAAGGGTACGGGCGCAGAGCCGGGCAACACCATCACCGTCTATAACGGCGACAAGGTGATCGGCACCGCGAAAGTACAGGCTGACGGCACCTGGGAACTTCAGGTCACGAAAGCCCTGCCTGACGGGACGTACAACCTGACGGTGAAAGAGACCGACAGCGTGGGTAACACCACGGCGGCATCACCGGAATACATTATTCAGATCGATGCAGGCGGTCAGCCGCTGCCACCGACCCTGAGCAGTGTAGAAGATGATGTTGCGCCGCATACCGGCCCATTACAAAAGGATGCGACAACCAACGACAACACCCTGTTGTTGACGGGTACGGCTGAAGCCGGTGTCACGGTTCGCATTTATGGTGGCCCGAACGGTACCACTCTGCTGGGTGAAACCAAGGCCGATACCCAGGGCAAATGGAGCTTCAATACGCCGAAACTGGCGGACGGCGTTCATACGTTTGTTGCGGAAGCGATTAACGACATTGGCCAGGTAAGCCCGCAGACTGGCGGCTTCCCAATCACGGTAGATACCAGCGCGCCGGGTGAGGTCACAGGCTTTATCGTGAGCGATAACGAAGGTCCGAAGACCGGTACATTGTCCAATGGCGATACCACTGACGATGCGACACCGACGATCAGCGGTAAAGCAGAGCCAGGCAGCGTTGTTCACATCTATGTGAACGGCCAGGAAAACGGTACTGCGGTTGCAGACGCGAACGGTAACTGGACTTACACCACCGGTTCTCTGGTGGATGGAGAATACACCTTCACCGCGCGTGCTGAAGATTCAGCAGGCAACCTGGGAGCTGAAAATGCCGGTGTTACCGTCACGCTTGATACCTCCAGCGTTCCGGTCACCATCGTCCGCGTAATGGATGATAAAGGCAGCGTCACGGGTGAACTGAAGGCGAACGACGTCACTGACGACGCGCGTCCGGAAATCAGCGGTAAGGCGAAAGCAGGCAGCACTGTCACCATCATGGATGGCAACGTGGTGTTGGGCAGCGTCAAGGCCGATGCCAGTGGCACCTGGGTATTTACGCCTACCAGCGATCTGGGCGATGGCGTACATAACATTACGGCAACCGCGAAAGATCTGACGGGTAAAGAGGATACCTCCAGCACCTTCAGCTTCGAAATTGACAGTAAAGCACCGAACCGTCCGAGTATCGATTACGCGGAAGATCAGGTGGGGACGGTCAAGGACGATCTGAACAGCAACGATGTCACTGACGATCCGCAGCCAATCCTGCACGGTACGGCTGAAGCGGGCAGCACCGTCAATATTTACACCGTTGACGGCACCCTGCTGGGTTCAGTCACCGCGAACAGCAACGGTGCATGGAACTTCAAACCGGGCAGCAAGTTACCGGAAGGCAAAAACACCTTCTACGTGACGGCCACGGATGAAGCCGGCAACGTCAGTGACAAGTCTGCGGACTTTATTCTGACCACCGACTACACCGCGCCGGATGAGAGCAAAGTGGCGATCACGGAAGTGATCGATAACTATGGCAGCGTCACCGGTAAAGTGGAAAGCGGCGGTGTACTGGATGACAGTCGTCCTGTCATTAAAGGTACCGGGGCTGAAATCGGTAACGTGATTACCGTTTACACCACGGATGCCAGCGGCGTGACGAAAGTACTGGGTACGACGAAGGTCGATGCCAATGGTACATGGACGCTGACGGTATCGGATGCGCTGTATGCCGACCTGAACAAACTGACCGTAACGGAAACGGATACGACGGGTAACACCGCGAAACCGTCTACGAGCTACGATGTCACGTTGTCCTCTGCGCCGGGTATGCCTGTGATTGATGGCATTACGGATGATGCGGGCAGCGCAAACGTCGAGCTGAGTAATGGCGGCCTGACCAAAGACACCACACCGACACTGCACGGTACGGCGTCCGGCGTTGCGGGTAATACCGTTACAATCTACAACGGCAGCCAGGTTGTGGGCACCACAACATTGGATGCGAATGGTCACTGGAGCTTCACGCCGGGTACGGCACTGGCAGATGGCAGCTATCACTTTACTGTGACGGTGACCAACACGGCCGGTCAGGAAAGTGAGAAGAGCCAGGTCTATAGCATTGATGTTGATGCAACAGCCCCAAATCCTGCCACGGATATCCTGATCGCGGATGATGTGTCACCGATTACGGGTAATCTGCAAGACGGTGATGTGACCGATGACAATAAACCTACCTTTAGCGGTAAAGCTGAGGCGGGAAGTACGGTCAACATCCTTGATGGCGGCAAAGTCATTGGCAGCACCACGGTTGACAGCACTGGCAACTGGGACTGGACGCCAGGTACGGCATTGGCGGATGGCGATCACGCCTTCACGACAACCGTTACGGATAAAGCGGGTAACACCAGCGCACCAACAGGTGTGGTGAACATCACGGTTGATACGCAGGGGTCTACGGTTGCCCTGTCAATCGATGGCTATCACGATGATGTGGGTACGAATACCGGCCTGATCCTGGGTAGCGGTACCAGTACTGACGATACGTCCCCGATCCTGCAGGGTAGCTGGAGCGGCGATCTTGAAACCACAGAGTCTATCCGTGTTTATCAGGATGGCATTCTGCTCGGCCTGGCCGTGCTGGATCGCGCTAACCATACCTGGACGATGGCCGTAAATGGGTTGGTCAATGCCAATACCTACAAGTTTACTGTTGTGGCAGTGGACGCGGCGGGCAACGAATCAGCGCCTTCTGCTGAGTTCGCGCTGACCATCGATCAGGACGCGCCGACTCAGACCGTGAGCATCACCAGCTACACCGATGATGTGGGTCTGGTAACGGGTAACATGCCGGGCAACACCTCGACGGATGACCGTCAGCCTGTCCTGAACGGTAAGGTAACGGGCACGCCGCTGGAAGCCGGGGATGAAGTTCGCATCTATGATGTGAGCAACAACACCATGCTGGGCACCGCGACGGTTAACTCTGATGGCACCTGGAGCTTCGAGCTGCCGCCGCTGGATGACAACATGACCCACACCTTCCGTGCGGTTGTGGCGGATAACGTCGGCAACGAAGGGACGCCGTCCAGTGACTTTGCGATCACTGTCGACCTGAATCTCCTCGTGAATAAGCAGGATACGCTGGACACAACGCCAATCGTTTCTGGCTCTACGGGCTTTGAGATCCAGCAGGGTGAATACGTTGAAGTCACCGTAAACGGTAAGACCTACAGCTCCCAGAACGGGCAGGTTGTGGTCGATATGCGTAACAACACCTGGTATGTACAAATCCCGGATGCTGATGCGCTGAACGTGGGGACATATGACGTTAAGGCTGTGCTGTTCGACGCTGCAGGTGTGCAGATCGCGGCGGATGATTCGTCGAACGAGCTGGTCGTTTCTCCAACACCGAAGGTGAGTGTCGGTGCAGGTGGCGGCGATCCGGATCAGAAAGCGACCTCCGTAACCCTGAGTGAAGACGGCGTATGGCGTATTCACTCTAACCAGACCATGCTGGATTCGACGGCAACGTCGTCGTCTTCTCTGGGCGATTTCTCTACAACCCGCTTGCAGAGTAACTCCGGCACGGGCTACAGCTCGAACAACTATGTGCAGAACGCCACATTCATCGACTATAACCGCGATGGCATGATGGATCTGTTTACCGTTGACAGTAACTATGACGACGGCCAGCAGATGTTCTACTACAACGGTTCGACCTATACCGCCTACCAGGTGGGGGCCTTTGAACGAGCTCCGCAGACCGGCGAGTTTGCCGGTGATGCGAACACGGACGGCAGTGCGAACACCTGGAGCTGGTACGGCGGTATTGTTGCTATCGATAAGAACGGTGACGGTTACGTTGATATGATCAACGGTGACCAGACGCCTAACGACAGTGCTATCCGCGGTGGCTATGGTTCGCAAATCGTACTGAACAACGATGGTACCGTTGTCGGTATGAGCAAAGACGGGACCTTCGCGACCGACTATGCGGCAGATTCTGGCTACGATCCAATTGGTCTGGATCAGTCGCAACCGGATATGGAACTGTCCGGCGTGGACATCAACAACGACGGTATCGTTGACTTTGTGATGCACAGTCAAAACATCGTTGCGGATGGTTCGCGTATCGATGCCAATGGTGCGACCGACAGTTCGGCTGCGCGCAGTACTAACCAGGCGCGTCTGGTCGTGGTTAACGGTACCAACAACGGCAACTGGAAGGTCACGCAGATTGTTGACAACGTCTTCCAGCGTGGTTCCGACAGTGACCCGGATATCGGTAACGGTGTGGCCATGACCTGGGGTGATTACAACGGCGATGGTTATCTGGACCTGTTCCTGGGCCGAGGAAGCGAAAGCACAACCTCCGATTCGAGTGCGGGCAACAACGCCGGGGAATATGCCAGCCGTATTCACTTCAACGATGGCAACGGCAAGTTACTGTCCGATGATGGAGACAATAACGGTATCGGCAACCCGACGGGTATGTATACCTTCAACGATACGTTGGCGGGTGGTGCCTCTCTGGCGCTGGACTGGAACCACGACGGTAAGATGGACGTCATCGAGCTGCCGGGTATGGAGTCTTCCTCTGGCGGTATCAACGATGCGGCGGCGACAGGGCCAATCAACCTGTATACCAACACCTCGGTGAACGGTAACACGAGCTTCACGACCTCCAACCTGTTAACGCAGGTCGGTAAGAGCACCATCGGTGGTTCGTCTACGGCTCAGCAGGTGACTGGCGCAATCGCGATTGACGTCGACTGGGATGGCGATCGCGATCTGCTGGCCTTTACCAGCGGTGGCACGACAACCTACATCGAGAACAAGAACGAGGTGGCGCACGGTACGTCGATTCATCTGCGTATTCTTGACGAAGGCGGCATCAACACCCTGTTCGGTAACACCGTACAGCTGATTGATGAAGCGACTGGTCAGGTGGTTTCCACCCAGATCATCAACGCCCAGTCAGGTAACCAGACGAACGACAGTACCGCTATCGTGGACTTCTACAATCTGGATGCGACCAAGTCGTACAGCGCGGTCATTCTGCGTTCTACGGGAGGAGCCGTATCTAACGTTGGTGGGGTTGCTACGGTAGACGGCAAGGCCGTTCAGAATGTGAACAAGGCCTGGGGCGGCCTGACCGCGGCGGAAGGTAACCACGCGTATGTGCTGACGACCGAATCAGAAAATAACGTGGCAAACGCCAGCGCATCGGGTGGCACCAATACCACAGGTATCGTGGGAACGGGTTATAACGACACCTTCTTCGCAACGTTGGGCAATGACCTCTACAACGGGGCAGGTGGTACAGAAACCGTTTCCGGCGTGAAGTCGTGGAACAATACCGGTGGCCTGGACATTGTTGACTACAAACTGGCGGGAAGCACGCCTCTGAATATCGATCTGAATAAGACCGGTATGCAGAATACGGGCTTCGGTAGCGCACAGTTTGTGAATGTCGAAGGTCTGGCTGGCGGTAGTGGAAACGACACCTTTACCGGTAATGCGGCTAACAACTCCTTCGAAGGCCGTGCGGGTGCGGACACCTTCTATCTCGACAATGACGGGAAAGGCGGTGGTCAGGATACGTTGAAATACCAGGTCCAGGAGAATGGTAGAACCAACGGCACCGGCGGTAATGGCAGCGATGTGGTCCATGGCTTTGTTGTCGGTACCGTGGAAGCGACCCGGAAAGCGGATATCATCGATATCAGCAGCCTGTTGGTCGGCTATGCAGGTGATGCTGACGGTGCTGCGCACTATATCAATGGTGTTGCTACCATCGATGCGGGTGATGCAATTGCTCAGTATCTGTCCGTCACCTACAACGGTAAGGACACCATCCTGAGCATTGACCGTGACGGCAGCGGTTCCGGTTTCGGCGCAAGTCAGGTGCTGACCATCGCGGATACCAAAGTTGACCTTGAAACCCTGCTGGCTAACCATCAGCTGGTTATCAAAGGCCCGGATGTCTCAACGATGAACTACAGCGCACTGAACGAAGGGGTAACCGTCAACATGTGGACTGGATTCACCTCTGCGGGCGGTAAGCTGGAAGACATCGTGAAGATTGTCGGTACCCAGACGGACGACACCATTACGGATAACTCGTTTAGCAACGTGATTGCAGGAGAGGGTGGAAATGACACCTTCTACCTGATGAACGGTGGAAACGATGTATTGATGTACAACGTGCTGGAAGGGATGGAAAACGATGCGACCGGCGGCAACGGTCACGACACGGTTCACGGCTTTAAAGTGGGCAACGTGGAGAAAGACGGTGATGCCGATACGCTCAACCTCAGCGACCTTGTCGATTACAGCGGTCCGGTAACCTTCTTCGAGAACAACGGGAAGATGGAACTGGACGCGGAATCAAAAGGTCTGGAGGACTACCTGAAAGTAGATGTGGTAGGTAACGACACCGTGATCAGTGTCGATATCGACGGTCAGGGCGGACAGCATGGATTTACGCAGGTTGTCACGCTGGCTGACGTGCAAACGGATTTGGTGACGCTGCTACAGAATAACCAAATCATGATGTAACCCAGTAAATACCCGCCATCTTCGGATGGCGGGCTTTCTGCACGCATCTACCAATCGTTGTTACACAGTCATTCACTGGGTTAATCGGGAATTTGATAAATGAAAGTAACCCTTAATAAGTTTAAAAAAATAAACCTGGCGTGTGCGATTACTGCCGCGCTCAGCGTATTGATATCCAGCACTGCATATTCAGCAGAACGAGTGAAGCACGTCATCGATATACCGGCAGACGTCAAAACCGCTTCAGGGAAGACGGCACCACAGCCCTACCGTCCGGTCGCGGATGTGACACCGGAACAGGCACAAATTGTGGTTTATTACCCTGAGGGGAGCGTACCCGCGACGATCTACGTCGACCGCGAGCTGCAGTCGGTACTGCTGCCGGGGCAATTTACCGTCCTGTGCGCCGCGCCAGGCGCGCATGCAGTGGAGTCCTGGTTCAACGATCACCCTGCTTATCAGGGGAAACAAAATCCTCTGCAACAGCTCAATGCCGAGAGTGCGCAAACCTATTTTATTCAGGTTAATCCAGGTACGTCAGGAAATACGGCGGCCCTGGAAGAGCGTTCCCGGGCTGAAGCCCTGTTGAGTAAGATGCATAAGCAGACCAAAATTATTAACCGTGCATCGCAGGTAAAAACCTGTGATTACGTTAATAACAGCGGTGTGGTGCTTATTCAGGAGCAAGTCCTGTTCCGCTTTGCGGCAAGTAATGCGGCAGGGATTTTTGCTGAATCCCGCAATAAGCTGGACGAGGTGGTGAAATTCACCAAAAAGGCGAATAACGTCAGTGAGATCCAGATTGTGGGTTATACCGACGCAATTGGTAGCCGTGAGGCTAACCAGCGCCTGTCTGAAGCACGTGCCGATACCGTTCGTTCATTGCTGATCGAGAAAGGGATTAAACCGGAGCTGATCAATAACACGACGGGTAAGGGAATAGCACAAAGCGCTGAAGGCTGCGGTACCTCTGCCAGCCAGCAAGCGGCAGGATGTAACGTCAACAGCCGTCGCGTAGAAATTTTAGTGAAAAGCCACTAAGTCAGCATCGATACAAAAATACGGATTGCGGAGACGCTTTCCGTATTTTTTTTGTGAATAATTTGACGGTGTTATGGAGACACGGGTGACGTGTTAGAGGTGGAGAGGGATTAAGCAGTTTGTGGTTCGTACATCTTAATGTGGGCAATGCTGTAGTACTTTTTCTTTTCTCTGATTATGTCATGGTCAATCGAGGATTTAATGATTTCGCCGCAGGAATAGATTTTCTTTAAAGAGTTAAACCCCAACTGTTTCATTATGCTGTTGCTGTAGGTATAGGTGGTTTTTGGCTTGATGTTATATAAGGTACTGATGTCGTCAATCGTGTAGCCTGAGATCATTAACTTCAGGACACAGAACTCCATGTGCGTCAGTTCGATATGTTTTTTGACGATCCCGCTTTTGCTGGGGTGACGCTGGGTATGCATTTTCCTGACAATTTCATCGTTGGTCAAATTATTGATATTCACGAGACGATGTTTGTAATGCGAGCAGATGCAGGCGAAAAGCTCCGGAAAGATATCCGAGTGGTAAGCGATGATGATCTCTTCAATGGCGTGGAGGTTTGTTTTCTGTTTTAGTGAGATAAGCCACTGAAAGTAGATGATGTTGCTATAAATAGAGTCAGGAAGCACCAGGTACAAGGTAAAAAAACTCTCTTTTTTCATACCTTTTACCCAGTCGTGTAAATGGTGCTGATTATAAAAAGAGAGAATCTCTTCTTTTTTGAACGTATTGGAAAGTAAATGGCGCAATCCGATGTTGCTGAAATGACATCTTGATAATATGACCCGCGACGTATCCATTTTTATCCCTTTGGTTAATGTATTCTGCACGCCTCTTTTGGGTGTAAGATTTGCATGCTAACGATCTTATGATACGGTATGTATATATTTTCATTTTACACGATGTCTCAGGGTTAATATGTGAGAATAGTCCCCGCATAAATGGGAATTGTTTACGTGCCTGATGATTGGACCGCTTTCTATATTAATGATAAGAAAGAGATGTCAGGGGTTAGGATTACTCCACGTCTACAGGACATGCATACTTTTAAGGTTTATCATTTAATCAATTGTGGAATGCCACGCTTCATTCTCTCTGCACCACCATGGGTGATTGATTAATTATAAGGAAATGTCATTTCACCGAAATGGCATAAAGAAAAGTATGAGAAAATTGCCAGCTCTGTTTATTTTCACCACGCTATTTTTACTGGCAGGGTGTCAGATAACCCCCGGAAGCCATATTGATACCGACGGAAAAACGGTTGTCGAAACGCCCGACCCCGATAATATCAATGACGTAAAGGTGAATGTTTACCCCGTTACGCCGGCGCTGATTGAGAAATTACGTGAAAACGTCGTGGTCGCCCACGCCAATGCGGAGCTGAATAAACGACTCGAAGCGTATGAGTACCGTATTGGGGTTGGTGACATCATTATGGTCACGGTGTGGGAACATCCTGAGCTTACCACCCCGTCTGGTCAGTATCGTAGCGCCAGCGATACGGGAAACTGGGTCCATTCAGACGGCACTATTTTTTATCCGTACATCGGGAAAATCCATGTTAAGGATAAAACGGTCACTGAAGTCAGAGAGCTGATTACCGAACATCTGGCGAAATACATTGAGTCCCCACAGGTCGATGTGGGGATTGCCGCGTTTCGCTCTCAGAAAGTGTATGTCTCTGGTGAAGTTAATCAGTCCGGGCAGCAGCCCATCACTAACGTTCCATTGACCATCATTGATGCGGTTAATCTGGCGGGTGGGCTGACTGAAAACGCAGACTGGGGGAATGCTGTTTTAACCCAGGGGGGTAAAAAATCAATCATTTCGCTGCAAGCGCTTATGCAGTATGGCGACCTGCAGCAGAACAGGCTGCTCTATTCCGGCGATATTCTGTATATCCCGCGTAATGATGATTTAAAAGTCTTTGTTATGGGCGATGTGGTGAAGCAAACCACCATGAAAATGGATCGCTCAGGTATGACGCTGACCGAAGCGTTGGGTAATGCGGAGGGCATGAATCAATTAACCAGTGATGCCAGCGGTATTTTTGTGATCCGTTCGGAAAACAAACCGGATGCGTCAAAGGGAAAACAGGCAAATATTTATCAGCTTGATGCCAGGGATGCGACGGCGCTGGTGCTTGGCACCGAATTCAGGCTCAAGCCGTACGATATTGTGTATGTGACGACCGCACCGATTGCGCGCTGGAACAGAGTCATTAATCAGTTAATGCCAACCATTAGTGGTGTCTACAGCCTGACTGAAACGACGCGCTTCATCAGAAACTGGAGTAATTGATATGAATGGCAGGTATCAGTCCATTCTTGTCGTCTGCACAGGCAATATTTGTCGTTCCCCGGTAGGGGAACGCATTTTGCGTTCACGCTTGCCCAATATGATCGTAGATTCCGCCGGGATTGCTGCGTTAACGGGTGAAGCGGCAGATCCCGTAATGGTTAACACTGCACGTGAGAATGGCCTTTCGTTAGAGGGGCATTGTGCCAAACAACTTACACCGCTGATGTGTCGTGAATATGATTTGATTCTGGCCATGGAGCAAAACCATATTGAAGCCGTGACCCGCCTGGCAATGGAAGCCCGGGGAAAGACATTTTTATTCGGATATTGGCTCCAGCAAATGGAAATTCCTGATCCTTATCGTCGGGGTCGAGATATCTCAGGTGTTATTTTTCAACAACTTTTTTCCGCTGCCGAAGAATGGGTCAAGGTTTTCCAGCAGGTTAAATAATCAGGGCTGATTAGAGCATGTTTGACAAACAGATTAGCAATTCGCAAACCGATAATGTTCCGCGGCAGGAGGATATTGACATCGTTCAACTCCTCAAAGTCTTATATTACAGTAAGGTCTGGATAGCGGCGACGACATTACTGTTTATCGCGTTCGGTATCGTTATTGCTTACACCTTAGCGCCGGTCTATAAAAGCGATGCGTTAATTCAGGTTGAGAGAAATGCATCTACGGGGCTGTTGAATAAGCTCTCTACGATGCTGCCTGAAGGTTCCGGGGTCGCTTCAGAATCTGAAATTTCGTTAATTAAATCGCGGATGGTGATCGGTAAAACCGTGCGCGATCTGGGGCTGGATATCTCCGTGACTGAAAAACGCTATCCGTTTGCGAATGGCCTGCTCCTGCGCCTGCTTGGTAAACCCACGGGTAACATTGAGGTTTCAACCTTATCTGTGCCAGAGGAGTTCCTGGACGAAGCGTTGATCCTGACGATAACAGCTGCGGGTGAGTACACCCTGCAGGTCGGCGAGGCCGTTTTGCACGGTAAAGTGGGGGTTCCTCTTCACGCACACGGCATTGATTTTATGATTGAACGTGCCGAACTGACTCAGGACACCGTGTTCATTTTACGTAAGCACAATGAATATTCGGTAATTGATGAGATCAAAAACAATATTGCCGTGGATGGAAAATCCGGTGGCAATGGGATGCTGCATCTGAGCATGACCGGCACCGATCCGGTCATGATCAGCAAAATCCTTGAAACCATCAGCCACAATTATCTTGCCCAGGACGTTGAGCGTAAGTCAGAAGAGGCCAGCAAGAGTCTGGCCTTTGTGAACGAACAATTACTGCAAATCAAAAACAATCTGGTGACGGCAGAAACGAAACTCAATGATTTCAGGAAGAATAATGAGTCGGTGGATTTATCCCTTGAAGCGAAATTCATTTTAGACAATGTAGTGTCCATTGATACCCAACTGAATGAATTAACCTTTAAAGAAGCTGAAATATCAAAGCTCTATAAACGTTCGCATCCGGCTTATAAAGCGCTATCAGAAAAACGTGCGGTACTGCAGGAAGAGAAAGAGAAGCTCAATCAACGTATCAGTACGATGCCGCGGACTCAGCAAGAAATTTTGAGCATGACCCGTGATGTGCAGATGGGAAATGATATCTATATGGTGCTGTTGAATAAGCAGCATGAACTCAATATCAATAAGGCCAGCACGCTGGGCAATGTTCGCATTATTGACAATGCCGTCACGCAGCATAAGCCGATTAAACCGAAAAAAACGTTGATTGTCATCCTGTCGGCGCTGTTGGGCTTCCTGTTCGCCTCCGGTGTGATTCTGCTACGCAACATGTTAATTAAAGGGATCAAACAACCCGCGGAGCTGGAAAAACGGGGCATCCCTGTCCACGCCGTCGTACCGCTGGCACCTGAACTGACAAAGAGCAGACGCTGCCGGGCGATTACCACCTATCAGTCTGATGAGCTGTTAGTGAAATCGTCGCCAACCTCGCTGGCGGTCGAAGCGATAAGAGGGCTGCGGACCAGCCTTCATTTCGCCATGCTGAAGTCAGAAAATAAAATATTAATGATTTCAGGCACCTCTCCGGGGGTAGGTAAATCCTTCGTCAGTTCAAACCTTGCGGTGCTGATGGCGCAGGCCGGCTCACGGGTGCTGCTGATTGATTGCGATCTGAGAAGGGGGTATTTGCACAGCATCTTCTCGCAGTCGGAAGGCCATGCCGGGCTTGCCGATTATCTCTCTGCGAATGCGGCGGTGTCCCAGGTGATAGAAGAGACAGAGTACCAGGGCGTCGATTTCATTGGCCGGGGAAGAATGGTCAATAATCCCGCCGAGCTGTTTATGACGGAGAAATTCCAGACACTCGTTGACGCCTGTTCAGCGCAATACGATGTCATTCTTCTCGATACACCGCCAATTCTGAGCGTTACGGATGCCGCGATTATTGGCCGATTCGCCTCAACGTCTCTGATGGTCGTCAGATTCGAACAGAACTCGGTCCAGGAGGTGGAAGCAGGGCTGCGTCGATTCAATCAAAACGGGATTGCCATCCAGGGGGTCATATTCAACGGCGTTGAAAAACGCGCTTCGGCCACCTATAGCTATGGCGATTACTCATATCAGGAGTAATTCATCTCTCTTCTTATAAGGAATAAGTCTTGACAGGCCGGGAATGTGTAATATTCCTAATGCCTGTGGACTTGTTCCTGGTTAAAAGTTCCCTTTATGTTATGCAGTCTGAATGCTAATTCCAGATAAAAATGCCAGAATTAATATCAAGTAATGCTCTTAAAATCTAAATTAATGAACCATCAGGGAACCACAAGGGGGGATAAACAGTAATCAACGGATGTGAAGTAGTTATTTAGAGTGGTGATGTTATATTTTGAAAAAATGTAATAATTCCGAAATAAAGAGTCGATTAAATGAATAGTAATAAAAATAAAGTCTTTCAACTAGAGTTGAAGTGGCATCCTGTTGCCGCTTCTGTGCTACTCGCTCTGCCAATTGTTGCGCACTCAGCAGAGATCAACATCAAGAACGGCGTGGTTTATACTGCCGGGAATGTGCCTGTCATTAACATTAATAAAGCCAACGATAAGGGGCTTTCTCATAATGTCTATGACAACTTAAACGTTGATAAGAATGGGCTTATCTTCAATAACAGCATGACTGAATCAAATACCGTTCTGGCGGGTAAGATTCAGGGGAACAGTAATCTGACGTCCGGGACGGCGAAAGTCATCCTGAACGAAGTCACGTCTAAAAATGCCTCTGCGATTAACGGCATGATGGAAGTGGCCGGCGATAAAGCCGATTTAATTATTGCTAACCCGAACGGTATTACCATTAACGGTGGCGGCTCCATTAACACCAGTAAACTGACCCTGACAACCGGTACGCCGGATATTCAAAACGATCAGTTAGCCGGTTATTCTGTTAACGGTGGCACCATTACGCTGGGTAAACTGAATAACGCCAGCCCGACGGAAATTTTGTCTCGCAATGTTGTCGTGACCGATAAAGTGACAGCTAACGAGCTGAACGTTGTCGCCGGTAATAACTACGTTAACGCTGCAGGTCAGGTGACCGGTTCAGTAACCGCAGCCGGAACGCGTAATGCCAACAGCATTGACGTTGCTGCACTGGGCGGTATGTATGCCAATAAGATTAACCTCGTCAGCACCGAAAGCGGTGTCGGCGTGCGTAACCAGGGCATTATTGCGGGTGGCATCAACGGCGTAAATATTGACGCTAACGGTCAGTTGCTGAACAACACTGCGCGCATTGAGTCCTCTGGTCAGATCAATATTAAAACCAACGGCGCACTGAGCAACGTCACCGGGGATATTACCTCTGTGGGTACCATCGCGCTGGACACCAATAAAAACAGCCTCAACAACAGCCGTTCAGGCAACATTTCGACAATGGGAGACCTCTATGTTAATAGCGGCGCCATTGATAACACCAACGGCAAAATGGCGGCGGCAGGCATGCTGGCTGCGGATACCAACGGCAACACCTTAACCAACTACGGTAAAGGGAATACTGTCGGTATTGAAGCCGGTATCGTGGCGTTAAAAACCGGTATCCTGAATAACAGCAACGGCCAGATCAAGGGCGGGTATGTGGGTCTTGAATCTGCTGCTGTGAACAACAACAGCGGTTTAGTCGACTCCCTGGGCGATGTGAACGTGGTGAGCGGCGGTAACGTCGATAACAACCGGGGCATGATCCGTTCTGCGGGCGGTTTCACCAAGATTGCCGCGAAAGGTACGATTAACAACGGCGCGACCAAAACCGCAGATACCGCCAGTAATGACTCGTTAGGCATTATCGCTGAGAAGGGCGTGCAGATTGCTGCGAACAGCATCAATAACAACGGTGGGCAGATGGCGTCAAATGGCGATATCTCCCTTGAAAGTGCCGGCGCGATTGATAACTACTCGGGCAAACTGAACTCAAACAGCAAGGTTATTGCCAAAGCGGCCTCTATGCGTAACGACAACGGCGGTGTTGCGGGTCGTACCGGTGTGAGTGCCGCAGTGGGTGGAAACATCACCAACTACATCGGCGTCTTCAGCTCTGAAGAAGGGGATGTTGCCCTGGCATCGAATGCCCTGAACAACCGCGGTGGCTTCATTATGGGACAAAACGTCACCATTAATGCCAACGCAGGGGTGAACAACAACACCGCGTTCATCGTTGCCAGTAAGGTATTGAGCGTCACTGCAGGCGATAACATCGAAAACCGTTACGGTATCGATTTCGGATCCACATTTGGTACCTACTTCGGCATGCCGCAGCAGAACGGCGGGATGGTTGGTAAAGAAGGCGTCTCGCTGTCCGGGAACTATATCTATAACGGCGAAAGCCGCATCATTGCTGAAAATGGCCCGCTTACAATGCAGGCACGAGGCAGCATTGATAACGCGCGTTCGTTGCTGGTCAGCGGCGGGGATGCCTCCATCAAAGCGGGAAGCACCCTGACGAACAACTACGCAACCATCTACAGCATGGGCGACCTGCTGATTGATGCGAACAGCGTGAGCAACTACAGCAACGGTGCGCTGGAAGATAACAACGCGACTGGCGTTATCGCGGCAGATAAAAAACTGACCATGAATGTGAAGAACAGCTTCACCAACTATGGCTGGATCAGCAGCCTCGGTGATGCCATTCTCAATATTCTGAACGGTTCTTTAACTAACCGTAATACGCTCTCCGCTGAGAAGTCTCTGAACGTGTCTGCACAGACCGGGGTTGAAAACCTGAAAGATATCGCCGCGGGCGAGCATCTGGTGGTGAACAGCCAGCGTGGTGTGACCAACAACTCCAACAGCAATATGGTGGGTGATAAGGTCACGATCTCTGCGGTCTATGATATTAACAACCGTGGCAATATCGTGGCTGACAGCAGCCTGGCGATGAGCGCTAAAGGCAATATCTATAACGATCTGAATATGATCAGCTATGGCGACATTGCGTTAAGTGCCAATAACATTGATAACGCCTCGCGTAAAATCAAAGCGGTGGGTGATGTCACGCTGACAGCGGCCGGGAATGTGAGCAACAGCCGCGGCGAAATCAGCTCTGAGACTGGCGATATCACTATCAATGCGGGTGGCACCGTAGATAACTACTACGGCCAGCTCCTGTCCGGTAGCGATATTGCGCTGAAAGCGAACCGTCTGAACAACGACTACGGTCGGGTTGCCGCTTACGGCAATATCGATCTGGCGCTGACGGGGTATTACGACAGCAACCGTGGTTCCGTCCTTTCTCAGACGGGTGATATCAAACTGGCTGCCAACACCGTTGATAACAACAACGGTCTGATTGCCGGTAAGAATGTCACCGTCGAGTCAAAAGGTGCGGTTTACAACAACACTGCGATGATCGTGGCGGACAAAAAGCTCTCCGTGAACGCGGCAGGGAATGTTGAAAACCGTGACGGTAACAACTTCGTACGTAATCATGGCGAAACCTTCGGTGTGACTGGCGATGTGGGTGGCATGATTGGCCGTGAAGGTGTCGCTGTTTCCGGTCAAAACGTCTACAACAACAACAGTAGCATCATCGCTGATAACGGTGCGCTGAGCGTGCTGTCTAAAGGGACGCTGGACAACACCCGCGCTATGCTGGTAAGCGGCGCTGACGCCATCATCAAAGCGGCCGGTACGTTCTATAACAACTATGCCACCACCTACAGTGCAGGCAACCTGGACATCACTGCAGGTACGCTGAACAACTACAGCGATGGCAGCATGGAGAGCAACACGGCGACCGGCGTTATCGCGTCAGATAAGAATCTCAATCTGACGGTTGATAACAACGTCACCAACTACGGTTGGATCAGCGGTAAAGGCGATCTGAACTTCACTATCCTGAAAGGTGCACTGACTAACCGCAATGCAATCTCTTCAGGTAACGCTCTGGCGATTAATGCCCTGAACGGTGTTGAGAACTTTAAAGACATCGTGGGTGTGGCCAGCGCGAAAATTGATACTCAGCGTCATGTTACCAATAATGCCAACGGCAACATCCTTGCACAGAATATCGTGATTAATGCCGGTGCCGACATTAACAACCGCGGTAATATTGTGAGCGATTATACGCTGTCTGTGAAAACAGCAGGGAATATCTATAACTACCTCAATATGCTGACTTATGGCGTTGCGGGTGTCACGGCGAATAACGTGACAAACAGCGGTCAGGATGCAGTATTTGGTGGCTTATACGGTATGGAACTGATTACCAATAAAGTGACCAATACCGGCACGATTGTTGGTATGTAATCTAAAGGTGTAACAAAAGGCAGCAGCTATTGTCTGATAGCGCAAAGTCAGCACGAGACCCTGCTGCCTTTTTTTCTGAGAAAGTGAATGGAACTGCGATTTAAATTTTTACTGTCATTGCTGGTAATGTCGTCTCAAACGTTTGCAGTTGACGATATTAATGCCCTGATTAAACAGCAGCAAAATGCAGATCTAAATACTTTCAAAGAACACAAGGTGTATCGGCAGGATGTTTTCTCCAGCACCGAACGTAAAGTATTTAGACTGGACAAATTACCTGAGGAGAAAAACTGTTTTACCCTTAAAGCACTTGTTCTTGATAATGATTTTTTGAAACGTAAAACCGAAAAGGCGATAAAAAAAGAGATCGTCGGACGCTGCGTGGGCAGCATCGGTGTGGTGAAAATCGCCGCCGCGTTACAGGATTTTTATATCGATGCCGGTTACATCACGACCCGCATTACGATCCCTTCGCAGAATATTTCGTCTGGCACGCTGAAGCTTGACGTCAATGCGGGGAAAATAGAAAAAATTATTGTCGAGCATAATGATATTAATCCATGGATGCTGCCGTTTGCGAAAGAGGACATCCTTAATATTCGCGATATCGAGCAGGGTCTGGAAAACCTGCAGCAAGAACCCGGCGTGGATGTGAAGATCAATATCGAGCCGGGTACAAAGCACGGGTATAGCACCATTCGCATCAGCACCAACCGGGAAAAACAGTGGAGCGTGCGGGCGAGCTATAACAACTGGGGCGATAAAGCGACAGGTGAACACCTGACCTCTGTGGTGGGCTATCTCTATAACATCGCCCGGTTTAGCGATCTGTTTTATCTCGCCGGAACGAAGAGCACAACGGGTCAGTATCAGAGTGTAAGTGGTTACTATGCCTTGCCGGTAGGCTACTGGAACTATTCGCTGTTTTATAGCAGCAGCAAGTCGCGTCAGGCGATACCGCTCTATTACACCACGGTGGATTACGCCGGTAAGAGTGAGTACGGCAGCGTGAAGGCGACGCGCACGGTCTACCGGGATAAAAGCCGGAAGGTGACGGGGAATGCCGAGCTGATCCGTCGAAAAGCCAGCTATACCCTTAATGGCGAGGAACTTGTCTTACAGAAGCGTGACATGGATAACGTCAGGTTTGGCGTGAATTACACGCAGCAGCTGGCAAATGCACACTGGGATTCAACGGTATCCTGGCAGCGTTTTGTCACCTGGTTCGGCGCCGAAAAAACGCCGGATATGGTGTATGGCAATGTCAGTCCCGTCAGTCAGCTGGTGAATGTGGAAAGTCGCTATACCCGACAATTTTCTCAAACTGCCTATAGCGCTTTTTCTGGCGCAATACGCACCGCGTGAGCTGACGCTGCAGGATCAAATGACGATGGGCGATCGCTGGAGCGTGCGCGGGTTTGAAAACAGCGTTGGCCTGACCGGGAACAGCGGGTACTACCTGCAAAATACATTTTATCGCCCGGTGCGAGGAATGAACGCAAACTATTACGTTGGCGTAGATGCCGGTCATATAAGACGGGACAGTGTCTATGGCGAAGAGATTATCGTCGGCAGCACCCTGGGTATTCAGGGGAATGTGAAAAGCCTGGCGTACGATTCATCAGTCTCCATGCCGGTTAAATATCCTGGCAGCATGGACGTGAATAAATTTAATTTTAATCTGAATCTTTCTTATCAGCTTTGAAAGGGAAGCACGATAAATGCGTATCGGCACGGACATTGTGGAAGTTTCGCGCATACAGCGAGCGATAACAAACTGGCAAAGCGATTTTTTACAGCGCGTCTTTACCCCGCAAGAAAATATAAAAATTAACCGGGAAGATCCTAACTATGAGCGCGCATCAGGTTTCTGGGCCGCAAAAGAGGCGGTTGTTAAGGCGCTTGGCTGTGGATATCGCGACGGCATCACCTTTAAGGATATTGAAATAAACCATGACGAATTGGGTTGTCCCCATCTGATTTTCTCCGGGCGAGTCAAAGAGCTGCTTATTGAAAAGCAGATGGCGAATGCCTCGCTCAGTATTTCGCATTGTCAGCACTATGCGACAGCCGTTGTCATACTTTATTAACCTAACTAATTGTGAATATTATGTATCAATATAATGATCTTAAGGAAAAGACGGTTCTGGTCACCGGTGCCAGTGGTGATATTGGCCTGGCGATCTGCGCTAAATTTCTTGACCAGAATTGCGATGTTTATGCGCTGTATAAATCCAATGCCACGCAATTAACGGAACTGAAAGAAACGCATCCGGCAGGAAGCAAGCTCACTGTCATTCAGTGCGATCTCGCCGATGTGCAGAGTGTCACTGCACTCTGTTCACGCCTGACCGAGGAAGCGGGCAAGCTTGATGTGCTGGTTAACAACGCCGGGATTGTAAAAGACAGCCTGTTTGCCTCGATGAGCTTTGATGACTTCAGCCAGGTGGTAGACACCAACCTGTTCAGCATTTTCCGTCTGACGAAAGAAGCCTTAATGCTGCTGCGCTCCGCAGAAAACCCGGCCATCATCAATGTGGCCTCCATTGCGGCCATTATCCCAAGCGTCGGGCAGGCGAACTACAGCGCGTCGAAGGGCGCAATCCTGGGATTCACCCGCACGCTGGCGGCGGAACTGGCGCCGTATGGCGTGCGCGTAAATGCCATCGCGCCGGGGATGATTGAATCCAAAATGGTGAAAAAAGTATCCCGCACGGTGGTGCGTGGCGTAACGGCATCTATTCCATTACGTCGTCTGGGTAAATGCGACGAGGTTGCCAATACCGTCGTTTATCTGGGCTCCACTGCCTCCAGCTACATTGTGGGTCAAACCATCGTTATCGATGGCGGCCTGGTGATGCGGTGATTTATGTCTAAATACGTTATCCCCTCGAAGATCTTTCTGGAAATGGGCGGCTGGCGTCAGCCGCTGCTGATGGTCGACAGAATTGATGACTTCAAATATGGCGAAAATGGCTTTGTGAAGGTGACCAAACACATTACCTACAACGAGCCCTATTTGCTCGGGCATTTCCCTGACGATCCGATCATGCCTGGGGTTATTATTTCTGAGATTTTTGGTCAGGCCAGCGAGTATCTCTCGTTCCTCACCGATATTTGCGATATCTACAACCAGACATACGGCACGGAACTGAAATCGTTACGCGATATTCATGCGCTCATTCAGCGTGACGAGATGCGGGAGATCATTCGCACGCGCCGCGCGCAGGTTCGCGGTGTTCTGGCGGCCCAGAATTTGAAATTTAAAGATATTGCCTACCCAGGTGATTCGATTGAAGTGACCAGCAAGCTGGCATTTTCTGATGCCCATGGCTTTAAGCATTATTCCGTGACGGCTAACGTCGGCAAGCGGTTAATCAGCCATGGCACCATTATTAATTTCCGCGAAACAAAGTAAACCCCTGAGAGAGTTAAAACCATGTCTACAATGAAAAACGAAATTGACCAGCGCAAGGACGTGCTGATGACAATTAAAACTGAGATTATTCAGCGTTTAAATATTCAGCGCGATGAGTCTCAAATTGATGATGATACCGCCCTGTTTGGTAATGGTTTAAAACTGGACTCCGTTGATGCAACGGAAATCGTGGTCATGCTGGATAAAGTTTTCGATATCAAAGTGAGCGAAAGCGATGATCCTTCTTATATGAGAAGTATCAACAATCTGGCGACGTTTATCATCCAGAAGAAAAAAGCTTAATTTATCATTGCGAATAACAGGATCACGTTATGAAGTCTCTTTATGATTTTCATTTAAAAAACAATGCGAAAATGGGCATTTACAACAATGCCAACGTTCCTTCTGCCTATCACGATCCGATGGTGGAATATAAAGCCGTACGTGAAAATGCCCTGCTGGTGGACTATTCACACATGTCCATTGTCAGCGTGATGGGTGATGATGCCTGGGCACTGGTGAATTATTATGTCTCTGCCGATGTTTCAATTATCCGTGACGAGCAAGGGATCTACTCGCTGGTACTGAATGAAGACGGTACGGTGCGCGGTGATGTGTATGTGCTCTGCTCATCCGACGGCTACTACATCATGTCCGAGAACATTCCGGCGGTGGAAATTATCGCTGGCCTGAACGCCCTTCTGGAAAAAGCCGACGAACTGGATATCCAGGAAACCCCTGAAATAGCTGACATGCGCGAGCAGAACTGGGGCGCGATCATGGTAGAAGGGCCGTACTCCTGGGAGCTGATGTCTGAGATCCACGGTTTCGACGTGATTGGTCTGCCTTACTACGAGTACATGAATACCGACGACGAGCTGATGGTATTCCGCTGCGGTAAACACGGTGAATTCGCCTATATGGTTATTGGCCAGCAGGAACAGCTGCTGGATCAGTGGCAGCAACTGCTGGAGCACGGCGGCAAATACCTGCTTCAGACCGGTGGGCTGGACTACCAGAAAATTGTACGTATCGAAAACCCAGGCTGGGATGACGCGCTGTGGGCTGAGTACAACCTCAATCCGGTAGAGCTGCAGTTGCAATGGGCTGTGCAGTACGACAAAGAGGGCTTTGTGGGTAAAGACGCGGCCGAAGAGCTGTCTCACCGCGAAGGCGCACGCAAGGTGATCGGCATGATTGTCGAGGGCGAATGTTCGGGCATTGAATCCGGCGATAACGTACTGGTCGAGGGTCAGGTGGTAGGGAAAGTCGCTAAGGCTATCTATTCTCCAGCCCTGCAGTGCTTTATTGCCCTGGCGCTGATCGACAATGAATATGCATGGTCTGATATTAGCGGCTTTGCTATTCAAACGCGCTCTGAAACGGTAGCTGCGAAAACCAAAGGTATGCCATTTATTTATAACCTGAGCATGCTGGTTAATCCAACTGAACACAGTTTTGTGGATGCCTCTAAAGCGAAAAGCGCACTGTAATTATTAATCGAAACAGCGAGAAGCGAATCCGTGGGAATAACACCACGGATCCTTTTCGCTGCTCATTGCCTGTACATGGCGGTACATATATTTATGAAGACAAACAGAAAACGGGTTGTCATTACCGGGATCGGTATTCTCTCTTCGCTGGCTGAAAACCTGCAGGATTTCAGAAACGCCTTACTGAATAAAAAAAATGGCGTCACGGACAGCGTGCGTTTTTCAAAATGGTTTGAAAACGCCAGAGCCGCTGAAGTCTTGCATGACATTGACTATTCGGAATTACCGGACGACGTTATCGCCTCCCTGGATAATGCCGCACTCTGGGCCTACAAAGTGGGTAAAGATGCGCTGAATCAGGCGGGGCTGGCTGAGAACAAAGCGCACCTCAAAGAAACCGGTTTAATTGTTGGCGTGTCGTCTGCCGGGACCGAGGCATTTCTGCCGCTGTTTGAGCAACGCATGGAAGACTTTTCCCTGCGTAAGGCGCTGTTCTCTGGCGGTTTCTCCTCCTGCTGTTCCAGCGTCTCCACGCTGCTCGGGTTACAGGGCGGTGTTGAACTGGTCGCGACCGCCTGTACGGCCAGCCCTAACGCGGTCGGCATGGCGTTTGACTACATCCAGAACGGCAAAAGCAAAACCATGCTGGCCGTCGGGACAGAACCTATCTACCTGCCCACCTTCGCGGGCTTTTATGCCCTGAACGTGATGCATCCGGACGCCTGCACGCCGTTCTCCGGCAATTCGGGTATGTCCATCGGTGAAGGGGCCGGGGCGATCGTGCTTGAAGAGTACGAACATGCTGTCGCACGTGGCGCCACCATTTACGGTGAAATTCTCTCTTATGCCACCTCCTGCGATGCGTTCCACGAAACCGGACCGGATCCACGCGCCAGCGGCGCGGTACAGGTGATGCATAAGGCGATGGAAAATGCCGGCGTCACCCCGGATCAGATCGAATATGTCAACGCCCACGGTACCGGAACAGAAGCCAACGATCGTATCGAAACGCTGGCGATGAAAAAGGTGTTTGCCAACAATGAGAAACTGTTGGTGAGCTCTACCAAGTCTTATTTTGGTCATAACATCGGCGCTGCGGGGATCGTCGAACTGATCGCCTGCCTGGTCACGCTGCCGGATAACCGCGTTCTGCCGACGCTGAACTTCACCAACGCGCGTCCAAACTGCGATCTGGATTACGTGCCAAACGACTTCCGTGACCAGAAAATCAACCTCTTCATGAAGAACAATTATGCCTTCGGCGGTAACAACTGCAGCATGATTATCAGCATGGAGCCTTGTTCGATCCCGGTCAGTACCTACGACGAAAAGCGCGTGGCGATCACCGGCCTGGGTGCCGTTTCCGCGATTGGTCACACCGTTCACGAGATCCTCGACAACGTATGGCAACAGAACCATACCGTTGAGCTGGGCGGCGTCACCTTCCCGGAAGACACGCTGGAAGAGGCAAAAGAGTTACTGGATGTGCTGGAAACCACCCGTCAGTTCGAAGCGCTGTTTGGTGACGATTTCAACGCGCTGGCCGAAACGCTGCCGGAAGCGAATGAACACTTTAAAACCTTCCAGGTTTCCGGGCTGGAACCGCGTAAACATCTGCGCCGCTTTGACCCTCGTAAGGCCACGCGTGGCGGTACGTTCGCATTGATTGCCCTGTCCGAAGCGCTGGAGCAGGCGAAGCGTAAAATCAAGCGTGATGGCGATGAGCTTGGCATGGTCATGGGAATGTCCAGTGGCCCGCAGGAGACGACCTACAAATATCTGCAGAGCCTTAAGCCAGACCCACGTAAAGTCAGAACCTCTGAATTCCCGGGATCGTTGATGAACTCCATCCCGACGTTCTGCGGCATTTCGGAAGGGATCAAGGGCTACACCACTACGCTGGCGACCGGCGAGAATGCGGCATTAGGCGCATTAACCTACGGCTACGAAATCGTGCGTCAGGATCTGCAGCCGCAGGTGCTGGTGGGCGGCGCGGACGAGTATTTCCCGTCCATGTCACTCTATATGGACGCCGTTACCCGCAAGCTGCATATGACCTCCGACGCCAGGGAATATCAGATCTACGGTAACGATCCGAAGGGTTACATTCCTGGCGAAGGTGCCTGCATGTTGCTGCTGGAAGATCCGCAGCGTGCCGCCGCGCGTGGTGCAGAAGTGCTGGCGGAAGTGGCCGGTTACGGTAAAGCCTGTAGCAACAGCTATTTTGATGCCTCTCAGCGGGACGAGAAATCCTCCTCAATGGCGCTGGCTATCGCCCGTGCGCTGGCGGATGCCGGTGTAACGGCGCAGGAGATCGACCTGGTCTGTGGTACCAGCAACGGTAGCGATGAAAGCTCACGCATTGAAATCGATGCGATTTACGCCACCTTCGCCCAGGCAAAACCGAACGTACCGGTCGTGAACTACAACGCCTGCTTTGGCTTTGTCGCGTCTGCTGCCGGACTGCTTAACCTGGCCGTCATCATTGACTGTTTTAAGACGCAGGCGGTTCCCGCTATTCCTCATACCGTCGAGTTTTTCGATAAGCGAATTAACTTCGTTCGTGAACCGTTAAAACTTGCCCTGAAGCACGTATTGCTGGTGGGTGCGACGGAAGGCGGTAACTACTACGCGTTTGTGATTAAAGGATAATATTGTGGATAATGCCGCTATCATTTCGGGGTTCAGTTCTTGTCTGCCGTTTGCCGAAGACAGTCTTCAGCTTATTCAAAATCTGAAGCTGGGCAAACGCGTTGAAAGAAAGCCCTGGTTTAAATCCGACGACGAGGCAATTAAATGTGGGTTCGATGGCAATAAACATATTGCCACGCTGGATCATACGGATGATAGCGCATTAGATCTGCTTTATCGTCTGATTGACGATGCACTCGACCAGGCCGACCTGGATGTTCAATGGCTGGCCGGGTGCAATGCCCGGGTTTATTTAACCGGTATCGGCCCGCGGGTCGATGGCATGGCCTTTAAGAGTTTCTATAACAAAAATGATGTGGAAGATATTTATCTTTCAAAATCATTAATGCAGCTGCATGTGGATAATATGTCGCAGGATCGTATTGCCGGTCACCTTGCGCGTAAATATAACCTGCAGTATTTACCCCCGAATATGAATTGCACCAGTAATTCATCAATGACAGCCGTGCATTTAGGTTGCCAGGCCATCGAGCATGGCGGCGTAGATATTGTCCTGGTGGTGAACTGCTCAAAAATTAAAACGCAGGATATCTGGTTTCTGGATACGCAATCCATGCTGGATAGCCATCTTGTTCAGCCCTTTGGTGAAAACAGCCAGGGGGTGCTTTTTGCGGAAGGCTATAGCGCCATTCTGCTGGAAAATTCCCGCCACCGTCGCGCCAGAAAGGCGAAGGGCGGCGTGCGGTTGCAAACAACCTATACCCAAATCAGCGCAGGCAGAAGCAACGACAGCTCATGGCTCAGCACCAATATTTTAAAAGTGATGCAGGCCACAATGAAAAAAGCCGAACTGGACGTTGAGGCACTGTGCGCGATTATCCCTCACGGTAACGGTTCATCCGTCAGCGATAAAGCGGAAGCCAAAGCAATAGCGATGTTGACGGAAGGACATCCGGTTCCGGTTCTGGCTTATAAAGGCCAGATTGGCTATACCGCCACCGGCTCTGGGATTGTCGATTTAATTATTGGTCATCATTCGCTCACCCAGCAGGAGCTTATTTCCCCCGTTGGTAATGACACCATTATTGATGCCGTTGCTCAGCATGTTTTGATTGACCGTGGCGTTATTGGTCATCACAAAAACCACCTGCTTAAAGTTGGGGTTGGCGTGGACGGATCCATTATTGGCGCCGTCATGTCTACGGGTCATCCAGGCTGTTGAACGATCATGGAGAGTAACATGTATTTATCCTCATTTTCGCTCATTGAGCCGGAAGATAAATTTTATTTCTATCAGCCCAGCTGGCTAAACGCGTGGGAGTCGCATTTATTTAATAAAGCGCTCAAATCAACCCATGCAAACGGCTGGGGTCTGAAACGTTTTGGTACGCAGCCGGAGTTATATGCCGGTGAGATGATCCGCAATCCTCAGTATCAAAAATACCTGGATGCGATGGAGCAAGCGGCGGATGACGCGCTCATGGCGCTGCCGGCGAAAGAGCGAATGAAGCTGCTAAAGCAGCGTACGGCATTTATTTATGTCGACTCCTGGGGGGAATCCGGGCCGTTTGAAAATATCTCCAGCGCATTACACATCTCAATGATTGATACGCTGCCAAAAAACCTGGTGAAGAAATTCTCTGTGAATTCACCGACGTGCAAAATCCGGGGTGAAAGGCAATCCTTCATCCAGGCCATGAGTCTGGCAAAGGATTATCTGAGCTGGGATGTGTTTGATTACGTGGTGATCTGCGCCGCCTACCGTGCGATCCCGGTGCTGGTGTTTTCGGACGAAGATATCGCGCTGAAGTGGGGAGAGAAGCGCAGGGGGAAAGCCCAGGATGTCAATTTAACCGTTGAGCGCGCGGGCTGTTTCATCTTTAGTCAGCATGAAAGTGCAATCCGGGTGAACGGCGGACAATACGTGATGGCCGATACCCTTGAGGACACGCAGGCAGCGGATCGCGTGGCGTTTGCCGGTCTGCGTAAAGAGATGCTGTCTCGCTCAACCGTTGCGCCGCAAAAGACGCTAGATCTGGTCGATACCTTTGGTGCCAGCGGCTGTCTGACGCCAGCATTAAGCTTTGCGTATCTCCAGCAGGCTCCTCATTTTGCGGGAAAATTAAGAACTGTCGTTCCCGATAAACAGTTCGGTTACAGCTATTTCGACATTGACTATTGCAAGGAATAACGACACCCCCATGAGCGGAATGATTAAAGAACTCCCAATGATATCGCTGAACAATATCTATAAGAGTTATGGCTCGGGCGAAGGCAAAGTCGATGCCCTGAAAAATATCAATCTTGAAATAGAGAAAGGCGAATTTCTGGCACTGTGCGGTCCTTCCGGCAGCGGTAAAAGTACGCTGTTAAATATCCTGTCGGGTATTGATAAGCCGGGATTTGGTTCGGTGATGTTTTTACGAAAATTACTCAACAATTTACCGGAAGAACAATTAGCAGAAATTCGTGGCAAGCATCTGGGGTTCATATTTCAGTTTTTTAACCTCATCCCCGTGCTGAGCGTATTTGATAACGTTTTTTACCCGCTGGTGCTGAATGGGCACATTGGCAAAAAAGAGGCGAAAGAGCGGGCGCTGCATTTTATCGAGAGCGTAGGACTGGCGGGATATACCGAACGTAAGCCGGGCCAGCTTTCGGGTGGACAACAGCAGCGTGTGGCTATTGCCCGTGCACTGGCGCATGACCCTCAGGTCGTGATTGCCGATGAGCCAACCGGAAACCTCGACCTGGTCACCGGTGAGGCCATTCTCGATCTGCTGATGAAAATCAACCGGGAGACGCGCACCACTTTCATTATTTCGACGCACTCAAGCCAGCTGAAAGAGCGCGCGCGGCGTGTGGTTGAAATTAAGGACGGAGTATTAGTTCATGATTCACAATCGTAATTTCTTCATTCTCTGCTGGCTATTGATCTGCATGGCCTATGCCGGGAGCGTTAAAGCCGCCGCGGCCCCCGTGGCTGAGCAGGTGATAAAAAATGGCTTCCCGACGCAGGCCGATAAGCTAGCCGATATCACCCGTGCGTTGTTTACCGAATACAAGGCCAATGATAACGCGCTGTCGCTGGTTTTTTATGCCTACGGCATGCTGCGCCAGGCGGAAAATGCCCTCAATACCAATGACGTCATTCGGGCGTCTGAGTATGGCAAAACGGGCTTTTTCTATCTCGATGAAGCGGTGGACCTCTACGAGGGCAATCAACGTGTGCGCTACATGCGTGCCCGTGTGGACGCGTACCTGCCAGCCGATATTGGCCGCTGTGTGGTGACGTTAAAAGATACGGAACAGATGGCGAAAAGCCCTGACGTATTCAATGCCGGGTTGATGAAGCACATTGACGAAATGCGTTATCGCGCGCTGTTGAGCTGTAACCGTACCGCCGAGGCAGACGCGCTGCTGGCGCAAACAGAACTGCGTCACGCCAACTCTGCATTACCACTGGCTTCTGGCGACGCGCCAGAGTGGGATATCAACGAAGTGACAGAGGTCTTGTTACCGCTGGTGAAAGGGAACTAAATGTCCGGGGTTATGGTGTTAGCGAATAGTGTTGTTGTACTGATTCTGATTTTTGTCCTCTGGTGCGTATTATTCCGCTCGCGGGATGTGAAGTTTGCTTTTTTAAACCTCTTTCGCCACAAGAGACGATCTTATTCAACCATTGCCGCCATTATGCTCGGTGGCGTGTCGATTTTTCTGTATGGCGGGTTTATCGATTACTCTTTCTGGATTTTGAAAGAGCAAACGATTCGAACCAATATTGGTCACGTGCAAATTTATAATGAAAATTATTTCCAGACGTCGAATAAAAACAAAAGCCTGATTGCAGATTATGCATCCCTGAAAAAGGCGATTCTCAACGATCCGGATCTTGCACCGCATATTTCGACGCTGTCCGGTCAGCTGGAATTTACCGGGGTGATTTCGCAATATGAAAGCGAAACGTCCAGCTATTTTTCCGCCCTGGGTGTGGAGCCGCTGCCCGCGTTAAAGCTGGGATCGTTTGATAAATTAATTTCCGGCAGCGATCTCTCCCGGATGCGTACCGACGAAATCACGCTGGGCAGTGGGCTGGCGAAAACGCTCAATGCCCACTACGACGACTGGCTGGATGTGCTGGTGGTGAATACCGAGGGCGGCCAGGGCGCGTTATCGATGAAGCTTCGCGGCATCTTTGAGTCCGGTATTAAGGATTACGATGATGTGGCGATGAAAATTCCGCTTGATACCGCACAGCGCATCATGGGAACCAACAGCGTCAGTAAGGTATTAATCCTGCTGAAGGACGACGATACCGCCGTCTTTAGCGCCAAACTGCGCCAGTTTATTGCGAAGCATCATTTACCGCTGCTGGTCAAAGACTGGAAAGAGACCTCGATCTTTTATCAGCAAGTCGAAGGCTTATTATCCGGGATCTATTTCTTCATTAAGCTCATCGTCGGATTGATCGTGATCTTTATGATCGGCAATTCGATGACCATGAATATTATTGAACGTACCCGGGAAATAACCACCCTCAGGGCGATTGGCCTGAAACCCCTGCACGTCACCAGGCTGTTTTTACTGGAAGGGATTTTCATTGGTCTTATCGGCGCCCTTGGCAGTCTGGCGACAGGTTATGCCATTGCCTCTGCCATCAATCTTTACGGTATTGCCATGCCGCCGTCACCGGGGCAATCGCTGGGCTATACGGCCTTTATTAAAACCGACAGCGTAGCACTGACCTGGATAACCCTCGTATTACCGATCCTGGCCGCAACCGGCGCCTCTGTGCTGCCTGCATTACGTGCTTCACGGCTGAATATTTCAGATGCTTTTAAATTTTCGTAAGGAAGCGATATGAAACGCGTTGTCATCACAAAACTGCTCTTTTGTCTGTGCCTGTTTTCCTCGGCGGTATTATCAGCGCCGGTGGATAACAAAGCATCAGAGATTATTCGTCGTGCCGATGAGGTTCGTTCCCCGAATAAACCTTTTCGCTACACCCTGACCATTCATGAATATAAGTCGGGCGCATCGCAGCCTGACAATAAGCAGGTGCTGGATATTTCCATGCGCTTTATGAAACCCGAAGGGGGAATGAAAGCCGATGCCCGTTCGCTGGCGCGTTTTATTTATCCCCCGCGGGACAAAGGCAAAGTGCTGCTCTCTGACTGGTACGATCTTTGGTTCTACACGCCAGAACTGCGTCGACCGGTTCCCGTTTCGCGCCAGCAGCGCCTGATTGGACAAATTTCCAATGGCGACGTCATTGTCACCAATTTTGAGTATGCCTACCACGCCACGCTGCTGGGCGAGGAAGCATGCGGCTATACGCAGTGCTATAAGCTGGAGTTGGTGCGCAAAACGGATGACGTCACGTGGCCAAAAGTCATCTATTACGTCGAAAAAGAGGGGGAGAACCGTCCTTTTAAAGCGTCGTATTACTCTCTGGATAATAAATTGATGAAAGAAGTGCTGTACCAGGATTTTCAGATGGTATTAGGGAAGATGCGTCCGATGAAAATTATTGTGAAGGAGGCCCGTCACGGCAACAGCTACTCGGTGATGGAGTACAGCGATGTTCGCCTGGAGTCCTTGCCTGAATCCCACTTTACTCGCGAGTCTATTCAGCGAGGTGCCAATTGAAACGCACATTACTGGGGTTAACCCTGGCACTCTCCGCTCTGCCCGTGAGCGCACTGGCGGACTGCCTGTCCGGTTCCGACTTTGCAAAAAACAGCACTGTCACGCTGTATGAGCAGGTGTCGCTGGTCAAAAAACAAATTTCAGACTGGCGAATTAACGGCCGAAATCCGTATACCAGACACAATATCTACAATGACGCGGGCGTGAATCTCACCAGCAAGTGCGCGATCGTTGATAATGCGCTGGATCTGGATTTGTCTCTCTACGGGCTCACCTGGTACTCACCGCGCAAGGTGGGAGCATTTGAAGAGGACGACAGCCGCTCTCAGCTGCTGATTGAGCGTCTGAGACTGGTTTACGCCGTTTCAGACAGCGTGCAGCTTGAAGTGGGAAAACTTCAGGCGAAGCAGGGTCTCTTTTTCCTGCGCTCACCTTCCGATCTGACTCCGCATTACTACGCCGGGTTCAAACCGACGCGGCTTTACGATCCCGCGCTTCGCACTGCGTATCAGTCCTCGTCCTGGGCCGCGACGCTGTCAATGGACTACCGGGATGAGTCGCTCTCGCTGATCATGATTCCGAAGCTGGCGACGATCGATAAATACTATCTGACCTCCAGCAACTGGTCCGCGAACCAGCGTGGCAACAGCAGCGAGGCCTGGCTTCTGAGCTATACCTCACATGCCTTCCGTCAACATACGCCGGGGATGCGCATTCTGCTGGGAGACTCGCAGTCGGTTGCCGTCTCTGACAGCTATCACTACACCCCACAGCTGACCCTGAATGCCGGGATGGCCTGGCACCGGGAGCAGCGCTGGCGTCATCTCTCTGAGGAGAAAAGTGCAGAAGTCCAGAACTACGCATTTCCTTCATCGCTGTATGACACCGAGGACAAAAATGGCGTAGAGCTGGCGGTGGGCGGGCAATATACCACTGATACCTTTAACGTTTTCGGCCTGGAATATTATTACCAGAGCGAAGGCTACTCCCGCACGGAATGGCGCAAACAGCGCGAGCTGATGACCTTTTTGAATACGCCGACAGGCTATGCGCCGCTCGACAGGGCGTTTGATTCCTATAAGTACCTGATGGCGTCTGAAATCAGCAATACGGGCAACAAAGGCATGTTGCAGGGGAAACACTATCTCAACGCCTGGTCCAGCGTGCAGCTCACGCATCAGATCGCCGTGCAGCCTTATTTTATCGTCAATCTGATGGATAAAAGCACCCTGTCGGGGCTCCACATCAGCGCACCGCTGACCTTTATTGATGACCAGCTGGAAGCGTATACCGGCGTCTATTCAGCACTGGGTAGCGCAAATTCTGAGTTTGCTTTCTTCGGCGATGTTGCCGGTGGCTATGTTGGCTTTAAGTATTACTTATAAGGAAATGACTATGACGCTTGATAATCCATCGCAGCCTGTGGTGCTGCTGTTTTCCGGCCAGGGAAACCCGGTGATTGGTATGGGCAGCGATCTGTGGGATCTCAATGCAACGACGAAACAGATCTGGGATTGTGCCAGCGATGTGTCGGGCCTCGATCTGCGCCGACTCTGCCTTAAGGGGCCGATGAACAGGCTGATCCAGACCACGGTACAACAGCTGGCCGTTACGGCGATCAACGTATCGCTTTATAGCCTCTGCCGCGAGCGCTTCCCCGCGCTGCGCGTCGTGGGTGCCTGCGGCCATAGCGTTGGCGAATACAGTGCCCTGTACGCGGCAGGCGCGATCTCGCTGGAGACCCTGTTCCGTACGCTGCATTTTCGCGCCAGTACCATGGATTCGGTGAGTAAAAAGCAGAAAGGCGCGATGCTGGCGCTGAAGGGGGCCGATTTTGCCACGCTGAGTGACATCATCACCCGTTCCGGGATCGCGCTGGATATCAGCTGCGACAACACCCCGCGTCAGCAGGTGATTGGCGGGACCCCGTCTGCGCTGAGTGATTTTGCCAAAGTGCTGGTCGATGAAGGCTATGAGCCGATCAAGCTCGGCGTCAGCGGGGCCTGGCATACCCGTTTAATGGCTGAGGGCGTGCAGCTGATGCGTGACTTCCTGGCGGGACAGCCTTTCACCTCGCCAGCCTATGACGTGCTGATGAATGTGACCGCCAGAGTCGAAACGGTGCCGGACAATATCAAAGAGAACCTCTCCCTGCATCTGACGCAGACGGTGAAATGGGCCGATTCCATGGCCAGATTCATCCATCATCCAGACCAGCCGCTGTTCCTGGAGATGAGCAACAAACCCTATCTGGGACAGATGCTAAATGATTTTTCCGGTTTTTCTGCCGGGCGTGTCCTGCACTGCAGAAAAGTGTTAGGGATGTAATGGCCGAGCTATGATTCCAGATTATTTAACCTTCATCCGCTATCAGGATAAAAGGAACGTGCTTTTTATCTATATCGTGACGTTTATCCTGCTGGGCTTTTACTGGAAAAATGCCGGTTTCTCTTTTTCCCGGCAGGATGCCTGGGTCGCGAGCGGTATTTTCGCGCTGATCGGGTATAGCTTCATTGCCGACCTTAAGGCCTTCTGGGCCTATAAATGCGTCGTCAAGAATGTTGATTTGTCGGTATTTGTCGGCAAAGAGAGCCCGAAAACGAATTCGATCATCTTCGAACCGTTCGTTGTGCTTGCCGTCTCGATCCTGATTTTCGCGGGCATCACGGGGCTCTTCCTTGCGCTGACCACGCCAGGCATCACGCTGCTGATCATGGTTTTCGTGGCGCCGCTGATTATCTGGGGGATCTTTGCCGCACTGCGTCATGTCTATATTCAGCAGGTCGTTGCCTCAGCCAGAGACAAGGCAAAATACACGCAGCTTTCACAGTATGTGGCCGTTGCTGTCGTGATGAGTGTGGTGATGAATCTCCTGACCATCAGCCCCTTACGCAACAGTGCGCAGTTTGATCTCTATGGGCGCTACTTCACCTTAACCGCCATCATTACCATGGTGGTGCTCTGCGTGGTGGTGCTGGCAATCAATCTGCTGTTCTTGCGCTTTACCCGACGCTATGTGTTTCTGGGCCATCTGTTCCTTAACGAGATTGATCTCTATTTCTCCCCGTCAATCCCGTGGAGGACGCTGTCAGAGAAACCATTATGGCTGCGGCTGGTTATGCTGGTGGGCGTGGAATGTGTCTGGTCGGCTGTTATCGGCGTGCTGCTTACGCTTTCGGGATGGCAGGTCTGGTTTGAGGTCTATTTCCTGCTTTGCTATCTGCCATGTCTGGTGTACTACACGCTGCACACCTGGTGGAAATGGCATACCGATTTTATGATGTCGAGCGATATGTATCTGCGCTGGGCGGAGATCAGCAGAGAGGACACCCCCTGGTAGTCGCCTTCTGACAGGCATAAAAAAGCCAGACCCTCATCACTGACGGTCTGGCTTTTTATTACGTCTGTTTCGCTTAGCTCATTTTCATCCATGACAGCAGCATGGAGGCGCTGGCAATGACGTTAATGTTGGAAATATAGCCGTCGTAGCGGTTGTTAATGGCAGAAAGCTGATTATTAAAATGATCGTTTTCTGCCGTCAGCACGTCGAGCAAGGTGCGTTTGCCAAGGTGATACCACTGTTCGTAGAACATACGACGCACCCGATCCGTTTCACTTGTCAGGCGATCGTAATCATCGGCGCGCAGGAAAGAGGAGTCACGTACCTGAATCTGATAGTTAATCTGATACTCCAGATCTTTGTAACTCACTTCATATTGCTGCTGCGCCATATTGGCTTTCGCCCGTGCCGACATCTCAGCGGCACGCTGAGAGCCGCCGCTAAACGCCTCCCACTCGACGTTTAAGCCCGTATACCAACCCGCTTCGTTGCCGTTGCTGTCTTTGGCGGTGCTTTTGGAGATGACCCAGTTCACCTGCGGCAGGGCCGACGATTTAATGCTTTCTGCCTCATACTCCGCCGCCCGGACTTTGGACTGCAGGTTCAGCATCATCGGGTTTTTATCCAGCCCAGAAAGCGCCACCGACGCCGGAATGACCGTGTCGTGCCAGCTTATGCCTTCCGGTAATTCAGGCTCGATCCCCAGCAGACGCACCAGTTTGATTTTGCTGGCACTCAGCTGATGCTCAATGTTGTCGAGACTCGCCTGGGCCGACATCAGTTTTGCTTTTGCCTGCACCAGTTCACTCTCTCTGCCGCGGTCTGCCTGGGTAATTTGCGACAGCATGGTGACCAGCTCTTTCATGCGGCCAACATACTGTTTCGCCACAACCTTACTGTGCTGGTAGCGCCCCATATTCATCAGTTCGGACACGGTGTTGTAGGCCAGCTGTTCGCGGGAATACTCTTTTGAATAACGGGCTGCTTTTGCCGTTTCCAGAGAGTTGTCCACCTGGTTACTGATCCTTCCCCAGTCAATAATCGGCGTATTAACGGAGACCGTGCCGCTAGAGTCGCTGATATGGCTATTGTTGGATGACGACTGGCGATCGCCGCCCACGGTCGACAGCGGCGAGGTTACGCCCAGACGTACCTGGGGCATGCGCTGGCCTTTTACCTGATCGACCATGTAGTCAGACGCCATCACCTCTGCTGAGGCGGCCCGCAGTTCCGGGCTATACGCCAGCGCTCTGGCCACCATGCTGCGCAGAAAAACAAGCGAATCCTGACTGCCGGCACGGTAGCCCTGCGACATGCCGCTGATGGCTTGACGCGCACTGCCGTCACGACGCACCCCGGCGTACGCCGGGTCCGGTTTGTAATACTCGGTGACGGGCGGGAAGAAATCTGCGTTTTTCTTCAGCGCAGCCCGGCTTTCCGCCTGTTTTGACGGGGCGGGGGCAAACTCCCTGGCTGTTGGTGCAGAGGCGTAACGTTCAGGGCGCGCAGTGGCTTGCGTTGGCATCGCCTTTTGCGTACTGACGTATTGCGACTGGGTACGCATGGCGGGCAGCGAACGCGACGATGCCGCACTGTGCGACACCGTCCGCTGCACAGGCTGCACTTCGCGGTTGAGCTGTGACTGTGTGCGCATCGGCGGCAATGACGCCAGGCTGCTTTTAGCCTGAGCAATGTCAGCCGCGTGCAGCGGAATGACAAAAGAAGAGCAGGGCAAGCAGAGTGCAACTGCGGTTGCTACCCTTGCCCAACGACGCTCTTTACGTGCCTTAACCATATAATTATCTCTCCCTGAAGGCTTCGCGCGCTTTCAGTATCGGTTTGAGGATGTAAGACAAAATGGTCTTCTCCCCCGTTCTGATTTCTACGTTTGCCACCATTCCCGGCATGATCGGGAACGACTTGTCTTTTACCTGTAACGCGGCACGGTCGGTGCGGACGAACACCCGGTAATAGGTAGAATCTCCACGCCCCTGACGGGCTTTCTCTTCATCGATCAGGGTGTCTGAACTGAGGTGTTCAACGACACCGTTTAATCCGCCATAAATGGCATAGTCGTAGGCGGTAATTTTTACCGTGGCGGGCAGGCCCGGATGGATAAAGGCCACATCAGAGGGTTTGATTTTGGCTTCAACCAGCAGGTTATCTTCAAGCGGAATGAGAGTCATGATCTCCGCCCCCTGCTGAATGACGCCGCCACGGGTTGTCACCCGGATGTTGTTGACGGTGCCGCGCACGGGCGCCACCACCGTGGTACGGTTCATTACGTCCTGGCGTCCGCGCAGAATTTCTTCCGCCTGCGCCAGCTCAGATTCCAGACGGTTCAGTTCGCTGTTGGCATCAGAGCGGAAGCGGTTGGTACGCTCGGTGATCTGCAGGCTGAATTCGTTCGCCTGGCGCTTGAGGCGCAGGATTTCGACATCCGACATTAACCCTCTGCGCGCCAGCGGCTCCGACAGACTGACCTCGTTTTGCGCCAGCGTCAGGCTCCGTTTTAAGGCCTCTACGCTTTCATTCAGGGTTTTCAGGCGGGCGTTATAGGCCTGGGTCTCATCACGCACGATTGACTCAATCCCGGCGATATCCGGCGGGAAGGTCAGTGGCGTGTCGTAGGCTTCCGCCCTGAGACGGGCAATGCTGCCTTTCAGTCCCTGCACTTTAGACAACGATTCGCCATAGCTGGCCCCGGCGCGAGTCGGGTCAATCTTCAGCAGAATCTGGCCTTTCTCGACGATGTCGCCTTCCTGCACATTCAGCTCTTCAAGAATGCCGCCTTCCAGGCTCTGAATGAGCTGCTCGCGGCTGGCGGGGATCACTTTCCCGTCGCCACGGGTAATCTCCTCAACCCGGGCGAAATGCGCCCAGACCAGCGCCACCACCACAACCAGGGTGATGGTGTAGAGCATGATCATGCTGAAAGGGGTCTTCTGTGCGATCAGCGCGCCCTGCAGGTCGTGCATGAATTTCAGATCGTCGGCTTTCACTTTCCCCGTTGGCTGTGCAGGGTGTAATGCCAGCCCGGTGCCCGCTCTCTGCGTAGCGTTCACGTTTTCCAGTGCCGTTGAGGGTACGCCTGCATCCGTTTCGGCCTCTCCCTTTGAGGCGTTATGATTCACTTCGTCCTCGTTCATCATTCATTCACACCTTGTTTCTGTTGCTTCTCTTCGACTGAATGCATTGCTTGCTTTTTCTTGATGACATTCTCATTCAGGCTGGCCATCACCTGATCTTTGGGACCGTCTTTCACTACGTGTCCGTCTTCCATGACGATCAGACGCTCTACCAGGCTCAGTACGGACATGCGGTGGGTCACAATGACCAGCGTTTGTCCTTGCGTTGCTTCTTTGAGCCGACGAAGGAACAGGGTTTCCGTCATCGCATCCATTGAGCTGGTGGGTTCATCCATCAGCAAAATCTTTGGTCGTAGCAACAGGCAGCGGGCGAGGGCGACGAGCTGTTTTTGTCCACCGGAAAGGCAATTGCCCATTTCGCCGATAGGCATGTCAAAACCCAGTGGATGTCTGGCCGCCACGTGATCAAGCCCGGTCAGGCGAACCACCCGCAGAAACTCTTCCGTGCTCACGCCCGGGTTGCCAATGATGATGTTATGGCGCAGGGTGCCGTAAAACAGGCGGCAGTCCTGCCCGACGTAACCCACCGCAGCGCGCCAGTCGGCGGGATCAACCTGTGTCGCATCCACACCATCAATGAAAAGCTGTCCGCTGCTCTGCTGGTACAGGCGCGCCATCACGCGCAGCAGGGTCGACTTACCGCTGCCAATTTTGCCCAGCACGGCCACCTGCTCCCCGGCCTCGATGTTGATATTGATGTTGTCCAGAATGCGTGGCGCGACCATCATTCCCGGTACCGGATAGGTGAATCCCACCTTTTTCAGACGCAGGCTGCCGGTGAAATTGGGCGTCGGCAGATAATTGATCAGCGCGTCGCGCTCGGTCGGCGTTTCCATCAGCTGGTTAAGGGATTTCAGCGCGGTTTTGGCGTGCTGATAACGCAGCGCCAGACCGACCACAGAGGCCAGAGGCGCGAGCGAACGGCTGGAGAGGATCACCACCCCAATCATGGCCCCCATGGTCAGCTCTCCGGCGTGGATTAAATAGACGCCGAGCACCACGATGCAGACGGTGGTGATTTGCTGCACAAAAGAGACAAAGTTGGTGGTCAGCATGGAGAGATAGCGGGTTTTCATCGAGGACGCCGCAGCCAGTGCGCTGAAATCATTCCAGCGCTTTTGCATCACCCCTTCGCCCTGAGCGGCTTTTAAGGCCTCAAGCCCTTCGATGCTCTCGATCAGCAGACCCTGCTTAAGCGAAATTTCCCGGACGTTTTCTTCCATGTAGCGACCCAGCGGCCACTGGATAATGACGCTGACAATCAAAATCAGTGGCATGGCGACCAGCGGTACAACGGCCAGTGGACCGCCAATCATGTAAATGATGAACATGAACAGCAGACAGAACGGCAAATCGGACAGCGTGGCGAGGGTCGCAGAGGTGATAAAGTCGCGGACGGCCTCAAAATCGCGTAACTGGTTCGCAAAGGTTCCGGAGGATTGCGGCTTGTATTCCATGCGCATCGACATCACCTGGCGAAACAGCTTCGCCCCGAGGATCAGATCTGCTTTTTTACCGGCGATGTCGATCAAATAGGCGCGGATTTGTCGGCTGGCAAATTCAAAAATAATGGCAATCACCACGCCAATCGCCAGCGACCACAGGGTGACGTACGCCTGGGTGGGGATCACGCGGTCATAGACGTTCATGGTGAAGAAGGTACCGGCCAGCGTAAGAATGTTCGCCAGCAGCGCCGCCAGTGCCGCGCTGTAGAAGTAATGCCGGTAGCGCCACAGCGTGGAATAGAGCCAGTGACCTTCATCCTTGGCTTTCGGTAACAGCTGGTCTTCAGCACGCGCGTCCAGCGTGGGTTTTGGCGTCGTCACAAGGGCATAACCGCCATAAGCCTCGTGTAAATCCGCCTCTGCAACGAGGAGCGTTCCGTCGTTTTCAGGTACCACAATCTGATACGTATGTTGCCCGCGCTTTCCCTTGCGCGCGGTAAGAATGCAGTATGTCCCGTCTTTGCGTGCAATAAGCAAAGGGAACAGCCAGGAGGAAAGCGAATTCAGATCGCGCTTAACCCAACCGGCGGATATGCCCATCTGCTCAAGCATACGTAATGCCATTCCAGGCTCCAGCTTGTCGCTTTTTGGCAGGCCTGCATACAGCACCTCTTTGCTGGCATACTTAGAATGATGCCCACAAAGCCATTCAACGCCCCACAGAAGAGAATCTTTTTCAGGGGCTTCAATATCATCAAGAGTATGCTCTGAATTAATTTTTACCGTGGAAAGATGCGTATTCATTTTGAATTCAGACCTGTAGTTGCGTTCCTCACTTAGAATTAAAAAGTAAAGAATATGTTATTTAAAAATGACCAGGGGCATCCGTAAATACAACGGGTGACGCGGGTGGATTATGTAAAAATACAAGCACTGGTAATATCGTAGTGTAGGGTTTTATCCCTCTTACACACAATAAGGAAAAGTAACTGTTCCTTTAAGAATACTCTACGTCATATTTGCTATGCTGATGTTTTAACGTCTCTTTCTAACATGGACGTATTAGCTCGCCAGTCTTGAAATGGGAACGCCCAGCTTTGTTTCAATTCTTATTTTCATGGCGTAAATGTTTTTGACATTCGTGGCATTTTTCATGGCAATCTTTTTAGGCAGTTGGCCCTTATAAAGTTCAGAAAAGAGTGCATATTCATTTGCGCTAAGTTTGGCTCTTTTTTCTGAAGGCCGTATTATTTTTCCCATAAAGGACTGGCTGATCTTCATTTTGATATCCTCGGCCAGGTCATCATGAAAAATGACCGTGCTGATGATCGTGTCTGCCGTGTCGTTGTAGAACCAGTAGTGGGCAATGGCCGCCATTTTTTTATCGGTGATCAGAATCAGGCGTGAGTTTCTGAACTGAGCTAACCAATTGTTTGATAAGAAGTAATTTATGTTTTTGTAATTAAAGTCTATCACGACAATGGGTTGTGAAATTATTTTTGAATTAATATCAGAAAAGTATTGTAAAATGCCTTCTATCAGAAATGAGTTATTTTCTGGCCAAATATAAAATTCTGTTCCTGAACATTCATCGCACTTTGTGCTGCGAATGGAGGCATAGGCACATTTATGCACACATCCGTAACAACGCATAGTGTAGTTGTCATTCTCATTTTGTTTAATAGTAATAATGTTCATGTGATCAAACGCTACGCGTCCATATAATATATGTAAAATATTATGTAATATATCAACAATCAGATAAATTATGCATTACGGAAAAACACGAGTAACAGTAAGAATACGCTCTGTTTGTCCAGGAATTTTCGACAGAGCGTATTGTCAGTTTTACACTAACTTGCAAGCCGTGTGATGGACACGCCCAGCTTGCGTTCAATGCGGTTCTTCATGGCGTAGGTGTTTTTAACACTGGTGCCGTTCCGGTAGGCGATTTTCTTTGGCGACCATCCATTAAAGAGGAATGAAAACAGGCTGTATTCATTCTGACTCAGTTTGGGTCTGTTACCTGTCGGTTTAATCGTTTTTGCCAGGAACGTTTTTTTCAGTTTCGTCGAGACTTCTTCTGCGCTATCGTCATAAAAGATAATTGAACTGATAGTGGTTTCTAACGTGTCGTTGTAAAACCAGTAGTGCGCAATTGCCGTCATCTTTTTATCAGTGACAAGAATCAGTCTCATGTTTTTGAACTGATCTAACCAGTTTTCAGATAAAAAATAATTGATGTTTTTATGACTGAAGTCGATGATGACAACCGGCTGCGAAATATATTTATCATTAACCTCGCCAAAGTGATGACGAATGCCTTCAACCAAAAAGGTGTTATTATCAGGCCAGATATAATATTCAAGCGCGTGGCAATCACGGTTTTGGCCATCTTCAGACGTATTAAAGCGGCATTGCTTTTCGCAACCATAACAACGCATGTCAGGGGTATGACAAACGGGTTGTCCACCTGTATGAGATAAATAGCCAGGATTGTTAGTTGCACAGTACATATTATACCTCACACGCGATGTTTTCTTACGTTAATGATATTAAGCCGGAGTCTGACAAACGCCGTCGTTCTTTAGGAATAATCATATGCTGGACCAGGCAATAATCTTAATTAAATAGTCTGAACTGACTATTATGAATGCGATTTAAGAAATAATTTTATATAAAACAAGGGGTTGTATAAGTTCTTAAATGAGAGTGAGATTCATTTATTTTTATCTAAAATGCTGTAATTGTTGTTTTTAGGTTAATTTTTGGCAGAGTCGTTTACTTTCTGAAATACCGGGTGAAAGACACGGTTTAATAAGCCGAAAAAGCACGGACTTTATTAACTAAAGTAAGCGGCGTGGAGCAATAAAATACGCATTTAAATATAGCCGCAGAAAATAGTTGTCCTGTTTATAAAGCGTATTATTTACCTGTTTCTTGTGACTCGTCGTCCGTTATATCAGTGCCCGGCGTTACCAACCGGCGGCATCGTTGCCTGTTTTATCGGTTACATAATCTTTGGTTAACAAAGAATATACATAAATAGTGCATTTATTTAACATTTGATCGTTTTTGGTGCATTTGTCGCACTATTTTTGTGCAATGAACGGGATGGCTAATGTACTGGCGCAACGTTTGACGGGCCAATTCGTTTTTGATGTTCTGCTTATAAATTAACAGGTTATCACCCTTTACACTGCGAAATTTTGAACCAATATAAAATTGGTTCGTTTATTGCTTAATCATTAGCACGATAAGTAGCGCCTCATATCAATAACTTATCGTTAATAACAATAAAGTCATGATGAAAGCGAGCGAACCAATATGGAAAAACCGTCACGGTTTCTGGCAAATTCCAGCACCGCGCTTGAACAATTGCGCGGTCTTATTCACCAGCACGAGTCAACACCAGGCCTTCCGCTGCCCACGGAACGTGAGCTGTCGGAAACTCTCGGCGTAGGACGACGTGAAGTACGTCGTGCGCTGGATGTGCTGGAAGAAGAGGGGCGGATCTGGCGTAAGCAGGGCAAAGGCACCTTTATTGGTCCTGCTGCGCCTGTGGAACCGCTGGCCCTTCAGGGATTGGTTCAGCAAACCAACCTTCTGGAAGTGATGGAAGCTCGTCTACAGCTCGAACCCGGCTTAGCCCGGCTTGCGGCACTGCGTGCCACCAGGGAAAACCTCGCGCTCATGCAGCGCATGCTGGAACGCATCGATAAGGTCAGCCCGGACGACCGCGATCTGAATGAACTGTGGGACAGCGCCTTTCACCGCGCCATTGCGGAGGCCGCAGGCAATCGCCTGATGCTCGGTCTTTTTGATGCCATTGATGCCGTCAGGCGTGAGCCAGGCTGGCAGCATTTGCGTGAGCTTGCCCGAACCCCCGAACGGGTCGATGTCTACAACGACCATCATCATAAAATCATGTCCGCGATTATCCATCGCCAGCCCAACGAAGCAGCGGCCGCCATGCGCGAACATCTGCTTAGCCTGCAAAACGCCCTGATACAGGCGATCCACCTTGAGGACGACATCACGCTATGACGACGATTCCGTTTAAGGAAGCCACTCCGGTACTGCGCCTGCAAAACCTCAACGTTAAGTTCGCCGGATCGCCGGTGAGCGTGCTTGACGGTATCTCGCTGACGGTCAAAGCGGGTGAAACGCTGGCGCTGGTGGGGGAGTCCGGCTGCGGGAAAAGTATCACCTCCTTAGCGCTGATGGGGCTATTGCCCGCCAGCGCGCAGATTGTCAGCGGCGATATGCAGTTTCGTCGCCACGATCTGCGAAAGCTCTCCCCGCGGGAATATGCCGATCTCCGCGGTAACGAGCTGGCGATGATTTTCCAGGAGCCGATGACGTCGCTCAACCCCGCCTTTACCCTTGGGGACCAGCTCAGCGAAGCGGTTATGCGCCATCAGAACGTTTCACGTGCGCAGGCGATGAATACCGCGCTGCAAATCCTGGAGAAGGTGCAGATCCCGGCGGCAGAGATGCGTTTGAAAGCGTATCCGCACCAGCTTTCCGGCGGCATGCGCCAGCGCGTGATGATTGCGATGGCGCTCATTAACCATCCGCGTTTGTTGATTGCCGACGAGCCGACCACCGCACTGGACGTCACCATTCAGGCGCAAATCCTCGCGCTGCTCAACACCTTAAAAGAGGAGACCGGTACGGCGGTGCTGATGATCACCCATGATTTAGGCGTGGTGGCGGAAGTGGCGCAGCAGGTGGCGGTGATGTATGCCGGGCAGGTGGTGGAGCAGGGGAGCGTCGAGGCCATCTTTGCCGATCCGCAGCACCCGTACACCATTGGTCTGATGGGCTCTATTCCGTCCGCGGGCGCGCGTAAAGGGCCGCTCGCCACCATTCCCGGCGCGGTTCCCCTGGCGGAATCCATGCCGAAAGGTTGCCGCTTTGCGACCCGCTGCCCCTTCGCGCAAACGCGCTGCCATAACGAAAAACCGTCGCTCACGGCGCAGGGGGCTGACCATCTGGTCGCCTGCTTCCGCGTGCCGCTGGAACAACACATTGCGCTGGGAGAGATCGCATGACCACGCCCATTCTTGAAGCCCGTGACCTGAGCAAGCGCTTCCCCGGCCCGAAGAAACTGTTTACTCCAGCCCGCTTTGTGACGGCGGTGGATCGCGTCTCCCTCTCCGTGATGCCCGGTGAAACGCTGGCGATTGTCGGGGAGTCCGGGTCCGGCAAATCCACGCTCGGCCGTCTGCTGCTGCGTTTGCTGGCCGCCAGCGAAGGACGCGTGTTTTATCAGGGGGAGGAGATCACACACGCCTCAGGAGCTCGTCTCAACCAGCTGCGCCGGGAATTACAGATTATTTTTCAGGATCCTTTTGCGTCGCTAAACCCGCGCATGACGGTTGAGCAGATTGTGGGTGAGCCGCTGTGGCTGCATCAGGAGATGAAAAAAGCCGATCGTCACTATCGCGTTGCGGAACTGCTTAAAACCGTGGGTCTGCCTGCCGCCTGGGCGGCGCGTTTTCCGCACGAGTTTTCAGGTGGGCAACGCCAGCGCATTGGTATTGCGCGTGCGCTGGCCTCCGGGCCAAAACTGCTGCTGGGTGACGAGCCCGTCTCGGCGCTGGATGTTTCCGTGCAGGCGCAGGTGATCAATCTGCTGGAAAGCCTGAAGCATCAACTGGGGCTAACAATGGTGATTGTTGCCCATGGCCTGGCGGTCATCCGCCATATGAGCGACCGCGTGGCAGTGATGTATCTCGGGCAGATCGTTGAGCTTGCCAGTGTCGACGAGATCTTTGACGCGCCTCTCCATCCTTACACCCAGGCGCTCATCGCCTCTGCACCGCAGATGCAGCCGGGCGCCCGACGTGCTGCCCCGTTGCTGCAAGGGGATTTACCGAACCCGGCCGATCCCCCGTCCGGGTGCCGATTCCATACCCGTTGTCCGTATGCCACGGATGAATGTCGCCTTGCCGAGCCCATTAACCAGGTGCTGGAAGGCGGACGCCAGATTGCCTGCCACCGCTGGCAGGAGATTAACCGCGATCGCAGTGTTATCCAGATAGCACCGCCGTCTGCCGCCTTTCTGCGCCGCCGCGCGCTGTTTGAACACGCGGCCTCTCACTCCTCCCTTCCTTCAAGGAACTCATGATAATGACAATGCGTAATTCTCTTTTGACCGTACTGGGAAGTGTTATGTTGCTCGGCGCGGCGCTGCCCGCCCAGGCTGAAAGCGTGCTGCGAGTAGGGCTGGGTGCAGACCCGGACATGCTCGATCCGCATCTGGCGCGCACCTATTATGGCCGCTTCGTTTTTGCCTCCCTGTGCGACAGGCTGGTGGATGTGGACGAAAACCTGAAAGTGGTGCCGGGTCTGGCGAAAGAGTGGACCTGGAGCGAGGATGGCAAAACCCTGACCTTCAATTTGCGTGAGGGCGTCACCTTCCATGACGGCGAAAAATTCGATGCGGCAGCGGCAAAATACAACCTCGACCGGGCGCTGACCTTAAAAGGCTCTCTGCGTAAAAGTGAAATATCGTCCGTGGAGTCCGTTGAGGTCACCGGCCCGATGCAGATCGCCCTGCACCTGAAAACCCCCGATGCTGCCCTGTTAATGCAGCTCACCGACCGCGCCGGGGCGATGATGGCCCCCGAAGCGGCGAAAAAGCCGGACTTTGCCGCCCATCCCGTCTGCTCCGGTCCTTATAAATTCGACAGCCGCGTCTCCCAGGATCGCATTGTTCTGACTCGTTTCGACAACTACTGGAATAAAGACGCTTACCACTTCGACAAGATCATCTATCTGCCGATCCCGGATGCCTCCGTGCGTCTGGCGAACCTGCGCGCGGGCGATCTCGATCTGACCGAGGGCATTGCTGCCAGCGACGTTAAAACCGTCGAAGCCGACAGCAAGCTGGCGCTGGCGAAGGTGACCGGCCTCGGGTATCAGGGTATCACCTTCAATATCAATAATGGCAAGGTGCCAGCGAACGATCCGTTCAAGGACGCCCGCGTGCGTGAAGCGTTCTCTCAGGCCATTGACCGCGATGCGCTCAATCAGGTGGTCTTTGAGGGGCTGTATACGCCTGCCAACCAGCCGTTTTCGACGGTAAGCCCGTATCACGTCAACCTGCCGGTGCCCCCGCGTGACGTCGACAAGGCGAAAGCGCTGCTTAAAGCCGCAGGCGTCGCGACGCCGCTGAATGTGAATCTGCTGGTGCCGAACAACCCAACCTCGCAGCAGGTCGGCCAGGTATTGCAGGCGATGGTGGCTGAAGCGGGCTTTACCCTGAATCTGCAGATGACCGAGTTCGCCACGCTGCTCGATCGCCAGCAGAGCGGTGATTACCAGCTGAGCTTCTCCGGCTGGTCAGGACGCCCGGACCCGGATGGCAGCATCTACGGTTTTATCCACAGCAAAGGGACGCTTAACGACGGCCGTTACAGCAATGCGCAGGTCGATGAGTGGCTGACCCAGGCGCGTCTCAGCAACGATAAAGCCGTTCGCCAGCCGCTGTACGACAAGGTAGTGAAGCAGCTGCAAACCGACATGCCTGTTGCCTACCTCTACTTTGAGCCGCGTATTTTCGGCCTGAACAAAAGCGTGCAGGGCTTTAAGCCGTACCCGGACGGCATCGTGCGTCTGGCCGGTGTGACGCTGGCGAAATAACCGTCCCGAGGAGAGACCATGCTGGAACTGATTTGCAAACGTCTGCTGCTGGCCATTCCGACGCTATTGCTGGTGAGTATGATGGTTTTCGGGCTGCAGAAGCTGCTGCCCGGCGATCCGCTCATCGCCATGGCGGGCGAGGAGCGCGATCCGGCGGTGATCGCCCAGCTGCGCGCTGAGCTCAATCTGGATGCGCCCATCCCGGTGCAGTATTTCCACTGGCTGACGCGCGCGCTGCAGGGCGATCTTGGGGTCTCCTTACGCACGCACGAACCGGTAACCGAGCTTATCGCCAGCAAACTGCCGGTCACGCTGGAGCTGTCGCTGCTGGCGATGATCATCGCCCTGGTGTTCGGCATCAGCATGGGGATCCTCGCGGCGGTGAACAAAAACAGCTGGGTCGATCACGGGGCGAACTTTGTGGCGATCTCCGGGATCTCGATACCGCACTTCTGGCTCGGGATCCTGCTGATACTGGTCTTTTCGGTCAATCTGCAGTGGCTGCCAGCGTCCGGGTTTGTGCCGTTTAGTGAAGATCCGGTGCAGAACCTGCGGACGTTGCTGCTGCCTGCCGCCGTGCTCGGCACCGGGCTGGCGGCCACGCTGATGCGCCATACCCGCGCCTCCATGATCGCCGTGCTCAAAGCTGACTACATCCGCACCGCGCGGGCCAAAGGGCTGCTGCCAAAAGCCGTCATTATCAAGCATGCGTTTCGCAACGCGCTGGTGCCGGTGATCACGCTCACCACGCTGCTGTTCGGCGAGCTGCTGGGCGGCGCGGTGCTGACCGAGCAGGTCTTCACCATTCCGGGATTTGGCAAAATGATCGTCGACTCGGTGTTTAACCGCGACTACGCGGTGGTGCAGGGCGTGGTGCTGATCGTGGCGATTGGCTTCCTGTTGCTGAACCTGCTGGCCGATGTGCTGTACGTTCTCATCAATCCGAAAATGCGAGGTTAACCATGGCGGAACTGACAACTCAAACCGTTGCGCCGGTTCTGCCCCGCGCGCAGAACCGGGTGCTGAAGAAATTTCTCGCCAATAAAAGCGCGGTGATCGGCGCGGTGATTGTGGGCTTCTTTGTGCTGGTGGCGCTGCTTGCACCGTGGATCGCGCCGTTCGATCCGGTGAAGGCGAATTTCCTGGCGGTGCGTAAAGCGCCCTCGGCGATGTACTGGTTCGGCACCGACGAGCTGGGGCGCGATATTTTATCCCGCATTATCTGGGGAGCCAGAACCTCGCTGATGGCGGGGTGTATGTCGGTAGTCATCGCCGTGGTCATCGGCGTGCCGCTGGGGCTGGTGGCTGGTTACTTTCAGAAGATGTGGGATGGGGTGATCTCACGCGTTATCGAAGCGCTGCTGGCCTGTCCGTTTCTGATCATGGCGATCGCCCTCGGGGCGTTTTTAGGGCCAAGCCTGACCAACGCCATGATCGCCATTGGCCTTTCCGCGATGCCGATCTTCGCCCGTCTCACGCGCGGCCAGGTGATCGCCATTCGCAACGAAGAGTACATCGACGGCGCGCGGGCGATAGGCCTGCCGGATCGCTGGATCATCATCAAATATGTCCTGCCGAACGTCATGTCACCCATTCTGGTGCAGGCCACGCTGGCCATTGCCTCGGCGATTATCGCCGAAGCCAGTCTCTCGTTTCTGGGTCTGGGGCAGCAGCCGCCAAACCCCTCCTGGGGCTCAATGCTTAACACCGCCAAAGGCTTCCTTGAGCAGGCGCCCTGGATGTCCGTCTTCCCCGGCGTGGCGATTTTCCTTGCCGTGCAGGGATTTAATTTACTCGGCGACGGGCTGCGCGATGCGCTCGATCCGCGCCACGACTAAGGAGTCATGATGACCAAAGCGCTTGATTTTACGTCCGGTTACGCTTCACGACGCCCGCCGATGATGGGCTATAACGCGGTTGCCACCTCGCAGCCGCTGGCGGCGCAGGCGGGGATGAAGATGCTGCAGCTGGGCGGCAACGCCGTTGATGCGGCTGTCGCCACCGCGATGGCGCTGACGGTGGTTGAACCCACCGGTAACGGGATTGGCAGCGATGCCTTCGCCATCGTCTGGGATGGTGAAAAGCTCCACGGCCTGAACGCCTCTGGCCGCTCGCCTGCGAGCTGGCATGCGGATCTGTTCGCTGGTAAAACGGCGATGCCGGAAATCGGCTGGGATGCGGTAACCGTGCCCGGTGCGGTATCGGGCTGGGTGGCGCTGGCGGAACGTTTTGGCACGCTGCCGCTGACCACGCTGGCGCAGCCTGCCATTGAGTATGCGCGTAACGGTTTCCCGGTCTCGCCGCTGATTGGCCATCTCTGGCAGCGCGGTTATAACAAACTCAAAGACCAGCCGGGCTTTAGCGCCTGCTTCGCACCGGAAGGCCGCGCCCCGCGCGTAGGGGAGATCTTCCGTAACCCGGCGCAGGCGAACTCGCTGGAGCTGATTGCAAAAACCAACGGCGAGGCGTTTTATCGGGGCGAGCTGGCGCAGAAAATTGCCGCCTTCGCCAAAGCGCACGGCGCACATCTGACGGCTGAGGATCTGGCGAACCATCGTGTGGACTGGGTGGATCTGTTGTCGCGCGACTTTGCCGGCGGTTCGGTGCAGGAGCTGCCGCCGAACGGGCAGGGGATCGCCACGTTGATTGCGCTCGGCATTCTGGAGCAGTGCGGCATTGAGCACCATCATCCGGACTCCGTGCAATCCCTGCATTTATCCATTGAGGCGATGAAGCTGGCGCTGGCGGATCTCGACCGCTACGTGGCGGATGAAGCGCACATGGAGTTTGCGGCTAAAGAGCTGCTGAGCGACCATTATCTGAAATCGCGCGCGGCGCTTATCGACCCTGATAAAGCCTCGGATTTTGAGTACGGTTCGCCGACGCAGAGCGGCACGGTCTACATCAGCACCGCGGATGCCAGCGGGATGATGGTTTCGTTTATCCAGTCCAACTATATGGGCTTTGGTTCAGGAATTGTGGTGCCGGATACCGGCATCAGCCTGCAAAACCGCGGCTGCGGATTTGTGCTGGATCCGAAGCACCCGAACGCGCTGGCGGGCAGCAAGCGTCCGTTCCACACCATCATTCCGGGTTTTGCGATGGACGGCAACGGCCAGCCGCTGATGTCTTTTGGTGTGATGGGTGGGCCAATGCAGGCGCAAGGGCATATGCAGATGGCGCTGCGGATCATGCTGCACGGGCAAAACCCGCAGGCGGCAATCGACGCCCCGCGCTGGCGCGTGGTGCAGGGCCGGGAGGTGATCGTCGAAGCGACGTTCGATCGCAACACCATTGCTGCCCTGCGTGAACGTGGCCACCACATCGTCGTGGAAGATCCGCTCCAGGAGTATAACTTTGGCGGTGCGCAGGTGATTTACCGGATGCCGGAAGGGCACTACGTGGCCGCGACGGAGAGCCGCAAAGACGGGCAGGCGCTGGTGAGTTGATCTTTTATCCTCCCTCTCCCTTTGGGAGAGGGTTGGGGTGAGGGGAAAATGTCACCCAATACTAAACGGATCCGCATCCTGCCATGCGGGGAACTTCTCGCGATACTCCTTTAGCGCCGTCAACGACAGATCGGCATCAATGCGCGTCGCCTGATGCGGTTCGGCGGTGGCGATGATCTCGCCCTGCGGATTCACCACCCGGCTGTCGCCCCGGTAGTGATGTCCGTTGCCGTCTGTTCCCACGCGGTTACACCCCACCACGTACGCCTGGTTTTCAATTGCGCGTGCCACCAGCAGCGACTGCCAGTGCAGGGAGCGCGGCGCAGGCCAGTTGGCGACATACAGCGCCAGGTCGTAATCGTTGCGGTTGCGCGACCAGACCGGGAAGCGCAGGTCGTAGCAGACCAGCGGCAGAATACGCCAGCCGCGCCATTCAAACACCACGCGTTCGTTGCCGGCTTGATAATGATGATGTTCATCGGCCATGCGGAACAGGTGGCGTTTATCGTAAAAATGGACCTTCCCCTCCGGCTCAACCAGCAGGAAGCGGTTCACCGGGCCGCGTTCCGTTTGCAGGGCGGCACTCCCGGCGATCAGCGCGTTGGTCTGCTGCGCTTTGGCGTGCATCCTGGCGACCACCTCATCCTGCGGCATCGACTGTTGTGCGGCTTCCATCGCGAAGCCCGTGGTGAACATCTCCGGCAGGACAATCACATCGCGCCCGGTAATGCCTTCCAGTTGACGATCAAAGTGGCGCAGGTTGGCAGGGCCATCCATCCACACTAAAGGTTGCTGCAAAATAGAAATCTTCAGACCAGGCACAATTCAGACTCCTCAAACGACCCTTTTTGACACTGTAGCACGACATAAAGAGAAAAGATGGCAATAAAAAACCCCGCACGTGGCGGGGTTTTTCAGGACGAAACGCGTTAAGCGGCTTCAGGTTTGCGGTGTTTCTCCGGCAGCTTTACCGGCTGTGTCGCCAGCTCGTCCGGTTCGAAATCATCGACGTTAATGCTGCGCAGACGGCTCTCTTCGGCTTTCACCAGGAGTGCGGCTTCGCTGTTGTCAATGATGCCACCCGCCAGTGCCTGTTTCGCCAGTTCATCCAGGCGAGTAAACGGCAGGTTTTTGCCCAGCTGTTTACAGATCTTCTGGTGAATCGGGTCGGCGGCCATCACGTCCAGCAGCGCCTCTTCCAGCAGACCCACCGGGTTATGTGGCGTTGGCGCCAGATACTGACCGCGGCCGATACGTGAGCGGGTTGCGCTCGGTACCTGCAGGATCTTCGCCACTTTATGATCCAGCTTGTCAGACGGCGCCAGATGATGACGACCGGTCGGGAAGATCGTCACGCGCAGGGCACCTGCCACCAGACGGTTCGGGAAGTTCACCAGCAGATCGTCAATCGCCTGCTCGGCCTGATACAGCGCATCCTGCACCCCCCAGTGCACCAGCGGCAGATCCGCTTCCTGACGGCCTTCGTCGTCGTAGCGTTTCAGTACCGCAGAAGCCAGGTAGAGCTGGCTCAGCACATCACCCAGACGGGCAGAGATGCGCTCGCGACGCTTCAGGCTACCGCCCAGCACCGCCATGGAGACGTCGGACAGCAGCGCCAGGTTGGCGCTCAGCCGGTTCAGATGCTGGTAATAACGTTTTGTCGCATCATGGGTTGGCGTGGCGCTGGTCAGCCCGCGGGTCAGACCCAGCCAGAAGCTGCGCACTTTATTGCTGCCTACGTGACCGATATGTTTGAACAGCAGCTTGTCGAAGGCATCCACGTCGTTGTTCTGCGCGGCGGCCATCTCTTCCAGCACGTACGGATGGCAGCGAATCGCCCCCTGGCCGAAGATCATCATGCTGCGGGTCAGGATGTTTGCCCCTTCTACGGTGATGGCGATCGGTGCGCCCTGATAGCCACGCGCCAGGAAGTTGCCTTCGCCGAGCATAATGCCTTTACCACCTGCGATATCCATTGCATCAATGATCGACTGCTGTGCGCGGTGGGTGCAGTGGTACTTCACAATCGCGGACAGTACGGCCGGTTTTTCACCCAGCATAATGCCGTAGGTAATTAACGATGCGGCGGCATCCATCACGTAGGCGTTGCCTGCGATACGCGCCAGCGGCTCTTCGATCCCTTCCATCTTGCCGATGGAGATTTTGAACTGACGACGGATGTGCGCGTAGGCACCAATCCCCATCGCCACCGATTTCAGCCCGCCGGTTGAGTTCGACGGCAGAGTAATGCCGCGACCAACGGACAGACATTCCACCAGCATACGCCAGCCCTGACCGGCCATTTTCGGCCCACCGATGATGTAATCAATCGGGACAAAGATATCCTGACCGCGGGTCGGACCGTTCTGGAACGGCACGTTCAGCGGGAAGTGGCGACGACCAATTTCAACGCCCGGGGTAGAGGTGGGGATCAGCGCACAGGTAATGCCCAGATCTTCTTCACCACCCAGCAGTTTTTCCGGGTCGGAGAGTTTAAACGCCAGGCCCAGCACGGTAGCGACAGGCGCGAGCGTAATGTAGCGTTTGTTCCAGGTCAGGCGCATACCCAGCACCTGTTCGCCCTGCCATTCGCCCATGCAGACTACACCGGTATCCGGGATGGCGCCTGCATCGGAACCCGCTTCCGGGCTGGTCAGTGCGAAGCATGGAATTTCCTGACCGCGTGCCAGACGCGGCAGATAGTGATCTTTCTGCTCTTTTGTACCGTAATGCTGCAGCAGTTCGCCCGGGCCTAAGGAGTTAGGTACGCCCACGGTGATCGCCAGGATCCCGGAGACGCCAGCCAGTTTTTGCAGCACGCGAGCCTGAGCGTACGCGGAGAATTCCAGACCGCCGTACTCTTTTTTGATGATCATCGCGAAGAAGCGATGCTCTTTCAGGTATGCCCACAGCTCCGGCGGCAGGTCGGCCATTTCATGGGTGATGGCAAAGTCATTGGCCATACGGCAGGCTTCTTCTACCGGGCCGTCAATAAAGGCTTGTTCTTCCGCCGTCAGACGCGGTTGCGGGTAGTTATGCAGTTTTTTCCAGTCCGGGTTGCCCTGGAACAGATCGCCTTCCCACCAGGTGGTACCGGCGTCAATCGCTTCTTTCTCGGTGCGCGACATCGGTGGCATCACTTTGCGGAAACCTTTGAATACCGGCGCGGAGATCATCGACTTACGCATCGGGGCAAAGTTAAACGGCAGAAGGATGATGGCCAGCGGCACTAAAAGCCAGATATTCCAGAGACCTGCGACGCCAAGCACAGCCGTCCAGGCCAGAAGAATCAGGCTGCTCAGGAATAAACTTACACGGTGATAGAACAGCACACCGAGCAGGACAACGGTTGCGAGAATGCTCAAAATCATCATAAAGAAAAGCTCCCTTGCTTGTAGGAGGTCTGACCACTTGTGATGATATGGTTGTAGTTGATGTTATTTCCTTTAGCAATGTGTTTACAAAATAATTACAACCTGGTTCACATTGTTCGTTTGTTTGCCGGCACGAAAACGCAAAACGTCAGACGATTCGCATCCCTTTAGCTTCTCGCTTTTATTGCTATCCGGTACACTCCACTGTGTTATCTCATCAATACTGAAGGATTATCCTCATGTACCAGGATCTTATTCGTAACGAACTGAACGAAGCGGCGGAAACGCTGGCTAACTTTCTGAAAGATGATGCCAATATTCACGCTATTCAGCGCGCGGCGGTCCTGCTGGCCGACAGTTTCAAAGCCGGTGGCAAAGTGCTCTCCTGCGGTAACGGGGGGTCCCACTGCGACGCTATGCACTTCGCAGAAGAGCTGACCGGGCGTTATCGTGAAAACCGTCCGGGCTACCCGGCGATTGCGATCTCCGACGTGAGCCATATCTCCTGCGTGGGCAACGATTTCGGTTACGACTACATCTTCTCCCGCTACGTTGAAGCGGTTGGTCGTGAAGGTGACGTGCTGCTGGGTATCTCCACTTCGGGCAACTCTGGTAACGTGATCAAAGCGATTGCGGCGGCGCGTGAAAAAGGGATGAAAGTCATCACCCTGACGGGCAAAGATGGCGGTAAGATGGACGGTACCGCGGACGTTGAAATCCGTGTTCCGCACTTCGGTTATGCTGACCGCATTCAGGAAATTCACATCAAAGTGATCCACATCCTGATCCAGCTGATCGAAAAAGAGATGGTTAAGTAAGGCTTCGCTGGGGGGCACCGGTGCCCCCCGCAGTTGTGGAGTGGAGGTAATCTATGTGCGAACTGCTCGGGATGAGCGCGAATGTGCCAACCGATATCTGCTTTAGTTTCACCGGGCTGGTACAGCGCGGTGGGGGAACCGGGCCGCATAAAGACGGCTGGGGTATCACCTTCTACGAAGGCAAAGGGTGTCGCACGTTCAAGGATCCACAACCCAGCTTTAACTCACCGATTGCCAAACTGGTGCAGGATTACCCCATTAAATCCTGCTCGGTAATCGCCCATATTCGTCAGGCAAACCGCGGCGAAGTGGCGCTCGAAAACACCCATCCGTTTACCCGTGAGCTGTGGGGCCGTAACTGGACCTACGCGCATAACGGGCAACTTACGGGCTATAAGTCGCTGGAGACCGGTAATTTTCGCCCGGTTGGCGAAACCGACAGCGAAAAAGCCTTTTGCTGGCTGCTGCATAAGCTAACAGAGCGTTATCCGCGCACCCCTGGCAACATGGCGGCGGTATTTAAATATATTGCGTCGCTGGCGTCTGAACTGCGCGAGAAGGGCGTGTTTAACATGCTGTTGTCTGACGGGCGCTATGTGATGGCGTTCTGCTCGACGAACCTGTTCTGGATCACCCGCCGTGCACCGTTTGGCGTGGCAAAACTGCTCGATCAGGATGTGGAAATTGATTTTCAGAAAGAGACCACACCAAATGATGTGGTCACTGTTATCGCCACGCAACCGCTGACCGGCAACGAGACCTGGCAGAAGATTATGCCAGGCGAGTGGGTGTTATTTTGTCTCGGGGACCGTGTAATTTGATGCCAGCTGTGGGTGGACAACTTCGTGGCTCAGCGGTTTGCTGACCACATAACGGCCATCCACAACCGAGACGACAGGCGGCTTGTGCGTCTGCTCGAAATAGTCATAGCCCGGTTTTAGCTGTTTCCAGAAATCCGCGTAGTAAGAGTACTTGTGACGCGCCATGTTGGCATCGGTCATGCGGAACGGATAGATGCTGACCTGAACGTTTGGCTGACCAAAGACCAGTGCGCCCGTGACAAACTGGAAAATCTCATCAATGCCGGAATCGGTCATCGCGTAACAGCCGATGGACACACAGGCACCGTGGATCATCAGATACTTACCTTCGTAACCGTGCGCACGGTCAAAGGCATTCGGGAAGCCGATATTAATCGCTTTATAGAAACGGCTATCCGGTTTTAGCTGGTTACGCTGAACGTTGTAAAACCCTTCCGGGCTTTTGAAATCGCCCTGACGCTGTTTTGGCCCCAGACCACCGGAGTAGTTACAAATCTTGTAGCTGTCGAGCAGCTGATATGTCTCACCCATTTTCACAAACAGATCGAGTGTGCGTTCTTCCTTAAAGATTTGAATATAAACGGGGGATCCCATTAGCTGCTGTTTATATTCTTTGCTCACAGGCGTGGTTGAACTGTTGCTGCTGAGCAGCCCGGCAAACGACACGCACGGAATCAGGAGCATCGCAATGAACAATGCGATTTTACGCATACTACAAGTTCCTTGATAAAACTAAGACCAACTTGCCAGAACGGCAAAAGAGACCCGAAATCAGATTAATCTGTTAGGAGCGCTCACATTAGCACCGCTATAGATTTTCGCAAGAGCGGAGCTGTTAGTTTACAAATTAGTTTTACTTTATAACCCATCAAAATCGCGCTGGCTCCAGGAACTTTGCGTATCAGTTCGCAATTTGACACCTGCAGCTGAGTTTTATCTGCCCGGAAAACGCCGGAAATGGTACACTTCACGCCCTCAGAATAGTTGTTCACGGAAACTTGCTAACCACATGTTTAAAATAAGAAAAGGACTTGACCTGCCCATCGCAGGCGTGCCCGAACAGCACGTTTCGGCAGGCGCAAGCGTTCGCCATGTTGCCATTCTGGGCGACGATTACGTGGGGATGCGCCCCTCAATGCTGGTCCAGCAGGACGATCGCGTCATTAAAGGGCAGGCGCTCTTCGAAGATAAAAAAAATCCCGGCGTGATGTTTACCGCCCCTGCCAGCGGCACCGTTGTGGCGATCAACCGTGGCGAACGCCGCGTGTTGCAGTCGGTGGTTATCCGCATTGAAGGGGATGAACAGCGTGAGTTTGCCCATTATGAGGCCGCAGACCTCACGGCGTTGAGCCGTGAAACCGTTCAGGCGCAACTGCTGGACGCCGGTTTGTGGACCGCATTTCGCACACGCCCTTTCAGCAAAACGCCTGTGCCTGGCACGGTTCCGGCCGCTATCTTCGTTACGGCAATCGACACCAACCCACTCAGTGCAGACCCGCAGCCGGTTATTCTGGCACAACGTCAGGCCTTTGATGCCGGGCTGACCGTTCTCACGCGGCTGACGTCCGGGAAAGTCCACGTGTGCCAGGCCAGTGCCGGTAAACTTGGCGGCCATCCGCAGGGACAGGTGACGTTTAATGAATTTGCAGGCCCGCATCCGGCGGGGCTGGCGGGAACGCATATTCACTTCCTTGAGCCGGTCAGCCTGACAAAACAGGTCTGGCACCTTAACTATCAGGACGTGATTGCCATCGGCAAACTCTTTACCACCGGTAAGCTCTGCACAGAGCGAGTGATCGCGATTGGCGGGCCGCAGGCGGCAAACCCGCGCCTGGTGACAACGCTGTTGGGTGCGGATATCAATGAACTGCTGGACGACGAAACCAAAGCGGGTGAAAACCGTCTGATTTCCGGTTCGGTACTCAGCGGCCGTCATGCCGTTGGGCCGCAGGCCTATCTGGGACGCTTCCATCTGCAGGTGAGCATTGTGCTGGAAGGGCGTGAGAAAGAGCTCTTCGGCTGGGTGCTGCCAGGTGCAGAAAAGTATTCCGTCACCCGCACCACGCTCGGCCACTTCCTGCGTCATAAGCTGTTCAACTTCTCCACCAGCACAAACGGCGGTGAGCGCGCCATGGTGCCGATTGGCAACTACGAGCGTGTTATGCCGCTCGATATTCTGCCCACCGTGCTGCTGCGCGATCTGCTTGCCGGGGACACCGACAGCGCCCAGGCGCTGGGTTGCCTGGAGTTGGACGAAGAAGATCTGGCGCTCTGTACCTATGTCTGTCCGGGAAAATACGAATATGGACCGGTATTGCGCGAGGTGTTAACCCGCATTGAGCAGGAAGGATAACCATGGGCTTAAAACACCTCTTTGAAAAAATAGAGCCGCATTTTACCGAGGGTAAACTGAAGAAGTACTACCCGCTGTATGAAGCGACGACGACCATTTTCTACACGCCAGGTCTGGTGACGAAAGGCGCGGCGCACGTTCGTGACGCCATCGACCTGAAGCGAATGATGATTCTGGTCTGGTTTGCCGTCTTCCCGGCAATGTTCTGGGGCATGTACAACGTGGGGCTGCAGACCATTCCGGCGCTGCATCATCTGTACGATGCTCAGCAACTGGCGCAGGTGATCCAGTCTGACTGGCATTACCGTCTGGCACAGTCGCTTGGCGTGAGTTTTGCCCCAGACGCGGGCTGGATCAGCATGATGACGCTGGGGGCGGTGTTCTTCCTGCCGATCTACATCACGGTATTTATCGTGGGTGGATTCTGGGAAGTGCTATTTGCCATTATTCGTAAACATGAGATCAACGAAGGCTTCTTTGTTACTTCCATTCTGTTTGCCCTGATTGTCCCGCCAACGTTACCGCTCTGGCAGGCCGCGCTGGGGATCAGCTTTGGTGTGGTCATCGCGAAAGAGATCTTCGGGGGAACCGGGCGTAACTTCCTCAACCCTGCGCTGGCAGGGCGTGCGTTCCTGTTCTTTGCCTATCCGGCGCAAATCTCCGGCGATCTGGTCTGGACCGCTGCGGACGGCTTCTCTGGGGCGACACCGCTTTCACAATGGGCAGCGCACGGCGGTGAAACGCTGGTGAACAATGCGACAGGCCAACCCGTCACCTGGTTTGATGCGTTTATGGGCAACATCCCGGGCTCCATTGGGGAGGTCTCCACGCTGATGATTTTGATTGGCGGGGCGATCATCCTGTTTGGTCGCGTGGCCTCCTGGCGGATTGTCGCCGGTGTCATGATCGGCATGGTGCTGACTGCCACACTGTTCAACCTTATCGGTTCCGCCACCAACCCGATGTTCTCCATGCCCTGGTACTGGCATCTGGTGCTGGGCGGTTTCGCCTTCGGCATGATGTTCATGGCCACCGATCCGGTCTCTGCTTCCTTTACTGACAGAGGGAAATGGAGCTATGGCGTGCTCATCGGGGTGATGTGTGTCCTGATTCGTGTGGTCAACCCGGCCTATCCGGAAGGGATGATGTTGGCCATTCTGTTTGCCAACCTGTTTGCACCACTGTTCGATTATCTGGTCGTGCGCGCCAACATTAAGCGGAGGAAGGCACGTGGCTGAAATCAAAAATAACGACAGCATCGGCAAAACGCTGCTGGTGGTGCTGGTGCTGTGTCTGGTCTGTTCCATTGTGGTGGCTGGTTCTGCCGTGGGGTTAAAGCCGCGACAGCAGGAGCAGCGCGCGCTGGATAAACAGCGCAACATCCTGGCCGTCGCCGGGCTGATGCAGGAAGGGATGAGTGCAGACGATGTGTCGGCCGTCTTTGCTGAGCGCATCACCGCGCGTCTGGTGGATTTAAAAACGGGTCAACTGCTGGATAAAGATCCGGCGAAATATAACCAGGCGCTGGCATTAAAAGACCCGCAGATGAGCATGACGCTGGACGCATCTCAGGATCCGGCGGGCATTAAGCGTCGCAGCAATCTGGCCGAAATCTACCTCGTACGTGATGAGCAAAAACAGGTGCAGGAAGTGGTGCTGCCCATCTACGGCAACGGCCTGTGGTCAATGATGTACGCCTTTGTGGCGCTTGATACGGATGGCCGCACTGTGAAAGGTATCACCTACTATGACCAGGGCGAAACGCCGGGGCTTGGTGGTGAAGTGGAGAACCCTAACTGGCGCGCGCAGTTTGTCGGGAAGAAAGTGCTCGACGACAGCGGAGCGCCTGCGCTGAAGGTGATGAAAGGGTCTGCGCGTCCTGACGATGTCTATGCTGTTGACGGGCTATCCGGGGCCACGCTCACCTCCAAAGGGGTGCAGCACAGTTTTGATTTCTGGATGGGCGAACTCGGTTTTGGTCCTTTCCTGAAAAATGTACGTGAAGGAGCGCTGAACCATGGCTGATACGGGTGAACTGAAAGAAGTTAAAAAGGTGCTGATTGGCCCACTTTTAGCCAATAACCCGATAACGCTGCAGGTGCTGGGTGTGTGTTCAGCCCTGGCGGTGACCACCAAGCTGGAAACGGCGGTGGTGATGACGCTGGCAGTAACGCTGGTTACCGCGTTTTCCAGCATGTTTATCTCGATGATCCGCCACCATATCCCCAACAGCGTGAGGATCATCGTGCAGATGGCGATCATCGCCTCGCTGGTGATCGTGGTCGATCAGCTGCTGCGAGCCTTTGCCTATGAAATATCGAAACAGCTTTCGGTATTTGTGGGCCTGATTATCACCAACTGTATCGTGATGGGACGTGCAGAAGGCTATGCCATGAAAATGCCCCCGCTGGCGAGCTTTATGGACGGCATCGGCAACGGCCTCGGCTACGGCGTGATCCTGCTGTCCGTAGGGTTCCTGCGTGAGTTGATTGGCAGCGGTAAGCTGTTTGGCATCACGGTGCTGGACACGGTACAGAACGGCGGCTGGTATCTGCCAAACGGCCTGTTCCTGCTGGCTCCAAGCGCATTTTTCATTATCGGTTTGCTGATCTGGCTGATTCGTACCCTGAAGCCAGAACAGCAGGAAAAGGAGTAACCGACAATGGCTCATTACCTGAGTTTATTTGTGCGCGCGGTGTTTGTTGAAAACATGGCGCTCGCGTTCTTCCTCGGCATGTGTACGTTCCTTGCCGTGTCCAAAAAGGTATCGACAGCATTTGGCCTGGGCATAGCGGTTACCGTGGTGCTTGGCCTGTCGGTGCCGATCAACAACCTGGTGTACAACTTTGTCCTGCGCGACAGCGCGCTGGTGGAGGGGGTGGATCTCAGCTTCCTGAACTTCATTACCTTTATCGGTGTGATTGCGGCGCTGGTGCAAATCCTTGAGATGATCCTTGATAAGTATTTCCCGTCACTCTACAACGCACTGGGGATCTTCCTGCCGTTGATTGCGGTGAACTGCGCCATCTTCGGTGGCGTCTCGTTTATGGTTCAGCGTGATTACAACTTCAGCGAATCAATTGTGTATGGTTTCGGCTCCGGGATCGGCTGGATGCTGGCTATCGTCACCATGGCGGGGATCCGCGAAAAAATGAAATATGCCAACGTGCCTGCAGGCCTGCGTGGCTTAGGGATCACCTTTATCACCACCGGTCTCATGGCGCTGGGCTTTATGTCCTTCTCCGGTGTGCAGCTATAAGGGCTAACTGATGGAAATTATGCTTGGCGTGGCGATGTTCACGCTGATTGTACTGGTGCTGTCGGGGTTGATTCTGGTGGCGCGCGCGAAGCTGGTGAATTCCGGCGATGTCATTATCGATATCAACGATGAACCGCAAAACCAGATCCGCACGCCAGCCGGCGATAAACTGCTGAATACGCTTGCCGGCAACGGCATCTTCGTCTCTTCGGCCTGCGGTGGCGGTGGCTCCTGCGGGCAGTGCCGCGTAAAGGTGAAAGAGGGCGGTGGCGATATTCTGCCCACTGAGCTGTCGCACATCACCAAGCGTGAGGCGAAAGAGGGCTGCCGTCTGGCCTGCCAGGTCGCGGTGCGCCAGAACATGAAAATTGAACTGCCGGAGGAGATTTTCGGCGTTAAAAAATGGGAATGCGAAGTTATCTCCAACGATAACAAAGCCACGTTTATCAAAGAGCTTAAACTGCGGGTGCCTGAAGGAGAGAGCGTTCCGTTCCGGGCGGGGGGCTATATCCAGATTGAATGTCCGGAGCACACCGTAGCTTATGCTGACTTCGACGTGCCTGATGAATACCGTGCCGACTGGGATAAATTCAACCTCTTCCGCTTTGTCTCTGAGGTTAAAGAGCCCGCGCTTCGTGCTTACTCCATGGCGAACTACCCGGAAGAGAAGGGTATCATCATGCTTAACGTGCGTATCGCCACGCCGCCGCCAGCGGTACCGCATGCACCGCCGGGCATCATGTCATCGTATATCTGGTCATTAAAACCGGGCGACAAGGTGACCATCTCCGGCCCGTTTGGCGAGTTCTTTGCGAAAGAAACAGATGCCGAAATGGTATTTATCGGCGGTGGTGCAGGTATGGCGCCGATGCGTTCGCACATTTTCGACCAGCTCAAGCGGCTTGGCAGTCAGCGTAAAATCAGCTTCTGGTACGGGGCGCGTTCGCTGCGTGAGATGTTCTATGACGATGAGTTCGAACAGCTGGCGCGTGAAAACCCTAACTTCACCTTCCATGTGGCGCTCTCCGATCCGCAGCCGGAAGATAACTGGACCGGCCATACGGGCTTCATCCACAACGTGCTGTATGAAAACTACCTCAAACAGCATCCTGCGCCGGAAGACTGCGAGTTTTATATGTGTGGTCCGCCAGTGATGAACGCCGCCGTGATCAAGATGCTTAAAGATCTGGGCGTGGAAGATGAGAACATCCTGCTGGATGATTTTGGAGGCTGATGATGCTGACGTTTCTGGCAACCTTCGCGGTCTTTGTACTGGTCATATTCGGCATGTCGTTAGGCTGGATCATCAAGCGCAAAAGCATTCAGGGCAGCTGCGGTGGGATCTCGTCCATTGGCATGGAAAAAGTCTGCGACTGCCCGGAACCGTGCGATGCCCGTAAAAAAAGGATGGCGCGGGAGCAGCAGCGCCGAATTTTGTAAATCGCGACGTAACGATAACAGCAGGCCGCATTATTGCGGCCTGCTGGCTTATTTAGCCCACGCTTTTGCGGCGGCGGGCGAGTCGACCATCACCGCATCCGCCTGCAGCGCCTCTGCCTTTTTATAATCTTCGGCGGTGTTCACGCCCAGCAAGATAACGTGACTGTTGCCCTGCGAGCGGAAACAGTCCATGGATTCTTTATCCCAGGTGAGGGTTGAGCGGGACACCCCTTCACCAAGGGTAAATTTCTCAACCACGTCAACGGTTCTGTTCAGCTCTAGCGCGTACCAGTACTCCTGCATCGTCTGCTCTGGTGGCAGGCACTGGTGGCTCAGCGATACCGTTACCAGCCGGGAGCGCGTTTCACTGCGGGTAACAAAGCGTGGGATTGCTGCCGGAAGCGAGGCAAGATAACGGTCCTCAGTAGAATAAACCCTCACCCGCCCCAGACTCTGGGTCTCATTAAGCACCGCAAGAAGCGCTTTTCCCATCGTGGCCGGATCGGCGTCAGGTGATTTGATATCAATATAAAACCGGGTTTGTGGCCAGGTTTCCAGCACGCTTTTCAGGGTGGGGATCGTCACCCCTTTGCCACGCCACGGATGGGTTTCACCGCCCCAGCTCCAGCCAGCGTCAACTGCCGATAACTCCGCAAGCGTGTAGTCCGAGATTTTGCCTGTTTTGTTCGTCAGCGCTTTTAAATCAGAAGGACGATACAGGACCGGAACGCCATCTTTACTGAGCTGCACGGTTATCCAGACTGCCTGAGCCTGATTCTCTAAGGCCAGTTTGATCGCTTGTGCTGTGTTTTCTGGCGCATCGGCTGTTCCGCCCCGGTGGGCAACGATCTGTGGGCCAGCGAAGCTCGTTCCCGTCACGAGCAGCAGAGAGAGCGCGAGTATTTTTCTCATGAATTTATATCCTTATTCACATAAAAAATTAATATATACAACAGGTTACGTGTTGTTTTTTGTATCATATTTTTATGACAAATAAGAGAAGGTAAATCTGCTGTCGCATTTTTTAGACTTTGATATACTGTATATAAATACATGTGTGGTGGTCGTAATGCGCAAAATAATCCATGTCGATATGGACTGTTTTTTTGCCGCAGTGGAGATGCGTGACAACCCGGCGCTGCGGGATATTCCTATTGCCATTGGCGGTAGCCGTGTCCAGCGCGGTGTAATCAGCACCGCCAACTATCCTGCGCGCAAATTTGGCGTGCGCAGCGCCATGCCTACCGCCATGGCGCTTAAGCTTTGTCCTCATCTCACGCTTTTACCCGGTCGGTTTGAGGCGTACAAAGAAGCGTCCCTGCATATCCGCGAAATCTTCTCTCGCTACACCTCACTGATTGAGCCTCTGTCGCTGGACGAAGCTTATCTTGATGTCACCGACAGCGTGCACTGTCACGGCTCCGCGACGCTGATGGCGCAGGAGATCCGCCGGACTATCTTCCAGGAGCTGAATCTGACCGCGTCGGCAGGTGTCGCACCGGTGAAATTCCTCGCCAAAATAGCGTCCGATCTCAACAAGCCCGACGGCCAGTACGTTATTACCCCGGAAGAGGTCCCGGCGTTTTTAAAAACGCTGCCGCTCGGCAAAATCCCGGGCGTAGGCAAAGTCTCTGCGGCAAAGCTGGAAAGCATGGGGCTGCGAACCTGCGAAGATGTGCAGCGCAGCGATTTAGCCATGCTGCTTAAACGCTTTGGAAAATTTGGCCGCGTGCTGTGGGAGCGCAGTCAGGGGATAGACGAGCGCAGTGTCAGCAGCGAGCGGCTGCGAAAGTCGGTCGGGGTTGAACGCACACTGATTGAAGATATTCATGACTGGTCTGAATGCGAAACCATCATTACGGAGCAGCTCTATCCTGAGCTGGAACGGCGCTTAATCAAGGTCAAACCGGACCTGCTGATTGCCCGTCAGGGCGTGAAGCTTAAGTTCAATGATTTTCAGCAGACGACTCAGGAGCATGTCTGGCCGCGCCTGAATAAAGAGGATCTCATCGCGACGGCGAAAAAGGCCTGGGATGAACGTCGGGGCGGGCGAGGGGTCAGGCTGGTGGGGTTACACGTTACCTTGCTGGATCCGCAGCTGGAACGTCAGCTGGTATTGGGATTGTAAAAAGGCCGGTGGCGCGACGTTGTTCACCCTCTCCCTTTGGGAGAGGGCTGGGGTGAGGGTATTACTTAGCAGGAATCGCTTTCAGCAGTTCAGTCAGCAGGGTCCAGTAATGGCCCACGCTTTCAATGTGAACCTGCTCATCCGGCGAGTGTGGTCCGGTAATGGTTGGCCCAATGGAGACCATATCCATGTTCGGGTACGGCTTCTTGAACAGACCACATTCCAGACCCGCGTGGATCACCTGAATGTTCGGGGTGCTGTTGAACAGACGCTGGTATGTTTCACGCACCAGTGCCATCACCGGAGAGCTTGCGTCCGGCTGCCAGCCTGGGTAGCTGCCTTTGGCAGAGGTTTTCGCTCCGGCCAGCGTGCCCAGAGATTCCAGCATGCTCACTACGTACTCTTTACCGGTGTCGATAAGCGATCGGATCAGGCAGATGATCTCTGCGCTGTCGTCGCCCATGGTGACCACACCCACGTTCAGAGAGGTTTCAACCACGCCTTTCGCGACGTCTGAGTTGCGGATCACGCCGTTTGGTGTCGCGTTTAACAACTGAATAAAGGTGTCACGAGACTGGGTGGTCAGCGCGGCTTTATCCGTGGACACGGACTCCAGCACTACGGTCAGGTTCTTCTCTTTCGCGGACAGTTCGTTTTTCAGGATATCCAGATAGACGCTGGAGAGCTTTTTCAGCTCGTCTGCTTTGGCAGCTGGAACGGCTACCGTCGCGAACGCTTCACGTGGGATTGCGTTGCGCAGCGTACCGCCGTTGAAATCGACCAGACGCAGGTCCAGCTCAGCCGCGTGGCCCGCCAGGAAGCGTGCCAGCAGTTTGTTGGCGTTGCCCAGGCCTAAGTGAATATCACCGCCGGAGTGGCCGCCTTTCAGCCCTTTCAGCGTCAGCTTGAAGGTCTGGAAGTCAGCAGGCACCGCTTCACGGGAGAGCGGCAGGGTAGAGATAAAATCAATCCCGCCCGCGCAGCCCATGTAGATCTCGCCTTCTTCTTCGGAGTCGGTGTTGATCAGAATATCCGCCTGCAGCCAGTTCGCCTGCAGACCAAACGCACCGTCCATGCCCGCTTCTTCGGTCATGGTCAGCAGCACTTCCAGTGGACCGTGCTGAACGCTGTCGTCCGCCAGTACCGCCAGCGCAGAGGCCATACCGATACCGTTATCTGCACCCAGCGTGGTGCCGCGCGCTTTCACCCAGTCGCCGTCGATGTACGGCTGGATCGGGTCTTTCGTGAAGTCGTGAACGGTGTCGTTGTTTTTCTGTGGCACCATGTCCAGGTGCGCCTGCAGCACAACCGGTTTACGGTTTTCCATGCCTGCGGTCGCCGGTTTGCGGATCAAAATGTTGCCAACCTGGTCGCGTTCAGCGTGCAGACCTTTTTCCTTCGCCCAACCCATAATATGTTCGGCAAGCTGTTCTTCATGGTAAGACGGGTGTGGAATGGAGCAGATTTTGGCAAAAATATCCCACAGCGGCTGGGGAGATAATTGAGACAGTTCAGACACGATAAGTCTCCTTGTCGATGCCCTGCAAAGCGAGTTGCAGGTCACAGGGTTAGCAGGTTAATAGTTACCACAAGTCAGGCTTGCGAGATGCAACTGAGAATACCACTTTCTCCGATGGCTGGTAGCATAAAGCATGTAAAAACTCAGGCAGAGGGCGCTAAACACTGGTTTTTAGTGCGTCAGATCTCTATAATCTCGCGCAACCTATTTCCCCCTCGAACACTTTTTAAGCCGTATAAAAACAGGCTGGGACACTTCACATGAGCGAAAAATACGTCGTCACCTGGGACATGTTGCAGATCCACGCACGCAAACTGGCCGCGCGTCTGATGCCTTCTGAACAGTGGAAAGGCATTATTGCCGTTAGCCGTGGCGGTCTGGTACCGGGGGCGCTGCTGGCGCGTGAGCTGGGTATTCGTCATGTCGATACCGTCTGCATTTCCAGCTATGACCACGACAACCAGCGTGAGCTGAAAGTGCTGAAACGCGCGGAAGGCGACGGTGAAGGTTTCATCGTTATTGATGACCTGGTGGATACCGGCGGTACCGCGGTGGCTATCCGCGAAATGTACCCAAAAGCGCACTTCGTCACCATCTTCGCGAAACCAGCGGGCCGCCCACTGGTTGATGATTACGTGATTGATATCCCACAGGATACCTGGATTGAACAGCCATGGGACATGGGCGTGGTCTTCGTACCGCCTATTTCCGGCCGTTAATTTCCGTACGTAACTTTACACGCCCGGCTATGCCGGGCGTTGTTCTTTTTATTCTGCCACGCGTTACAATGGACACTATATGACGTATCCATGGAGGCAACGCAATGACGCAGGCGAATCTCACCGAGACACTCTTCAAACCCCGTTTCAAGCACCCTGAAACCTCGACGCTGGTGCGTCGCTTCAATCCGGGGAACCAGCCTGCCGTCCAGTCTGCATTAGACGGTAAAAACGTGCCTCACTGGTATCGCATGATTAACCGCCTGATGTGGATCTGGCGTGGTATTGATCCGCGTGAAATCCTCGATGTGCAGGCGCGTATCGTCATGAGTGAAGCCGAGCGTACCGACAGCGAACTCTACGATACGGTGGTGGGTTACCGCGGCGGCAACTGGATCTACGAATGGTCGAAACAGGCGATGCTCTGGCAGCAAAAAGCCAGCCAGGAAGAGGACGCCACCCTCAGCGGCAAGCACTGGCTGCACGCAGCCAATCTTTATGCCATTGCCGCCTATCCGCACTTAAAAGGGGATGAGCTGGCAGAGCAGGCGCAGGCGCTGGCAAACCGTGCCTATGAAGAGGCTGCCCAACGCTTGCCGGGCCGGATGCGCGAGCTTGAGTTCACCATCCCCGGCGGCGCGCCCGTGACCGGATTCCTGCATATGCCTGAAGGCGACGGCCCGTTTCCGACCGTGCTGATGTGCGGTGGGCTGGATTCGCTGCAAATCGACTATTACAGCCTGTATGAGCGTTACTTCGCCCCAAAAGGGATCGCGATGCTGACGCTTGATATGCCCTCTATCGGTTTTTCCTCTAAATGGAAACTGACGCAGGATTCCAGTCTTCTGCACCAGCATGCGCTGAAAGCGCTGGAAAACATTCCCTGGGTCGACCACACCCGCGTCGCGGCGTTTGGTTTCCGCTTTGGGGCGAACGTGGCCGTGCGACTGGCCTATCTTGAGGCGTCACGCCTGAAGGCCGTAGCTTGTCTTGGGCCGGTGGTTCACGCTCTGCTCAGCGATCCTGCCCGTCAGGGCAGCGTGCCGGAAATGTACCTCGACGTACTGGCCAGCCGCCTTGGCATGCATGATGCTTCAGACGAAGCGCTGCGCGTGGAACTCAATCGCTATTCGTTAAAAACGCAGGGCCTGCTGGGACGCCGGTGTCCAACGCCGATGCTGTCCGGCTTCTGGAAAAACGATCCGTTCAGCCCGGAAGAGGAGTCACGCTTAATCACATCGTCATCTGCGGATGGCAAATTGCTGGAAGTTCCCTTCAGCCCGGTGTATCAGAATTTTGACAAAGCATTAAAAGAGATTACGCGTTGGATCGCCCAGAGATTGTGTTAATAGATTGCTAAATTTTGATGGTTTGGTAAAACAGTGGCTTCACAAAAGGAGATCGTAATGACGTTACCGAGTGGACACCCGAAAAGTAGATTGATTAAGAAGTTCATGGCTCTTGGCCCGTATATTCGAGAAGAGCAGTGTGAAGAGAATCGCTTTTTTTTCGACTGCCTGGCTGTATGCGTCAACGTGAAGCCTGCACCCGAAAAACGTGAATTCTGGGGCTGGTGGATGGAAATGGAAGCAGAAGAGAAACGTTTTACCTATAGCTACCAGTTTGGCCTGTTTAATAAAGACGGCAACTGGCAGGCCACCACCATCAAAGATCAGGAAGTGATTGACCGCCTGGAATATACCCTGAAAGAGTTCCACGACAAGGCGCGCGATTTACTGGCCACGCTGGACCTGAAGCTTGAGCCCGCCGATGATTTTTCCAGTGAAAAGGCGAAATTGAGGGCGTAAAGATGAAATAATGCCGGGTGATGATCCCGCAGGCCCGGTAAGCGCAGCGCCACCGGGCACAAAAAAACCGGCTTAATGCCGGTTTTTTTATTACTGCCGACTCAGAACTGGTAGGTCATACCCAGGGCAACGATATCATCGCTGCTCACGCCCAGTTTGTTATCGTCATCAATTTGGTTGATTTTATAATCAACAAACGCGGACATATTTTTGTTGAAATAATAGGTCGCGCCGACGTCGATATATTTCACCAGATCTTCATCGCCAATGCCTTCGATATCCTTGCCTTTAGACTGGACATAACCCAGGGATGGACGCAGACCGAAATCGAACTGATATTGTGCGACCACTTCAAAGTTCTGCGCTTTATTGGCAAAGCCGCCAGAAATTGGGGTCATATTGCGGGTTTCGGAGTACATCGCCGCCAGGTAGATATCGTTCGCATCATATTTCAGACCGGTTGCCCAGGCTTCGGCTTTTTTGCCTTCGCCGCGGGTCAGCAGGTTCTGCGCGTTGGTACGGTCAGAGTTGGTGTACGCGCCGCTTACCGCGAAATCGCTGCCGCCAAAGTCATAGGTCAGAGACGTACCAAAACCGTCACCGTTCTGTTTTTTGACGTCGCGGTTTTCGTTTTTACCCTGATATTGCAGGGTCATATCCAGACCATCAACCGCGCCAAAGAAGTCGGTGTTACGGTAAGTGGCAAGACCGCTTGCACGCTTGGTCATGAAGTTATCGGTCTGCGCGGAAGAGTCGCCGCCAAACTCAGGGAACATATCGGTCCAGGCTTCCACGTCATACAGCGCGCCCAGGTTACGACCGTAATCCAGAGAACCAAAGTCTTTCAGCTTCAGACCGGCGAATGCCAGACGCGTTTTCTGAGTGGAATCGCTCTCTGCTTTGTTGCCCGCAAATTCCGCTTCCCAACGGCCATAGCCCGTCAGCTGATCGTTAATCTGAGTTTCACCTTTGAAACCGAAACGCACGTATGTCTGGTCACCATCTTTTGAATCGTCATCGCTGATGTAGTGCATTGCTTTAACTTTGCCGTACACGTCCAGTTTGTTGCCGTTTTTATTATAAACTTCGGCAGCGTGAACAGATGCGGAAGCCACAACGCCCATAACCATTAATGCCAGAGTGCTCTTTTTCATTTTCGATCCTGTCTTATAAACGCGCTTAAAAATTCGCTGGACGATAAGCTCATGCTTAAGTCCCGTGAAAAAACAGAAAGGGTTTTAACGTTACGGAATGAAACTTTTATGACAAATTAAGATTAATTTTAAAAAACTGTGATTTATTATTTCGGTAATAAAATTGTCAAAATCCGCCGCTACGCTTCCTGATCCCGCGCAACAAAGTGTTTCGCGATGTGCTGTGGCAGTTGGCAACGGGCCTGACACCTGTTAAAACGTTCGTTCGACATCACTTTCCCTTATCGTTGAACGGCAGAGAATCATGAGTGACAGCCAGACGCTGGTGGTAAAACTCGGCACCAGTGTTTTAACAGGCGGATCGCGCCGCCTAAATCGCGCCCACATTGTTGAGCTTGTACGTCAGTGCGCTCAGCTGCATGCCGCAGGGCATCGTATTGTTATCGTGACCTCCGGGGCGATTGCCGCCGGGCGTGAACATCTGGGTTACCCCGAACTCCCCGCGACGATCGCCTCTAAACAGCTGCTGGCCGCCGTGGGACAAAGCCGACTCATTCAACTCTGGGAACAGTTGTTCTCAATCTATGGCATTCACGTCGGGCAGATGCTGCTGACGCGTGCGGATATGGAAGACAGAGAACGCTTCCTGAACGCCCGCGATACGCTGCGCGCGCTGCTGGACAACAATATCGTCCCGGTGATTAACGAAAACGACGCCGTGGCTACCGCTGAAATTAAAGTGGGTGACAACGATAACCTCTCTGCGCTGGCGGCGATCCTGGCCGGTGCCGACAAGCTCTTGCTCCTGACCGACCAGCAGGGGCTGTTTACCGCAGACCCGCGCTCCAACCCGGAAGCTGAACTGATTACCGATGTCCACGGCATTGACGATGCGCTGCGCGCCATCGCCGGCGACAGCGTCTCTGGCCTTGGAACGGGCGGCATGGGCACTAAACTGCAGGCGGCGGATGTGGCCTGCCGTGCCGGTATCGACACCATTATTGCGGCGGGAAGCCGTCCTGGCGTCATTGGCGACGTGATGGAAGGCATTTCCGTCGGCACGCGCTTCCACGCCCAGGAATCCCCGCTGGAAAACCGCAAACGCTGGATTTTCGGCGCGCCGCCGGCAGGTGAACTGACCGTGGATGAAGGGGCGACCGCGGCGATTCTGGAAAGAGGGAGTTCATTGCTTCCTAAAGGAATTAAAAACGTGACAGGCAACTTCTCCCGTGGTGAAGTGATCCGTATCCGTAACCTTGAAGGTCGCGACATCGCCCACGGCGTCAGCCGCTACAACAGCGATGCCTTGCGCCGCATTGCGGGTCACCACTCGCAGCAGATCGATGCCATTCTGGGTTACGAGTATGGCCCGGTTGCCGTGCATCGTGATGACATGATTATTCGTTAAGGAGCCAGAAAATGCTGGAACAAATGGGTGCAGCCGCCAAGGCCGCCTCTTACAAACTGGCGCTCCTTTCCAGCCGCGAGAAAAACCGCGTGCTGGAAAAAATCGCTGATTATCTGGAATCGCAGTCGCAGGAAATCCTCCTCGCCAACGAACAGGATCTGCTGGAAGCGCGCCGCAATGGTCTGAGCGAAGCCATGCTCGACCGTCTGGCGTTGACCCCGGTACGCCTGAAAGGCATCGCCGACGATGTCCGTCAGGTTTGTAACCTGGCCGACCCGGTCGGGCAGGTGATTGACGGGGGACTGCTCGACAGCGGTTTACGTCTGGAACGCCGCCGCGTGCCGCTCGGCGTTATCGGCGTGATTTATGAAGCCCGTCCGAACGTGACGGTGGATGTCGCTTCCCTGTGCCTGAAGACCGGTAATGCCGCCATTCTGCGCGGTGGGAAAGAGACCTGGCGCACCAACGCCGCGACGGTGAAAGTCATCCAGCAGGCGCTGCAGGAGTGCGGTTTACCGGCAGGTGCCGTGCAGGCTATCGAAAGCCCGGACCGTGCGCTGGTGAACGAGATGCTGCGCATGGACAAATACATCGACATGCTGATCCCACGCGGTGGCGCGGGCCTGCACAAGCTGTGCCGCGAGCAGTCGACGATCCCGGTGATCACCGGCGGTATCGGCGTGTGCCATATCGTGGTGGACGAGAGCGCCGAAATTGCACCGGCGCTGAAGATTATCGTGAATGCCAAGACCCAGCGTCCAAGCACCTGTAATACGGTGGAAACGCTGCTGGTGCATCAGGGTATCGCAAACACCTTCCTGCCAGCCCTGAGCAAGCAGATGGCCGAGAGTGGCGTCACGCTGCACGCGGACGAGAAGGCGCTGGCGCTGCTGAAAGACGGCCCGGCGACGGTGGTGCCGGTAAACGCGGAGCAGTATGACGACGAGTTCCTGTCTTTGGATCTGAATGTGAAGATCGTGGCCGATCTCGACGACGCTATCGCGCACATCCGTGAGCATGGTACTCAGCACTCTGACGCCATCCTGACGCGCACGCTGCGCAATGCCGACCGCTTTATAAACGAAGTGGATTCTTCTGCCGTGTACGTGAACGCATCAACCCGCTTCACCGACGGTGGACAATTTGGTCTGGGCGCGGAAGTGGCCGTCAGCACGCAAAAACTGCACGCGCGTGGTCCGATGGGCCTGGAAGCGTTGACCACCTACAAGTGGATTGGCATCGGCGACGATACGATTCGTGCGTAAATAATCACGGGTGATGCAAAAATAGCCGTTTGATTCAAAAGGGCATTGACGCATCACCCGGATAGATCTAACCTTTTGCCCCGTGGTTACGCTCGTAACCGGCCTCTCAGGGCCGATATAGCTCAGTTGGTAGAGCAGCGCATTCGTAATGCGAAGGTCGTAGGTTCGACTCCTATTATCGGCACCACTAACCACGCGGGTTCACGCGATATTCACCAGCTCAGCAAAAGCTCCTTGTGCCATATTTGTGCCATTCCCCGCCAGGAATGAGTCGATTTGCATGGCATGCTGCGTCAGGTGATTCGGTGCCAGATGTGCATAACGCTGTACCATCTCGATACTTTCCCAACCGCCCATTTCCTGTAGCGCACTGAGTGGTACGCCGGACTGAACAAGCCAGCTCGCCCAGGTGTGCCGCAGGTCATGGAAGCGGAAATTTTCTATTCCCGCCCGCCTTAACGCTGCGCGCCATGCCGTGTTAGCATCAGACCGCATTTTGCGCACTGACTTTGTTCTCGTTCCATCCGGGCGAACTGATGATTCAGTGTGAACAAAGACCCACCGGTTATGTTTCCCCAGCTGCTCCCGCAGCACCTTACAGGCCGATTCGTTCAGGGCGACCCCAATCGCCCTTCCTGCTTTCGCGTCCTCGGGGTGAATCCACGCGACCTTCCTCTGCATATCAATTTGCGACCACTCCAGATCTGTGATGTTCGACCTGCGCAGCCCCGTCGCCAGTGCAAAAATAACAACTGGCTTCATATGCTCGGGAAGCTCCCGGATCAGGTTCGCCGCTTCCTCTTTGGTTAGCCAGCGAATACGCTTATTTTTTGGCACCGGGCATTTGATGTTCGGCGCTTTGGCTATCCATCGCCATTCGTTGGCCGCGCATCGTAACAGCGCCCGGATGAATGCAAGGTGCGTTGCCTTCGTCGCCAGCGACGCTGGTTTATCCTTAAATTCAGGAACCGGCTTACCTCTTCGCAGCAGGCTGTCCCGCTTAGCCTCCCAGTTCATTCGATGTTTGCGATTAACCATCGAACTCACCGCCGACAAGATCCTGTCTTCCGTAATTGCTGACAAGTCCATTCCTTTGAAGTGCATCCTCCAGAATCCGATCCGGCTTTTGTCATCGTCCAGGCTTTTCTTGTGCTGCTTTTCGTTAAGCCAGCGAACGCACGCTTCATCAAACGTTCGCGGCTTATACTCCCCCATCTTATCAACTCGCCATGCTTCAGCTTTCAGCTGATCATAGAGCTCCTGCGCTTGCCTTTTGTCCGTTGTCCCAAGAGACCGTCTAATTCGACTTCCACCAGGCGTAACGAAGTCGCAGTGCCACGTACCGGCACGTTGTTTGATTGACATGCTTTATCCTCCTGCACATCAACCGCATTCACGGGTTGATTGTGGATCGGGTTCTTCACTGCCGCAATACAGTCTGTTTTACAGATCAGGTATGGGCTTTTTTTCTTATGTGGATTTTTTCGGGTGGCAGCCAGGCGACCGGACTTTATCCACTGGGCAATCGTGCCTTTATCCACTTTAAGGAAGGCGGCGGCCTCATCTCTGGTAAATACTTCTTCGTCCATCGATGTTCTCCAGTAGCCCCATCCGGGGCCGTCGTTGTTAATCAGTGTGCCTGTGCTGGCAGGTTTCGAAGTTTACGAACGCCGATCATTGCTGTGGCGACATAGCTGGTGGCCCGGTTGACGACTTCGACGGTGACCTTCATGCCATCCACCTCAACGGTGTAATTTGTCTGGTGCTTCTGCCTGCCGTAATCGCCATATTTTTCGTGGTGCGCCGCCAGCGCAGCATCGCAAGCGCGGCGACCGATAGGTGATTGCTTACTGCGATTAATCAGCCTCATCATCACTTCACTCCCAAAGTGGCTACGACATCACTCGCTGTTTCGCGGGTGCTGCCTTTGCTGGATATAGCCCGGCGAGCACTGACGTGGTGCAGAGTGAAGCCGTGCTGTTCGTAAAGTTCAATTACTCGCGGTGCGGTAGAATTGCTGATCACAACTTTTGCCCCCCGCTGGTGGGCTGCCACACAGCTTTCCGCAAGCTCCACCTGGCTATCCCATGAGAACCCACCAGCCGCGTAGTTAGTGAAACCAGCGGTGCCTGGCAGCGGTTCATAAGGCGGATCGCAGTAAACGACGTCACCAGCACCTGCCAGCGCGAGCGTGCGCCTGAAGCCTGCATTCATGAATACGCATGAGTGAGCCTTCCGCTTAAATGCCTTGATCTCTTCTTCCGGGAAATATGGCGCTTTATATTTCCCAAAGCCGACGTTAAAAAAACCGTCCAGGTTGTAACGGATCAGGCCGTTGAAGCAGTGCCGGTTGAGGTAAAGGAATGCTGCTGCGCGCTCAACCGCATCCAGCCGCTGCGCGTTGAACGCTTCACGAATTACCGTGTAGTTTTCGGCATCATTCAGATGCCTGAATGCTTTCATTGCCTCATAGATCACCGAGTCGGGGACCACCGCCAGCATCTGATACAGGTTAATCAGGTCAGCGTTGACGTCAGCCAGAAGGAAGCGTTCGTGCTTGTCTGAGTTAAGGAACACCGATCCGCCACCTACAAAAGGCTCAATAAGGCGTTTCCCTGCGGGGATCAGGCGATCCAGTTCCGGCAGCAGCGAATATTTTCCGCCAGCCCATTTAAGGAACGGGCGCTGCCAGCTACGCGGCGCTGTTTCTGCCTCTTGAGTCGACATCTCAGCACAATCACTCATGCCGCCACCTGCTTATCGTTAAGTTCTTCAGTCAGTCGTTGTGCCTTAAGTGGGTTGGTAACGACATCACCCCACGGCAGCAACCATCCGTTTTTCTCTTTGAGCCAGGGCAGGCGCACCGCGCCAACCCTGATTTCGTCCTGTGCGTGCGTCATAACGCATAGATAGAGTGAGAAGGGAACGGAAGACCGATCGGAGCAAACGGAATATCGTCGTCAAAGTCGACCGGTGGCTGACCGCTGTTCTGCTGCAAGCGAGATTGTGGTGCGCCGCCAGTCTGATTTGCATAAGGGTTACCGCTATGCTGGGCATTGCGCGGGCCAGAGAACTGCGCGCCGCCGTGCATACGTTCGTCTTTATCCTTCATCGACAGTTCAAGCGCGGCTATCGCTTCCGCTGGAGCGTTCTCAGCATGTTCGGCGTAGGTCTTACGCGTTCCCGGCTGGAAAACGTGGCGCACTTCGAACTTGTAACCGTCGCCGCCGTCGTTTTTGGTGTACAGCACCTTCTGGAGGAACAGGCCCACCTTTTTGCCAACCAGTGCCGGGCAGTGCCATTCGATGCCGTTTTGACCCTGTACCTGCTGCGGTTGCGCCTGTTTGACCTGGGCGACCCACATCAGCGCTGATACCAGCCCCATGCCGAACGTCTGCTGGCCGTCTTTACCGAGGAAGTTAATGCGCAGGAAATTCGCCTTAAGCCCGTTGGAATCCAGGCTCAGTTCGAGCGCCTGGGACTGGCTTCCGTCTTTCCCGAAGGTGTACACCGCAGAAACGATTTCGCCCTCGTAAGCGCCGGTTTCGCTGATCCCGCCTGTTGCGCCAGCTTTCTTCGCCATCTCAGCCGTTTCGTTGTTCCACATAAAAGTCATTGGTTGGTTCATCGTTAAATCCTCAAAGTTACAATTCGGTCATAAATTCGGTGATAGCCACGTCTACGGCGTGGAGGTCGTTGTCCATTTCCGTCTGATCAGGGAACAGGTCAGGCGGTGCTTTGGCGGTGTCGTTGTCATCGCCTTTGATGAGAAAGACGTGTTTGCCGTCCTTCTTGATGGCGCGCAGCACGATGGAGAAATAGCCCTCTGGCGTCAGCTTTTCGTTGAGCATCTTCCCGGTGGTCTTCATGCGGATCTTTCCCTCGGTCTCTTCGGTGTGAGCCAGGAAATAAACGCGGAAGTCGTCCGGCAGCTCGGTGGCCGCCATGATGATTCGCCAGATGTGATCTGCCATTTCGGTGAACTTGGCATAGCCGGTCTGGTACGCGCGGTTCATGTTTTCGTGCTGCATGACCACCTGGAAATCGTCGATGATCAGGACGCGGCGCGTTTTCGATTGCACCATGCGATAGATGGTGTCCAGCACAGTTTCCCAGTTATCCGAGCGCAGAACGTTACCGCGCTGTTTGCTTCCGTCTGGCAGCAGCTTGCCGTGAAGTTTCCAGCCCGCAGACTTGAACGGCAGCATTTTGGGGATGCACTGGAGCAGCATCACATCGTCCGGATTGAAGTTGCGCAGGCTGTAGGACTTGCCCGCGCCAGAGTCACCGAGGATCAGCACTGGAGTACCCATCATTTACCCCCGTTCAGCCAGTGTTCAGCCGTAAACAGCACGTCTTCGTCGTCGCTGTTGGCAACGAGCCAGCGCAGGTAACCCGGTTCTGTTTTTGCCAGCTCTGCGAACGAGACGCCTTTATGCTTACCGAAGCGGAGCGCATGCAGCAGGGAAGGGTTATTGGAAATGGCGCGCATTTCGCCCATCGTCCATTTCGCCAGGCGGCCCATATAGAGCAGCAATTCGGCGGTGACGTAGCAGTCATACAGCGCGCGGTGAGCGTAAAGCCCTTCAGGTACTTCCGGTTTCAGCCCGAGGCTGTAACGCAGGTACTGGTTGCTGTGGCTCTTGTGATCAGGCAGGAGCGAACGCGCCAGCTTAGCGGTACAGATCCACGGGGCGTTCATTGCAGGAAGTTTGGCTTTATCGAACTTTGCGTTGTGGGCGACATATGCGTCAGCGCCCATATAGCGGCCAATTACTTCACTGAGCAGAGGCGCGCCTTCCACCATATCTTCGGTGATATGGTGAATAGCCATGGCCTCAAAACCGATCGCCACGCCTGGCTTAACGAGGTCGCTCATTGGGTTGCAGATCACGCCATCGACAATATCGACGCTGGCGATTTCCACCACAGTTTCCGGGCCGCCTTCCAGCCCAGTTGTTTCGGTATCAATGACACGCAACATTGTTAGTCCCCTGTGTTCTGTAATCACAAACTGCATCGAAGTGCGCGAGCTGGTGGGCGATGGCCTCAAGATCAGCTGGCGATAAGTGGTACATCAGGCACAGCAACGCGATAAGGTTCATCGCCTGCTGCTGTTTGGTCGTAGCCTGCATATCCATTCCTCTGAAAAAAGGTTGTAAGAATCCCGTCGCTGTATAAGCCGACCATTTGCTAAATTCGGTTTTGCTGGTGGTGTTAGCCCTGAGATTCGCCGCAGAACGGGCAGAAACTCATTTTCACATTGGTTTCCAGGCGGTTCAGGTTTTTAGCCATTTCGCCGTTTTTCTTTTTGGCCCGGTACGCCAGTTTGTATTTCAGCGTGACGTGTGAGCCGCCATCAGAAAGAGAAAGAACCTGATTTTCCCAACCGCGATCAAGGATGCTTTCACTCACTTCAGCGCCCTCCGGAACCTTCTCTTTAAGCCGTGCTTCGATTTGAGCACCAACTTCATTCATACAGTTGCACATCCCTTACCCCTCAAAATTTCGCGTCATAACCCGCTGGCGTTTCGTCAGCGTGAATGATGCCTTCGACTGGATAGCAGTTAGTGATGCCCATTTGCTCACTCGCTGCCGCTTCACATTGCTGCTGATTGTCGAAAATACCGACGACAGCATCCTGGTAATCACCGTTCGTCATGGTGATGGTCAGCACTAATGCGTACAGGGCTCCCATCAGTGAGTCCCCGCAGGCACAAGATTTGGTTCGATGGTGCGTGAGGCATAAGGGCGGCGAATGTTGCGCAGGTTTCCCTGCGGTTCGTGCCAGTAGGTGCCGTCGCGGTAGTCGTAGGAAACCCGCCATGCTGCGCCGGTGCGACTGTTGCGCATGACGACTGCACGACCGTTGTTTGGTACTGCGTGGTTAGTTTTCATCTCATCCCCTTGCCGTCTTCCCGGCTGCCAGAACTTTTACCCGGGCATTCGCGTTTGAATGCGTTGTTTGGATGAGGTGATAATGTACTAAAGGTTCAAATATGTAAAGTACCAAAAGTACAATTTTTAAGAATGGAAAGTTCATATTTAGTTATCTATATGAACTTTAAGGTTAATTATTTTACGTGAGAGACGTTGTGAGGGATTTGTTGTGCTGGGCTTGGCAGTCGAACTTCATCAACTATGGAAACGATACGCTCTTGACTGGCTAACAAGAACCTTCGCGCAGATTCGAAGCGAAGTGTAGTCCCCGTCTTCGATGTACCATGTCTCATACTTTTTGTTATCAGAGATGACGGCCAGCTTTTTATGCTGCTTCTGGAGGCGTTTAATATAGAGATCATTATCTAATACAAAGATGTAGATTCCATCACCATCAAAACAATCAATACTGACATCGACGAAGATCTGGTCACGCGGTTCAAATGTCCCTGACATTGAATCTCCGTTCACAGCGATCATTTTTATGTGGTCTGCGGGCCGACCACCGAAGACAGCTCGCGCCTCTTCAGTGGAGTATTCAATGGATTTTATGGTTTCGATAAATTCATCTCGCACGAGAACTCCTTGCCCGGCGCTGGCTTGAATATCAAACACATCCACACGATAAGAGTCGTCCCTCATTATCAAATGCCCCTCCGATATTCCATCAATGGCACTATCACCTAACAGATGTGACGAAGATGTGCCAATTATAGCCGCTAATTCTTGCAGCTTCCCACGTCTAGGAATGGCTTCCCCATTGAACCACTTGCTTACCGCTTTTGGCGTGAGCTTCATTCGCTTAGCGATTTCAGCCTGACGACCATGAGCAGGCATACCAGCTTTATCACAGGCCAGCGCTAGCCGTTTGGAGAAATCAATACGCGCTTTTTCTTCTTGAACCATAGGTTCAATCATAATACCACTTGCGTGAACTATCAGTTCCGACATAATATGTACCTACAGTTCAATTTAGAGGATTGAAAATGCAACCTACCAGCCTCGGTCAAATCATCAAAAAAATCCGCGTACCTGTCGTTGCGCGAGCCTGCGAACTAACACCACGAGCGATCTACAAGTGGATTGGAAGTGGCAGCCTTCCGCGTACCGATTACACCGGTGAAACCAAATACGCAGAAAAAATCGCACAGGCATCTGATGGGCAATTTACCGCTGACCAGATACTCGAAGTGAGCAAACCGAAAGCCGTCTAATTCCCGGCCTCCAATTAACACCAGGAGATTGTTACCAATGGAGAACGCAATCGCACGAAAGTTAGACCCGCCAGTAATCAATCCGGTTGAGATCGAAAGCGTCTTGCTCAACCGGCTTGCATCAGTGGGCCAGAAGTCTTACGCCGAGCATATGGGCATCAGCGAGTCGACAGCCAGCAGGCGTAAAGCCGAAGGGCATTTCAGCACTATGGCGAAAGAACTGGCCTTCCTTGGGATTCAGGCTGCGCCCCCGGAAGCAGTGCTGGTATCGCGTGAATACCTGGCATCAGTCGAAACGCTCGCTGATATCGGGCTGAAAGCCGAACGAGCAAGGCCGGGGCCGCTGGGGTGGGATTAAGCCATGAACCATATCGAATTCATCGAAAAGCATGTCCGTGAAGAACTGCTGAAGCTCGGTTTCTCTCTGGGAGTGGCTCAGGGGGGGCGTTCCAGGCTATCGACATGTACAAGCGCATGAGCCAGGCAAGCAGAAAGGGGAAGATTTTTGATGATGTTTTACGGCACGCAAAGCTGTGGGCGGAGAAGCAGCAGTTACCTGCTGACCGCTTTGAGAAGCGAAAAGTTAAACGGAACGCCCAGCCGGGCCTGTTCTGAAAAGGCGAAAGCCGCTGTGCACGAACACAAGCGGCTCTCAGGTGCAAATGTTCGACCAATTGCAGGAGGAATAATGGCAAAAAACAACCGCTATTACCAGACCGCTGTACATAAAAACAATACCCGCGACCGCTTCGTGCGTTCGATTAATCCGGTAGTGGCCGAGAAGATGCGCGCCATCCTGGAGGAGTTGAAGCGTAAGGAGGAAAGCCGTGGGTAATCTCGCAACAGTCATACCAATCAGACCGGCTCTTACGGTCGTGGAGCGTCGGGTGGCAGATCTTGATGATGGTTTTACGCGCCTGGCAAACATGCTTCTGGAAGAATACGCAGGCGCTGACCTGACGAAGCGACAATTCAAAGTCCTGCTTGCTGTTCTGCGCCTGACTTATGGGTGGAATAAGCCCATGGACAGGATTGCCAATTCTCAGATTGCTCAGATAGCAAAGCTGCCAGAAAAGCGCGTGAGTGAAGCGCGCGTCCAGCTCGTCGGAATGAACCTGCTAACCCAGGTGGGAAGGAGCATTGGACCGAATAAAAACACCGCCGAATGGTTACTACCAGCCGGTGAAAGCTGCGATACAGGAAATCCCTCAAAACAAGGGATAAATAACGAGGAAGAAGAATCCCTCAATTCAGGGGATAATCCCTCAAATCAGGGTATACCTCAAAATGAGGGAAAATCCCCTAAATCAGGGGAAGAAGAATCCCTCAATTCAGGGGAACACCAAAGACATATAAATACATTAAATACTAATACCCCCCAACCCCCAGAGGGGGAGTGTGTCGGGCAGGAAGAAAAATCTGTCTCAAAGAAAACCCCGATCGACTACCAGGCAGTGCTGTCTGCATACAACACCACCCTGGGAGACCGCCTTCCTCAGGCAGAGGCACTAAACGACAAACGTCGCCGTGCTATCAAACGCCTGCTGACCGAACTGAAAGAGCCAACCGTCGAGGCGGTGGAGAATTACTTCGCGGCTTTCGCTGAACGAGCACCAAAATTTTACTTCGGTGAGAACGACAGAGGCTGGCGCGCCAGTTTCGATTATCTGTTGCGCTCTGACACCCTGCTGAAAACCAGGGAGAAGGCGCTATGACCGACATGAACATGATCCCTCAGAACATCGAAGCCGAACAAAGTGTGCTGGGCGGCATGATGCTGGATAGCGGTAGCGATCGCTGCCAGACCGCTATGTCTATGCTCAAACCAGAATCGTTCTACATCCGCCCCCACCAGGTGATTTTCGCCGAGATGCGGGAGCTGGTAGCCAACCAGAAGCCTATCGACCTGATCACCCTGATTGAGTCGCTGGAGTCGAAAGGGCTTGGCGAGCAGGCTGGTGGCTTCGCTTACATGGCCGAGATATCCAAAAACACTCCCAGCGCGGCGAACATCGTTCACTACGCCATGCTGGTGCGCGAGAAAGCCATGGAGCGTTACGGCATTGACAAGCTGACCAGCGCCACTGAATTGCTGTTCTCCCGCAACGGGATGACCACCAGCCAGAAGTTTGACGCTATTCAGACCCTGTTCACCGATATCGCTGACTACGCGAAAACCGGTAATCGTCGGGGGCTCCGCGAATTTTCGGAAGTGATGGGCGACTGGGTGGACGAGGTGGAAGCTCGCTGGAGCGACTCAGACGCAACGCGTGGACTGTCGACGGGGATCGGCTCGCTGGATGACCTGCTGCAACCGAAAGGGCTGGTTAAAGGCGCTCTGATGGTGATCGGCGCACGTCCAAAGATGGGTAAAACCACGCTGTATAGCCAGCTGGCCGTCAACTGTGCCGAGGTTGAGCTGCTCCCCGCGCTGATGTTCAGCCTCGAAATGCCGGATAAGCAGATTGTGGAGCGCATGATCGGGCAGGTAAGCCGCGTGAATACCGACGTGTTTTATGGCGATCGGTACGACGACGCGCAGGTGGCAATGGCTTTTGCCGCTGGTGGACGTCTTGCCCAGACCGGGAATCTGTACGTCGACGACACTCCCGGGATCACGCTGGCGCACATTGTCGCAGAGTCACGACGCATTAAACGCGAACGCGGCGCTGTCGGCATGGTGCTGGTGGACTACCTGACCTTGATGACAGCCGACAAGGCAGACCGTAACGACCTGGCCTACGGGATTATAACTAAGGGGCTGAAGAACCTGGCGAAGGAACTGAACTGCATCGTGGTGCTGCTTACCCAGCTGAACCGCGATCTGGAGAAGCGCACCAACAAACGCCCGATGCCGAGTGATTCCCGCGACACCGGGCAGATTGAGCAGGATTGCGATTACTGGATCGGCATCTACCGCGAAGGCGCATACGACGAAAACGCAGATCAGGCGGCTACCGAATTGCTGTTGCGACTGAACCGCCACGGTCCGACCGGCGTTGTGTATTGCGACCAGCGCAACGGTGCGATCTACGACTGTGACCAGGCTGCTGCTGAGCAGAAACGCCGCGCGAATGATGCCAGACCCAACAAAAAGAGGGAATTTTGATGAAAATTTACATTGCTGGGCCAATGACCGGCATCCCGAAATATAACCGCCCTGCGTTCCATTTTGAGGCTTTGCGCCTGGCTTCGGAAGGCCATGTGGTGTTAAACCCCGCGACGCTTCCCGATGGCCTGAGCCAGCCAGAGTACATGGATATTTGTCTCGCTATGCTCCGCTGCGCTGACGGCATTTTCCTGCTGTCCGGCTGGCAGAACTCCGCAGGCGCAAAAGCGGAACACGCTCTGGCTCAAAAGCTGGATCTGGAAATCATTCATCAGGAGAGTGCGGTATGACCAACAAAACCAAAGAACTCGTAGCTGCCGGGCATGCGCTGGCGAAAGAGCTGCATTGCGCTGAGTCTGCCGCGCTGGTGCGCGAACTGGCGACGCAGCTGGATGTGCAGCGTGCTCGCGCTGATGTGTTGGCTGACGCAGATAAGCAGAACACCGAGCTGAAAGACGAGAATGAGTACATCCGCAATCGCTTCAAAGAGCTTGATCGGATGTTCGGTAAGAACCTGCTTGTCATGCAAGCGGCTGTTATCGACTGGCGCACCACCGGCGACGCCAAGAACGGGATGGCCTGGATTTTTAACACCCTGCTTGGTCCCGGCGAGCTACCCAACGAGGACGAGAAAGACGCTCAGGCCTATTTTGACCGCGAATACGCGCCACTCGACAAAGAGCTGATGGATCTTCACCAGTGGTTTCGTGAGCGCCATAAGCGCATTGAATCCAAAGGTGCTGTTATTCAGGAGGCCGCCCAATGAGCAACATCGACAAACGTGGATTACGGGAAGCAGCGGAGAAGGCGACGAAAGGCCGGTGGGCTGTTGAGTTCGACGATGAGATTTACTCCACTGACGGCGTGAACCATGAGCAAATAGCCATGGTATTCAGTGAAAACGAAGCGCGTGATGCTGCATTTATCGCCGCAGCCAACCCCGCCACCGTGCTGGCGCTGCTGGATGAGCTGGAAGCCGCAGAGAAGCGGATTGCTGAGCTGGAAGCGAAGCTCGATAGCGCAGATAAATTGCAAGATAGCGCATTTCGTCATGGTCTTCAGCATGGCTTCAGTTTAGGTCAAACGGATAATCAGGCTGGATTTGAAGAGTGCTTATCTGCCTATGGCACCGGTAAAGGAGAGTGAATGTGAAAAATTATCTCAGCAATTTAGCCAGCATGCTTCAGGGGATTGCAGGTGTCATTTCAGACGGCGAGCGGGTGCAGAAAGAGTGCCCTGCGCACTTAAAGTCAGCACTACTCGAGGCTTCTCACGCGCTAGATGGTCAATCGGTCAGGGTCAATTATCCGCCTAATGGAAAGCCTGAAATTGTTAATGCCCGCGGACACCATCGACCGCTTACCTTCCGGGAACGAGTGGCAATCCGCTTACTTGGTGGCAGGACGGAGATTCGCCCATGAGCACTATTACCAGAGAACTGGCAAAGCTGTTCAGAAAAATTACGAATTCTGAAATTGATGCGGAGGGTAACGCTCATGTTGTTTTATCTCCTGCTGATAGCCTCCTGATTAATAATGCGCGTATCGCGCTGGCATCGCTCGAAGCGGAGCCTGCCATTCACCGCTGGCGTCGGGTGACCTCTGAACCATACGGCCCCTATCCTTGGCATTATGGTGATTTTATCGGCTTCTCAAAGCCCGTTGATGGGATTGAGGATGAGTATTTTTACACCGCCCCGCCAGCGCCGGTATCTGTGCCTGATGCGATGGAAATGGATGATGACTTTGACAGCGCGTTTGAACACGGAAAAGCTGTCGGCTGGAACGCCTATCGCGCAGCCATGCTTCAGGCCGAACCTGTAAGTAATAGTGATGAGTTACCGCTGGACTATCTGCAAGGACACAAAGACGGCCTGGAGTGGGCTGCACAATTGGCAGAAGCCAATCATCCGCAAACAGGTGACTGGTTGTACGATGACCCAATCGATCTTGCCAGGGCGATTCGCAAAGGTCCGGATATGCCTACTGTTCAGGGTGGCAACTCTCCGGTGATTCCTGATGAGGTGTTATCAGCAATCCGTAAAGTCGCCAGAATTCGCACAGACTTCGATCATTTCGACGGCGACAGACGAGGTATCGGTGATTGTCTGGATGAGGCCGAGCAAGAGCTTATCGTTACCATTAACAAATATGCCAGTCAGTTGGCAGCAGAACCGATAGCGACTAATGACGTTCGAGAGCAGCAGACAGCCGTTCCGCCAATACAGGCTGATGTCGCGCAAGCAATTGAAAATCTCAAGCAGAAGTTAGTGGAATGCAATCGCTATAACTACTGCGCAGATGCAGTGAAGAACGTTGAGGATGCCTGCCACGCCGCCATGCTTCAGGGTAGCCAACCTGTAAGTAAGCGCGAACAGGTTCGCCGTGAACACGCTGAATGGTCAGATAAGACTTTCGGCGATGTTGGTCCCGTTGGCCCGCTTAAACACCTGTCGAAAGAGGCGCTGGAAGCTGCCGCAGAACCTGACGACCTCAGCGAGTGGGCTGACATGCAGTTCCTGTTATGGGACGCCCAGCGGCGCGCCGGTATCAGTGACGGTGAAATCACAGCTGCGATGGAAGAAAAGCTGAAAGTGAACATGGCGCGCCAGTGGCCGGAGCCGAAGGACGGAGAGCCGCGCCAGCATCTTAAGCCAGCGCCGCAGACAGTGCCTGATTCTGTGATCAGCGCAGCAGTAAATGGAATTATGGCAACTTATGCCGACAATGCGGAAGATTGCCGGGAAATGGTACGCACACATGTTGAACAAGCCTGTCGTGCCGCTATTCAGGAGTCCGGTCATGGCTAAATCTGCCGCTGAACGCAAAGCCGCCCAGCGAGCCCGGCAAGCTGCTGCTGGTGGTCGTAAATTTTAGCTCATGCTTGATACGCAGGAACTGGAGATGCTGGCGCGGAACTGCGCTGGGCGGCGCCCGGGTCGTGACCCATACGAACTGAGCGAATACATTGCGCTTCTGATCCGCCAGGATGATGCCCGGGTGCGCGGTCGCATTAAAGCCATCAGTGCTAACCGGTGCGGGAAGTGTGGTGACAGCCTGCCGGTTAAGTCGTGTCCGTGCGACGGTGATTCGCAATGCTGGCTTACGCGTGGCTGGCATGAAACTAAACTATCGGTGTGACATGTCACAATGTAATCAATAACATACAAGCCTCTTCGGAGGCTTTTTTTGTCGGCGTTAAATTGCTTTTGCCACAATGCCCAGCCATAATATCCCTGTCAGCCTGAACAACTGACACCCGGACATTCGCGCCACGGAGAACACCATGGCGCAGCACCACCAGCTTAAACACAATCGCCTGACGTTATCCGACGTCAGCGATTTGTCGTATCTGTCGCTTAACCTCTTCGGGGGTGACGCGTGAGCCAACAATTCCACCTCGTTAATGAAAGCGTTAAGCAGAACGCTATCAACTACATTCGTCAGTTGCCGGTCGACAGCAAGCGCCCGCTGATTCTGGACGTGAAAGAATCGACGCGCACCGCCATTCAAAACCGCAAGATGTGGCCGCTACTGAAAGACCTTTCCGACCAGGTTCTCTGGTTCGGCAATAAATACGATTCCGACGACTGGAAAGACCTCATCACCGCGCTGGTGGCGAAGACCAAAAAGCAGGAACAGCGAATGGCCCCCGGGCTTGATGGCGGCGTCGTGATGTTCGGCCAACGCACCAGCAAAATGACCATCCCCCAGATGGTAGAAGTCATAGAGGCAATTTACTGGTTCGGCACCCAGCAGGGCGTCACATTCAGCGAACAATCCCGCAATGAAATCGAGTGGGCAAAGCGCTGGGGGGAAAGCAATGCGAAATAACCCCAATCAGAGAACCTACCGAAGCAAAAAATGGCTCGCTGCTGTCGGGCAGATCGAACAGTGCGTGTTATGCGGCTCGTGGGGGACGCAGGTAGCGCATCGCAATGAAGGTAAAGGCATGGGCCTGAAAGCCGATGATTGCGCCACGGCGGCGATCTGCGTTTGCTGCCACGACAGCATCGACAACGGGAGCAAGCTATCGCGCGACGAACGCCGCCAGCTGATGGACCGCGCTATCGTTCTGACCGTTATCCAGATCGCCCGCCTTGGGCTGGTGGTGCCAGCATGAAAATTTACGATATCACGCCGATCGGCAAGCCCCGCATGACTCGGAGCGATCGCTGGCGCAGCAGGCCGGAAACCTCCGCTTACTGGTTCTTTAAAGCTCAGGTTCGCCGTCTCGGTATAACCCTCCCGGAATCCGGTTACCACATAACATTCGTTTTGCCCATGCCGAAAAGCTGGAGCAAGAAGAAGCGTCAGCAGCATGACGGACAGCCACACCAGACCAAGCCGGATAAGGACAATCTGGAGAAAGCGTTACTGGATGCGATATTCGATGATGACTGTCGGATATGGGACGGCAGGGTAACGAAACGATGGGGAGAGACAGGCCAGATCATTATCCAGGAGAATGCAGAATGACACGCAACGACATTAACAATTACCAGAAAGCGTCTGTTGAGCGTACCAACCCGCAAAACGCCTGGGTGACGCTGGCAGCAGCACCGCGCAGATCTTACCTGGGGAAATACCGTCGACTGACACCATCGCAAAGTCGTTGGGTTCGTTCGTTGCTGAACCACTGGGGCGGCATGTACGGGGGCAGCGGAACAGAGCACCTTTCTGGTGGCGGTGGTATGTGGTCAATGATATTGACCGGCTGGACTGGCGAACAGCAGGAGCGGATCGCTACCGTACTGTCTGGTCTGCGTAAAATTGGCTATACCGGAGATGCGTTGTTTGAGCAGGCTAAAGCCATCATCTGGCCGAAGAAATTACTTTCTGACCTGATCGGCAACGCCGGGGATCAAGAGGAAGCTGCATTCATGGAGGCTATCATCATGAAGTCCTTCAAGCCGGGGAATCCCGTGTATGAGATAGGGAAGGACTATTACACCTGGAGGAAAACCATTAATGACATGGCACGGTGGATGCAATATTACTACGCGCCGTTTCTGACCGAAAAGCAATGTATTGACCGCGTGCGCTGGTGTATTGAGTTGTTTAATTCTGCTGTCTTCTTCACGTTAAAAGATGAATTTGGCTTCGAAAATGCAAAAACTTGCGAAAAAGACTTGAAAACGAGTTTTGAAACTGCATAATTCAGATATGCTCGGACGTCAAAGGCGAAAGAGCTTACCCACCAGCGGAGATGCCTTGCGCGGAGCGGTGTGAACCACATTTAAGCCCTTGCAGAAATGCAGGGGCTTTTTGCATTCAGGGTCAGAAGCACAGAGGTTGTGAGATCGGCTGTTAACCGATTGGTCGAAGGTTCGAATCCTTCCTGTCCCGCCAAATACCTACCAGGACCATAAGAGCAAAAGCTCAACGCACTACCCTCTATTGCCCACCGCGCCGTGGGCTTTTTTATTTCAGGCTCCGGGAACCATCATCGACACGCCTACTTGTTAAATCGTCCCGAGGGCCTGAATCAACTACACACGGAATAAATATGTCTGAGACCTTCACTATCGTAGGCGTTGGTCTTACATCGTCATCAGTCGGTGTAACCTTTGCCACGCTGTTTCCGGAGGCGACTCCAGCAGTGATGCTCGGATCACTCGCCGGAACGGCGCTATACGTTCTGACATCAGATCCCCATCAACTCTGGAAGCAGGCTATCTTTGCGCTGATATCGTTTATCAGTGGAGTGTTCTTCTCCGTGCCCATGGCGAAAATCATGGCCGGAATCATCAACACGCCGTTAAGCCTGATGAAGCCACCGGCCAGCATTGAAGTATCGCCAGCTGTCGGTGCAATTGTCACTGCTTCCATTTCCGTGGCAGTCCTGCTGCGCATTCTCCGCAAATCCAAAAGCGGGAAGATGCCGGGGCTGGGGGAGGAAGATAAATGACATGGCAGCTTCTTCTGATGGATGCAAACGCCATAGTTTGCCTGTTAATAATGGTCAGGCTGATGTTTTTCCGTAAGGAGGGAAAGCGTCATCGCCTGAGTGTCGCGGTACTGGCCTATCTGGTCATCCTTGCCGCCGGATTCAACGCCTTCAACATTCTTCTCGGCCACTACGTTCAGGTTAATCTAGGCGATCTGCTGCTTAACTCCGTCATCTGCATGGCGGTGTGGCTGGCGCGTGGGAACCTGGCGAAGGTCGTTATAACGGAGTAGTCCATGCAAACCAGCGAAAAGGGCATTGCCCTAATCAAAGAATTCGAAGGCTGTAGACTCACCGCTTACCAGGACAGCGTGGGCGTATGGACGATCGGCTATGGCTGGACTCAACCTGTGGATGGAAAACCAATCCGCGCCGGGATGACTATCAAGCAGGAAACGGCAGAGCGTCTGCTGAAGACAGGACTGGTCAGCTACGAAAGCGACGTTTCCCGCCTGGTTAAAGTCGGCCTGACTCAGGGGCAATTCGACGCCCTGGTGTCGTTCACGTACAACCTCGGAGCCCGGTCACTGTCGACATCGACTCTTCTGCGAAAACTCAACGCCGGAGATTACGCTGGCGCTGCCGATGAGTTCCTGCGCTGGAATAAAGCGGGTGGTAAGGTCCTTAACGGGCTGACTCGTCGGCGGGAGGCAGAGCGGACTCTGTTCCTATCATGATTGGCGCGCTGGTTAAGCGTTACTGGCTGCAACTGATTGTGGTGTCGGTAATCGGCGTGCTGGCGTTCTTCGTTAACCACTACCGCGACAACGCCATCACCTATAAAGACCAGCGCGATAAAGCCACTGAGAAACTCAGCCTGGCTCACGCTACCATCAAAGACATGCAGACACGTCAGCGTGATGTCGCTGCACTGGATGCCAAATACACGAAGGAATTGTCCGATGCGAAAAAAACCATTAACGATTTGCGTCGGGATGTCGATTCTGGCGCTAAACGGCTGCGCATCGCTGCAACCTGCCCTGGAGTGTCCAAAGCCACCTCCGCCTCCGGCGTGGATGATGCAGGATCCCCCGAACTTACTCCAGACGCTCGACGGAATTATTTCGATCACCGGGACGGAATCGCAACCGCTGACAAAATGATTCGCGGCATGCAGGACTACATCAAAGAGCAGTGTCTTAAATGATTCGTTACCCAAATAACAGAGCCTGACTTCGGTCGGGCTTTTTTATGCCCGCAGTAAACCGCGCACCGCAGCGCATTCAAACCACGTCGAACCATACCCTTTGAAATGAGCCTTTGAGGAAGTCAGTTAGTGCTGGCGAGCCTCGACGGGCTGATTTCCTATGCGGCAAAGGTTCATCTCAAAGAAAGGTACACGCTATGAATAATCCGTCAGTTATTCCGGCTTTCGATTTTCGTGAAATGGTCACGACTTTCGATAACAAGATAATCACCACATCACTCAAGGTAGCGGACTACTTTGGTAAGCGACACAAAGACGTTTTGCGCGCCATACGTAACCTGAAATGCTCCGAAGACTTCACCCAGCGCAATTTTGCGCCCATTGATTTCATTGATAAAAATGGTGATGTTCAACCTATGTATAACATCACCCGCGACGGATGCATGATGCTAGTGATGGGATTCACTGGCAAAACAGCTGCCGCAGTGAAGGAGTGTTACATCAATGCCTTCAACTGGATGGCCGAGCAGCTAAACCGGCGCATGGCGATGGGTGAAGAATTGCAGCATCGCTACGCCATCAAAGAAACGCGCTCAAAGCTGAAAGGCACGATCGGAAGCCGTTTGATGAACGAGCGGAAGAAAGAGAAGCGCGTCCTGGAGCTCGAACATGAGCACATCATGCAGGTAACGCAGCCGGAATTACTTATTGGCTGATCGCGGCATTACAGAAGCCCTTCATTGAGGGGCTTCGATAATGGAGCACTGGAATTATTCATGAACAGACCACACCCACCAGCGCATTTTACGATGCCACCTGACCCGAAGCCGTACATCAGCATTATGCCCGCTAATGACGTTGGCGAGTGGCTGAATCAGCACATCCTGAGCGATGAGGGTGACCTCTACAACCCTGATCACCGGCATTTGCTTGAAGCGGATCTGTGCTTTCTCTGGGCGTCGAACGCTTTCGAGAAGAAAGGGCGTTCCGTGCTGGGGCAGGCGGAAGAAGTGGCAATGCGGGCTGGAGGCTGGCAGAAAGCGCGGATGGAGCAGCAGATGTATGAATGGTTCGGCAGGGTGCCGCAGTTCATCATCACGCTCGCCGCCGATTACTGTTCGCAATGTTCCGATCTGGAGTTCTGCGCGCTGATAGAGCACGAGCTTTATCACATCTGCCACGCGACAGATGAATTTGGCGCGCCGAAGTTCACGCAGGAAGGGCAGCCAAAGCTGAAGCTGCGCGGCCATGACGTGGAAGAGTTTGTGGGCGTGGTTCGCCGTTACGGTGCGAGCCGGGACGTGCAGGAAATGATTGATGCGGCGAATCAGCCAGCGGAGGTTGCTCATCTCGATATTGCCAGAGCGTGCGGGACGTGCATGTTAAAGCTGGCGTGAATTCTAGACTGGTATGGACGGATGGTGAAATATGGCTGCTTTAAAACCGGAAGTAAAAGCCTTCATCATTCAATCGCTTGCGTGCTTTGATACTCCTTCTCAAGTTGTCGAATCCGTCAAGAAAGAGTTTGGGTTAACTATTTCTCGCCAGCAAGCCGAAGCACACGACCCAACCAAGGCTAGTAGCAAAGGTTTAGCCAAGAAGTGGATCGAGATGTTCCACGCGACACGCGAACGATTCCTGACCGAAACCAGTGACATTCCGATAGCGAACAAATCCTATCGGCTCCGCGTGCTTGACCGCATGGCAACCAAAACCGAGGGGATGAAAAACTTCTCCCTGACGGCGCAGCTGATTGAACAGGCCGCGAAAGAGGTTGGAGACGCTTACACCAATAAGCTGAAGGTTGAAAGCACTGGCAAGGATGGCGGCCCGATCAAGACCGAGACGACCAGCCTCACCGCAGATCAGGCCGCAGAGATTTACCGCAAGATGATGGGGTGATCATGCCTCTCCCGTTTGAATTCGATTTCAGAAACCCTGATTACCAGATGGTTTTTGAATGGCGGATGGAGCGCTTACAGCGCATTCGCCAGAACCCTGAAATGCTGCCAGCGCTAAAGCAGTTTTACCGCACCAACCCGGCACAGTTCATCATCGACTGGGGGATGACTACTGACCCGCGTAACATCGATTATGGCCTGCCGGTCACCATCCCTTTTCTGCTGTTTCCGAAACAGGAAGAGTGGATTCACTGGATCATTGAGCGGCGCGAACGGCTGGAGAACGGCATCACCGAAAAGAGCCGCGAAATGGGGCTCAGCTGGACGGCGATCGGGCTGGCCTGTTCGCTCTGCCTCTTCAACAAAGAAATGGTCATCGGCTTCGGCTCCCGTAAAGAGGAATACGTCGACAGCACCGGAGACCCGAAGGCGCTGTTCTGGAAGGCGCGCAAGTTCGTGGAAACGCTGCCCGTCGAGTTTCGCGGTTCGTGGGACGAGAAGAAGCACGCGCCGTACATGCGCGTTGAGTTTCCCGATACTGGCGCGGTCATCAAAGGCGAGGCTGGCGACAATATCGGTCGTGGTGACCGTACCACCCTCTACCTGGTGGATGAGGCTGCATTCCTCCAGCGTCCTCTGCTGATTGACGCGGCGCTGTCGCAAACCACCCGCTGCCGTATCGACCTGAGCTCGGTTAACGGCATGGCGAACCCGTTCGCGCAGAAGCGTCACGGCGGGAAGATACCGGTATTCACATTCCACTGGCGAAACGACCCGCGCAAGGATGAAGAGTGGTATCGCAGGGAATGCGAGAAAATCGACAATCCGGTGGTGGTGGCGCAGGAACTTGACCTGAACTACAGCGCATCAGCGGAAGGTGTCCTGATCCCGTCCGACTGGGTACAGGCTGCCGTCGACGCGCATATCAAGCTGGGCATTCAGCCAACGGGCAAACGGCTGGGCGCGATGGACGTCGCCGACGAAGGCCGGGACAAAAACGCCTTTTCGACCCGTCACGGCTTCCTCCTGGAGAACGTGCGGGAATGGTCCGGCGTGGGCAGCGACATTTACCAGTCTGTTGAGAAGGTCTTCGGCTTTTGTGAACAGGACAACCTCGAAGAGTTTCGCTTCGACGAGGACGGTCTGGGTGCTGGCGTTCGCGGAGATGCGCGCGCTATCAACGAACTGCGTAACGCTGCGCGCCGACCGTCAATACTCGCCACACCGTTTCGCGGTAGCGGCGCGGTGTTTGATCCGGACGACGAAGCGGTGCGCGGCGACAACGGACAGGCCGCCCGCCTTAACAAGGACTTCTTCGCTAACGCCAAGGCTCAGAGCTGGTGGCGTCTGCGCAAACTTTTCCAGAACACCTATCGCGCTGTGGTTGAAAAGATGGCTTACAACCCGGACGAAATCATCTCAATCAGCGGCACTATGGCGAACAAAGACAAACTCATCATCGAGCTGTCGCAGCCGACCTACTCCATTAACGGTGTGGGGAAAATCGTTGTTGATAAACAGCCTGACGGCACCAAGTCGCCGAACCTCGCCGACTCGGTGATGATCAGCTACGCGCCAATGAATTCAGCCCTGAACATCTGGGAGCTGCTAGGGAGACAGGCCTGATGGCACGAAACAAGCAAGCCTCTCAGCGAACGGCGCAGGCCACCGCTGATGGCTACGAGAACTTTGTCGCCCGCGTGGGGATGCAGACGCCTAACCAGCACTCAGCATCGACCTACCGGGCGAACTTCACCAGCCGCAACCGCATGCTGGTGGAATGGTCCTATCGCGGTTCGTGGGTTATCGGCGAAGCGGTCGACGCTATCCCGGACGATATGACCCGCAAAGGCATTCGCATCACCTCGGAGATTGACGCCAAAGACCGTGGCACCCTCGAAGCGCAGCTGGATGAGTTGCAGATCTGGGATGCGCTGAACGACGTGCTGAAATGGTCGCGTCTCTACGGCGGCGCGGTTGGCTTCATCATGATTGAGGGGCAGGCACCAATGACCCCGCTGCGGCTCGAAACCATTGGCGAGGGCAAGTTTAAGGGCATTCTCCCGCTCGACCGCTGGATGATTAACCCGGTGCTGACACGCCGCATTAAAGAGATGGGGCCGGACCTCGGCAAGCCTGAGTTTTACGACGTGGTGACCACCGCAACGGGCATTCCGGCCTGGCGCATCCATCACAGCCGCCTGATCCGCTTTGATGGCGTCACGCTGCCATTCCAGCAGAAGATGACCGAAAACGAATGGGGAATGTCGGTTGTAGAGCGTATCTGGGATCGGCTTACTGCGTTCGACAGCGCCACTGTCGGCGCGGCGCAACTGGTCTACAAAGCGCATCTGCGTACCTACAGTGTGGAGAAGCTGCGCGAGCTTATCGCGCTTGGTGGCCCCGCGTTCGAAGCGCTGCTGAAGAACTTCGACCTGATCCGCCAGTTCCAGAGTAATGAAGGCATGACGCTCATGGACTCGCGAGATAAGTTCGAAACCCATCAGTACAGCTTCAGCGGTCTGGATGACATTCTTTCGCAGTTCGCTGAGCAGATCAGCGGTGCCGTTGGTATCCCGCTGGTGCGCCTGTTCGGGCAGTCCCCGAAAGGCTTCTCTACTGGTGACGCAGACCTCGCCAACTATTACGACCGGGTGAGCTCATTGCAGGAGCGCCGCTTACGGCTGCCGATGCGCCGGATACTGGACATTATGCACCGCTCGGAACTCGGTAAGCCGCTGCCGGACGATTTCACGTTTGAGTTTAACCCGCTATGGCAAATGTCTGACGTTGACCGCTCAACGGTGGCCGTAAACACCACAAACGCGATCAGCACCGCGCTGAGCGACGGATTAATGACGCGTAAGGCGGCGATGACCGACCTGCGCGAAAACTCTGACGTCACTGGCATCGGGGCATCCATTACCGACGAGGATATCGAGAATGCCGAAGACGAAGCGCCGCCAGGCATCGGCGAACTTGGCAACAAACCGCCAGAGTCGCCAGGCGGAGATCCGATATCGAACGAGCCTACGGCAGATAGCGCGGGCGGTCGGGGATATCGTAAATGGGCGCTACGATGGTTCAAATGATAGCGTCACCGAGATAATGGATGCGCTGGAGCGCTACAGCGAAATCATCACCCCTTGGGCGACGAAGGTTGCTGAGAACTTCACCGCAGACATTGCGCGCCAGAATGAAAAGCAGTGGCGTCAGCACAGCCGGAACATCAGCGCAGAGCTGCGCAACATGGTTGACCGCGCCCCGGTAGGCCAGGTGATGAAATCCATCGTTGCCGAGCAGATTAAGTACATCAAATCGCTACCTCTTGAGGCCGCCGATCGGGTGTATGACATTCAGAACAAAGCCATCGAGGCCGTTGTGACTGGTGGCCGCGCTGAGCCATTCGCGAAAGAGATAGCAGCGTCCGGTGACGTGTCACGCTCACGAGCGAACCTTATCGCCCGTACCGAGCTTGGACGTGCAACCGGCGCGCTCGATCAGGCGCGTGCGCTGTCAATTGGTTCGAATGGTTATATCTGGCGTACAGCCGAAGATGGCGACGTCCGGCACTCTCATCGTGAGATGGAGGGCAAGTTTGTCGAATGGGGCCGACCTCCAACGCTTGACGGCATGACCGGTCATGCTGGCGAGCTCCCGAACTGCCGCTGTTACAAAGAGATCGTCTTCCCCAACCCTCATTCTTATCTCGCCTGAATCGCAGGTAAACCATGAAATATTTTTTCAATACCCGGCTGGGGGAAACCCGCTATCAGCTGGCTGACGGCTCTCTGTTGTGTAAAGACGTGCCGATAGGTCGAACGGGTAAACAGCTCTACGGCGCTGCCGATCTGCCAAACCTCAAACCCGACAAGCTCGGCGAGATAGTCGTAACGCGCTCTCCTGAGCAGGTATTCCATCCGGCCACGCTCGCCTCATTCGAAGGGATGAGCATCACGATCCTGCATCCTGAAGATGAAAACGGGAATGTGCGGCTGGTAAATCCCGAGAACTGGAAAGAGCTTGCTGTCGGGCACCTCCAGAATGTCCGGCGCGGGACGGGTGAGCAGTCTGATTTGATGCTGGCTGACCTTATCGTCAAAGACGAAAACGCCATTCAGCTTATCGAAGATGGCCTGCGTGAAGTGTCGTGCGGCTATGACGCGGAGTACGAGCAGACCGAGCCAGGTAAAGCCGAGCAGGTCGATATTACCGGAAACCATGTGGCTCTTGTCCCTAAAGGCAGAGCCGGAAATCGTTGTGCAATTGGAGACAGAGACACAATGGCAAATCAAAAGAAAAGCTGGTGGACCCGCATGCGCACGGCCATCAAAACGGGTGACGCTGACACCATGAACGAACTGCTGGACTCTGCGCCAGCGGCGGTAACGGGTGACGAAGGGGATCTGCCGAGCGGCGTTAACCTCAACATTAACCTTTCACCGCAGCAACCATTGCCGGACAAAAAGCCGGAAATGGGCGGAGAGCCAACCGGCGACGGCGAGGACGATATCAAAACCTTGCTCAAAGCCCTGCTGGCTAAGCTGGAAGGAAATGCGACTTGCGATAACGACAATAAGCCTGATGAAAAAGACAAAAAAGATCCGACCTGCGACGGCGAGGGCGACGAAGTGGAAACCACGATTACCGGTGACTCTGCCTGGCGTGCCGAGGTTATCGTCCCGGGTATCGATCTGAGCCGTAAGGTGAAACCGACCGCGTTCAAACGTGATGTGCTGGCTGCCGCTGACAAAACACTGGTTCGCCAGGTTGTCGGTGATGCGGATATCCGCAAATTGCCCAAGCAATCGGTAGATATGGCGTTTAACGCCGTGTCTGAGATTGCAAAAGGGCGAAACACCCGCAGCACCACGGGCGATGCACACCGTCCAAATATGGGCATGACCAGCATCGCTTCCCTGAACAAACAAAACGCCGACTTCTGGTCTAACCGCAAAGGATAATCCAATGACTGCATATCTGTACCGGATGCCTGTTGGCATTGCCGGGGCTATCTCTCGCCCGCAGGACTTAACCGTCGAACCGGTGATCCTTAAATCCGCTAACGCCTTCGCTGCCTATGGTCTGGCTGGCAAATACGACGCTGACGGCTTTTTCGTGCCGCTGGCGGACGGTGACACCGCCGACAAGGTGAAGGGGATCTACGTTCGTCCGTATCCGACCACATCGCAGCCAGACATGATTCGCCAGGTGGGGACGGATAAGAATTTCCCGGGCGACGCCATGAAGCGTGGCTACATGACCGTTAACCTCGGATCTGGCTTCGATGCCAGCACCATCAAAAAAGGCGCACCTGTCTATGTGGTTGTTTCGCTCGACTCAACCATTGACGTGCCGCTGGGCGGTTTCATGTCCACGTCTGTCAGTGGCAAAAACGTGGCGCTGACCAACGCCGAATTCACAGGGGCCGGTGACGCTAACGGCAATGTAGAAATCTCCTGGAAGATTTAAGGAACAGACGAATGATTACTTTTGATCAGGCAACCGTTGATGGCTCTGGTGCCTTTCTCATCGGGGAGCTGGAGCGACTCGACCAGACGTTGAACCTGCCGCTGGTGGGTTACACCTGGACCCGCGATATTCAGCTGCGTGAAGACGTTTCTATCGCAGATGACATTTCCAGCTGGACTAACACCAGTTTTGGCGCTGCGGGTACTGGCGCAAATCCGAACGGTAAAAACTGGGTAGGCAAAGACTCCACCGCTATTGCTGGCGTGAACGTGGATATCAGCAAAGACGGCAATCCACTGAACCTCTGGGGTATGGAACTGGGCTGGACCGTTGTAGAGCTGGCAGCTGCTCAGCAGGTAGGCCGCCCGATTGATACCCAGAAGTACGACGGGATGCAGCTCAAATGGCAGATGGACAACGACGAGCAGGTTTACATCGGTGATGACGCACTCGGCCTGAAAGGTCTGGCAAACCTCGTCGGTGTGACGCTGAACAACGCGCCGAAGACCTGGGCGAACTCAACCAACGACGAGATCCTCGATAGCGTGAACAGCATTCTGTCTAATGCCTGGGCAGCATCCGGTTATTCCATCGTGCCTTCTGATCTGCGCATTCCGCCAGAGCAGTATTCACTGCTGGCGAGCCGTAAGGTTTCCGAAGCGGGTAACCAGTCACTGCTGACCTATCTGGCTGTGAACACTATCGCTTTCCACCAGAACGGCGTTCCGCTTGAAATCAAAGCGGTCAAATGGCTGAAAGGGCGTGGGGTTGGCGGTAAAGACCGTATGATCGCCTACACCAACGACAAGAAATACGTGCGCTATCCGCTGGTGCCGTTGCAGAGCGTTCCTGTCCAGTATCGCGGTCTGTATCAGATTGCGACCTACTACGGCAAGCTCGGTGCGGTTGAGCCAGTGTACAAAGAAACCCTGTCCTACGTGGACGGTATCTGATAACCAGAACGGCCCCGAAAGGGGCCAGAAGGGAACTGAAAATGGCGAAAGAAAAGCTGGTTACCATCCATGTTCACACCCCGTTTACGCTGACGCTCGGCGATCAGTCAAAAAGGGAGTTTGGCCGGGGACGGCATAACGTACCGGAAGAGGTCGCGTCGCACTGGTTCACCCAGGCGCACTCCGAGCTTTCCGAAAGCGTGATTAGCGACACCGATGATCTGCAACCCATTATCGACAGCCTGCAAGCTCAGATTGCCGACAAAGATAAGCAGATTATCGATAAAGATCAGTTGATTGCCGATCTGCGAGAAGCGCTGCTCAAGCTGCAAGAGCAGAACGACAGCCTGCAAGCGCAGATTGCTGCCGCCCAGACTGGCGGTAATGGGGCGAAAGATGCCAAAGAATCAAAGCCTGCCAACAGTAAGTGATTTTCGCCGCGACTTCCCGCAGTTTGCTGACCCTGCCAAATATCCCGAAGCGCAAATCCAGTTTCGTCTGAATCTGGCCGATGTGCTGCTGAGCGAAAACGTCACCGGAAAAGAGTTGTTTCCGTACTTTGCCGAGTTGTTCGTGGCTCACTACATGACGCTCTGGGCGGCAGATAGCCGGGCGATGCTGGTTGGCGGTCCGGGTGGTTCAACCAATGGTGTGCAGTCCTCCAAATCCGTTGACAAGGTAAGCGTCAGCTATGACACCAGCATGACGCTGAATCCTGACGCGGGCTTCTGGAATAACACCCGATATGGCGCTGAATTCTATCAGCTGATCACGATGTTCGGCGCTGGCGGCCGCCAGCTATGAAAAGCGGCGTAACCACGCGGGTTGATAATGCTCAGTCCATTCTCGAAGCACTCAAGTCTTTAACCAAAAAGGATGTACTGGTCGGCATTCCTTCGGAAGACAGCGATCGTGAAGATGTTCCGTTTGGTAATGCCGGGATCGGTTATGTCAATGAATACGGCTCACCGGCGCAAAACATCCCCCCACGCCCGCACCTGATCCCCGGCGTTAAATCGGTAGAGGAACAGACTGTGCCGCAGCTCAAAGCAGCGGCGCAGGCTGCGCTTGATGGTAATACAGATGGCGCGGAAAGAGCCCTCAACCAGGCTGGCATGCTGGCCGCTAATGGTGTCAGGCGTTATATGACCATTACCGGCTTTACGCCGCTTGCTGATAGCACCGTTGAAGCACGCGCGCGTCGCGGGCGTAAAGGGGCTAAAGCGGAGCTTGCCCGCCGCGCTGCTGGCGAGCCGCCCGGAACCGATCTGGTAAAACCACTAATCGACACCGGGCAGTACCGCAGAGCCATTACCCACGTTGTGAGGGATAAAGATGCCGACTCTTGATGTAACAGATGTGCTTTTTGACCCCGATTTTTGCGACTTCAACCTGTGGGTAACGCGTCGCGCACAAACGGTGGACGAGGACGGGATCGGCAGCGACAGCGAAGTTAAAACGCAGTTTGCAGGGGTTGTTACCGTTGACCGCTCTCTTGAAAACCGCCGCATGCAGGCCGGGCAGGTTATCAGCGGGGCGATTCTTATCGTGACGACTGAGCGACTCACGCAGGGGCATACTGGCCGTGATGCCGATATCGTGACGTATCAGAACCGTGATTATCGTGTGACGTTCGTCGACCCGTATACCGCTTACGGTGCTGGCTTCGTCCAGGCACATTGTGAACTGTTGCCGTTTGATGGGGGTAATCCCGTTGAGCAATAACACCAGCACAGAGCGCGGATGGCTGACACCCACCAGCGGCGATCCGGATTATGACGAAGCGCTCGACAGGCTATTAAGCCAGTGGGTGCGCAACGTTTCCGGCTTGCCTGCTGGGGTGGTTCGCCCGCGCTGGCAGAAAGACCAGCCGCCACTTCCACCAGTTGAAACGAACTGGTGCGCGTTCGGCGTTACCGGATGGCCCATTGATAACAGTCCTGCATTCACCAGGCAGACCGACGAGGGCGCTCAGCTCTGGCGGCATGAAACGTTCGAGTGCATGGCGTCGTTCTATGGCCCGGCGGGTATGTCTTATGCGTCCCGTTTTCGCGATGGCATATCTGTCCCGCAAAATAATGCTGAGCTGAACGCGCTCGGTTTATCCCTGGGCGACTATACCGGTCTGACCCCTTTCCCCGAGCTTATCAACCAGCAATGGGTTCGCCGCTACGACATGACGGTGCGCCTGCGCCGGAAGGTTGTGCGCGAGTACGGCATCAAATCGCTGGTGGAAGCGCCAGTCACCTTTTTTGGAGAATAAACTATGACGCAGGGCTTACCTGTATCCAACGTTGTAAACGTTGATGTGATCATCTCGCCGAAAGCGGCTACTGGTCGTAACTTCGGCGCGCTGCTGATTCTCGGTTCTTCCACTGTCATTCCGGTGCAGGAGCGCGTTCGCCTTTATGCGTCCGTTGAGGACATTGGCGAGGACTTCGGAGTCGACAGCCCGGAATATGAAGCGGCGCAGGTTTTCTTCAGCCAGTCGCCGAAGCCGACGCAGGTTTATGTTGGCCGCTGGGCGAAGACTCTGACCTCTTCCGAGGGTGGAAGCGTGGAAACCATTGTGCAAGCTGTTAATGCCTGCCTGCAATATACCAACTGGTATGGGCTGATTGTCGCTGATGATGTTGCTGATGGCGCTGATGTGCTTGATGCTGACGACGTGATTGAGGTTGCTAAACTCATCGAAGCGTCCAGTTTGAGCCGCATTTTCGGGGTAACTTCTGCCGACGCCGATATTATCAGCACGACTTCGACGACCGATGTTGCGTCGAAATTAAAGGCTGGCAAGTATGCCCGTACCTTTATTCAATATTCCACCAGCAGCTCTTATGCAGCGGTTTCAGCTTTCGGTCGCGCGTTCACGGTGAATTTCAACGGCAGCAACACCACCATTACCCTGAAATTCAAGCAGGAGCCGGGGATCACCTATGAAACCCTGACCACCAATCAGGCGGCGGCGCTGGATGCCAAAAACTGCAACGTATTTGTGTACTACCAGAACGATACGGCCATCCTGCAGCAGGGCGTCATGTCCAGCGGTGATTTCTTCGACGAACGCCACGGGCTCGACTGGCTGCAGAACTACGTTCAGACCAACTTGTACAACCTGCTCTACACCAGCACAACCAAAGTCCCACAGACCGATGCTGGCGTTACGCGTCTGCTTTCCAATGTTGAGCAGTCGATGGATCAGTCCGTCACGAACGGGCTGGTGGCTGCTGGCGTATGGAACGGTGGCCCGATTGGGCAGCTGGATTCCGGCGACACGCTGACAAAAGGCTATTACGTCTACGCGCAGCCGATTTCCGAGCAGGCGCAGGCTGACCGTGAAGCACGTAAGGCACCTGTTATTCAGGTGGCCTGTAAGCTGGCGGGTGCGGTTCATTTCGCTGATGTGCAGATCAACGTCGTTCGCTAAGGAGAACATGAATGGCTACTTATTCTTTTATGGACGTCACGGCGTCCCTCTCCGGCCCGACCGGCGAGATTGATCTGGGCTACGGTTCCGCCAGTTCAGAGGAGGGGATCACCGTTGCAATGGGCGGCCCCAAAAATACCATGACCATCGGCGCTGACGGCGAAGTGATGCACAGCCTGCACGCGGATAAAAGCGGCACGGTAACCGTCAACCTGCTGAAGACCTCACCGACAAACAAAAAGCTGTCGCTGGCGTACAACGCGCAGAGTCAGTCCTCAGGAACCTGGGGAAACAACGTCATTGTGATCCGAAACAAGGTGAGCGGAGACATCATCACGGCGCGCAGCGTGGCGTTCCAGAAACAGCCGGATAACGCCAATGCTAAAGCCGGTAATACGATGCCCTGGGTGTTTGACTGCGGCAAAATCGACCAGGTTCTCGGAGAGTTTTAACAGATGGAATGCTCAATCAAAGGCCACGATTACCGCGTGGCAAAACTCAGCGTTTTTGATCAGCTGAAAGTGACCCGCAAACTGCTGCCGGTGCTGGCGGGCATGATGTCAGATTTCGGGAGCATTCGCTCCCTTCTGCCTGCTGATGGCAAAATCGACACCGTGAAATTCGATCAGCTGAAACCGGTGTTTGAAACCCTGCTCCCACGCATCGCTGAGGAACTGTCTTCCCTGACTGAAGAAGACACCAACGCGATTATTCATCCGTGCCTGGCCGTGGTATCACGCAAGCACATGGACGGATGGACGCCGGTATTCAACAGCGGTCAGCTGATGTTCGATGATATCGACCTGCTGACCATGCTGCAGCTGGTGGCGCGGGTGGTCGCCGATTCGCTGGGAAATTTTTTGCCCGTGAGCCCTACCAGCGCGACGCCGGGCCAGCCTCAGGGTTAACCCTTAACAGCCTGCCTGACGGGCTTTCTTATCTCCTTGACCCGGTTGACGCCGGGTTAATCCCTTATTACGCGCTGAAGGATGGATCGGTTGATCTGTGCGATATCGCGCTGATGAATGACCACCTGGCCGTTAAGGCAGACAACCAGCGCCGTATTGAGAAATGGAGAGAGGATAATGAACGCTGAGACTATTAAAGATTTCCTCGTCTCGCTCGGTTTTGATATCGACGAAGCGGGTGCATCAAAATTCGACTCAGTTCTCGCCGGTACGACCGCAAACGCTATCAAAATGGGGCTGGCCGTCGAAGGTGCCGCGCTTACCGTGGTGGCCTTCACGGCTAAGATCGCCTCGGGGCTGGATAATCTCTACTGGGCGTCACAGCGCACCGGCGCGACGGTTCAGGGGATTCAGTCTATTGGCTATGCGGTTTCGCAGGTCGGCGGAAATGCTGAAGCGGCAAAAGGCTCACTGGAAAGCCTGGCCCGATTTGTGCGAACCAACCCCGGTGCAGAAGGATTCCTGAACCGCCTGGGCGTACAGACCCGTGATGCCAGCGGTAACATGCGCGACATGGCCGCCATTTTCACGGGCGTCGGCCAGAAGCTCAGCAACATGCCGTACTATCGGGCGAATCAGTATGCCCAAATGCTCGGCATCGATGAAAATACGCTGATGGCAATGCGGCGCGGGATCGGTCAGTTCAGCGCTCAGTATTCTGAAATGACAAAGGCGATTGGCTTCAATGCGGAGCAGGCCGCCGTGTCGTCAAATCGGTTTATGACCTCACTAAAAGCATTCGGCGAAATGGCCGGAATGGCCCGAGACAAAATCGGCTCTAACCTTGCTGAAGGAATGGCTGGTTCGATCGATAATCTTCGCAAACGCATACTCGAAAATTTCCCCAAAATTGAAACCACTATCACAAAGATTGTGAAGGGGATTCTCTGGCTGGGGGATATCGTCGGGCGCGTGGCGTTTCGAATTGTTGAAGGTGTAGGGGATATTATCGACTGGTGGGGAAAACTGGATAAAGAAACGAAAACCCTGATAGAGGTTATCGGTGGTCTGGTTGTCGCCATGCGGATACTTAACTCTACTTTCTGGATGTCACCTATAGGGCTGATTACTGGCCTGATCGTGGCGCTAGGTCTTTTGTGGGAAGACTACAAAACATGGAAAGAAGGTGGTAACAGTCTTATTGACTGGGAAAAATGGCAGCCAGCGATAGACAAAGCGAAGAATGCGATTACCTGGTTCCGCGACAAATTACTCGAACTGAAAGACAGCGTGGGGGGATGGCAAAAATCATTCGAAATCCTCGGTACATTCATCGCTGGAGTGTGGGTATCCAAAGTTTTGGGTGCTTTCGGAAAAATATCAGGCCTGCCGATCCCTCCCTGGCTTAAATTGTGGGCGCTTTACGCCGGTTATCTTGCCTCTGATAAAGAGAATATCAAGGACAGTGCCCAGTCATCATTGAATTACACGAAGCGAATTATTGGCGACACTCTGGCTGCTGTCGGCATTAAAACCGACATCGGTCATAAAGATGTCAGCGAAGTTCGTGAGTGGCCAGCGTGGATGGACTGGTTACATGGCGGGCCTGGTAAAGTTATCCGTCAGGCGCAGAGTAATGGCGTTGTGTACGGGGATAATATCCAGTCTGATATCCCCGGCGCAGAGCCAGAACAGTACGGCCAGTCAGTTAAACGACCACAGCCAACAAAGGCGGGATCTCAGTTACTGGGCTGGATGCAGCCGATGCTTTCCAGCCTGGAGCAGCTCTACCGGCTTCCGGAAGGTTTGCTGCGCAGTGTGGCCATCACGGAATCGGGCGGTAATCAATTCGCCGTTTCTGGCGCTGGCGCTAAAGGTCTGTTTCAGTTCATGGACGGCACGGCGCGCGATATGGGGCTGCGCGGGAATGATGTTTTCGACCCGGAGAAGGCCGCGAAGGCAGCCGCCAAGTATCTTTCACAGCTGCTGCAGGCGAACGGCGGTGACCTGAGCAAGGCGCTGGCCTCATACAACTGGGGGATCGGGAACGTGCAGAAGCACGGGATGGCCCTTATGCCTCAGGAAACGCGTAACTATATCCCCAAAGTAATGAGCAACATGCCCGGGAAGGCAAGCCTCAACCAGCAGACAGTAATAAACGTCCATGGCGTAAACAGCCCTCAGGAAGCAGCCAATCTGGTTGCCGACAAGCAAGGAGCCGTTAACGCCAGGGCGGTACAGCAATTGAAAGGACCTGCATAATGGACTTTTTATCTGTTTTGCTGCAACAGCGAACCCGCTCGATAGGGATTATCATCCCTGATGTGGTTATCACTGAAAAACATAGCGATGCTCTGGAGATCACGGAGCATCCTGTCGAGCAGCCTACCAATGCTGGAGCCAGTGGTGAGGGGGCAGGCTATATATCAGAGCACGCTTTCAGACGACCATCTGAAGTTGTCATGGAAACCGGCTTTTCCGGCGGCGGTTCGTTGCTTGATTTCGCCGATACCTCAGCTATTGGTCTTTCGCTTGGGCTGAGCCCGAAAGAGGTGTATCAGGAGCTGCTTAATCTGCAGCGAGATCGAATTCCTTTCGACGTGACAACCGGCAAGCGTATTTACAACAACATGTTGATAAAGACGCTGGAGGTTACGACTGATAAGAACAGCGAGAATGTCCTTTTGGCGACCCTCACTCTGCGGGAAGTGATCATTACCTCTACGCAGACGGTTAATGTGGCCTCGAAAAACAATATGACCGAGGGGGTAGGTACGTCTGCTGTGCAGAATACGGGAACCAAAACAACGGTTCCACCGAATAATTCCATTCTAAAATCACTGCCACAGATGGCGCAAAAAGGTATTACCAGCGTGGATGGATATCTGAGTGATTTATTTCTTGGAGGGTGATTGATGAATGCTGTAGAAATCCCGCTGGTGGCCGACAATCAGACGTTTGCCACTACCATTAATGGTGCACTTTACCATCTGTCTATCACCTGGCGCGGCGTGTACTGGGTTCTGGATCTTGCCGATGGTAACGGGGCTACCATCATCTCCGGTATGCCGATGATTACGGGGGCTGACCTGCTGGCGCAGTATCGGTATATGAATCTTGGGTTCTCGCTGGTGGTGCTCTGCGACGTAGCGGGACAGGAAAACCCAACGCAATTTGATCTCGGGACGTTCTCACATCTTTACGTCTTTACGGAGTAGCAATGTCAAAAAACTGGATGCGTCACTTTGAATTATTGCTTGTTGACGATAAGGGCGATGGAATAAAAATTTCCGAGCTTAAAGTTACTTTCAATATTCAGAAAATGCCAGCAACCATATTTAATGGGTTCGTTGGTAATTTTAAAGTTTATAATCTGTCCCCTACTACTCAGAACCGGATTACGCAGAAGGAATTCTCGCGCATACAGGTTATTGCCGGTTATAAGGGGCTGCCTGATGCAACGGGTAATTATCCGGACGAAAATATTGGCATGATATTTAACGGTGATATTCGTTTCACTATCACGGGAAAAGACAATGCTACTGACAGCTGGATCATGCTGCAGTGTATCGACAGTTGGGAAGGTCATCTGAACGCCAGTGTGAAAACCACGGTGGCGGCAGGGTGGAAGTACAGCGACCTGTTCAGTCTGGGCATGAAATCTTTCGGTCCTTATGGCATTGAATCCGGCGCAGTTCCGGATATGCCCGAGACAGTTTTCCCTCGAGGGCGAGTTGTGTACCAGAACACAGCAAGGCTGATGAATCACATTGCCGGCCAGTGTAAGGCCAACTGGTGGTATGAGAACAATCAGGTCAACATCGTGCCTGAGAATAACTACATTGGCGTTGCTACGGTACTGAATGCCAATACGGGGTTAATCGGCATGCCGCAACAAACAATGGGGGCTGGCGTAAACGTTCGATGCCTGATTAACCCGAATATAAAGATGGGTAGTCTTATCCGCCTGGATCAGGCATCTGTTTATCGTGCGTCTCTGAGCAATGACCAGATAGCCCAATCCCCGGCACCATTGGGAGAATCGGAAAGCGACGGCAATCTCTACGTTAATGGTCTTCCTGGTATGTCGCAACCTGCCAGCGTTAATACTGATGGTGATTACATTGTGGGCAGCATCGACTATACTGGCGATACTCGCGGGCAGGCGTGGTATATGGACCTGCTTTGCCTGGCTAAAGGTGGCAAAGAATTGCTTAACTCGAAAGGGATTGATGCGGCGCAATACACATGAAAAAACTATTATTGGCGTTTTTGCTCGTCGGTATGTCTTCCGCCTCTTTTGCTGATACTGGATGCGGCCCATTCACGATCAACTGGAAAGCGCAAGATGGACTCGCAAGGGTTAATGGCCTGAAACCGGAAACCCAGAAAATCACTTTTCTTAAACAAAAGGGTGATTATGACAATGTGAACATCCAATGGATGGTACCGGGGAATGGACGCTGGTTAGGTATGGATTTTGTAGCCAGAAATGGCAAGCCGATCCTGAACGTCGAAGTTGTGCGTAAGAACATGGACGAGCCGCGAGAATTCTGGACTTATGACTGCCGGAAGGTGAAGTGAGTTCGACGTTGTTTAGGCAGCCCTACAATTGGTGTTAAACTGCATAGGTGTTACTATTGTCCGGTCAAAATATGGAAACTGGCGTCGACTATGCAACCAAAAACACAAGAATCTAAGGATATTCAAACAGTTAACAGAGTGGTTATGACTCTGCGACCTTACTTGTGTTTTGAACAGGATATTACCGTTTTCGTAAAAGAGCGCACTGCGAAGCAGATCGAAGAGATACAGGACCCGGGGCTAAAATGCTCTGCATTATCCGTTTTCTACTTCACCCTGGGAGATATCGAACGTGGTAAATCTCATGCGGAAGAAACGTTGAAATATCTACCTACAGATACTGTAGCATGGCGGCACTACACTTTAGGACTGTTCTGGCGTTGCGGTGCAGTTGAGGCTTTAAATGTGGCTAAGCGCGGATTTGATGCGACCAATAGTCCAATTCTTGCCAGTGACGCATATTACTATTCGTCTTCAGTTGCGGATTTTTCATACTTTCTCGAAATGCGCGAGTTCCTTTTACGCACAGAAATGTACGAGAAATTCAGGGAACAAGATCAGGAGCCTGATATGTTGCGGAGCCTGGAGTATGCCAATATAGCCCGTCGGTACAACAAAGAAGATGTGATCAAAAACATCTCAGCTTTGATGTATGAAAAACTGGATTTGGTGCAAAAGCTGGACTCTGCCGTTCGCCTTCTTGATGTTACTGAGGACGGCGAAGAGCCAGAACTTATTTTTGAAATGTATGTAAATAAGGCTGATGCAGAAACATGCGCAGCCATGAATGTTGAGCTTATTTCAGCTCGCGTACGTTCTGGGTTAACCGACTGGAGTGTTGGTGGGGTTTATGTCGCTCATAATAAAGAGGACATGCTGCAATGCCAGTAACGCCAAGGGATTTTCTTGCTGTAGCTTCCGACCTACCAGTTTCTGATGAAATGCTTAATCGAAATGCTGTTAGCAGGGCCTACTATTCAGGCTATTTGCATGTTAATAAAAAAGTGGTTGCTTTGAATTTGCCGCTTCCTAAAGTTAATGGCGGTGTACACGCCCGTTTGATTAACGGCCTGAACAATGGGGCGTGCAGTGACTTAAATAACGGAATTAGTCATGACGTGCAGCTTGAAATTGCAGGATTACTTAGCCTGTCAAAGCAACTCAGAACAAAAGCCGATTATAAGCTGAACATGACCATCAACAACACTGATAAGGCTACCGCGATAGCGAATGCTAAAGCGGTGTTTGCATTACTTCCATAGAAAGAAAATTAACCGTATCAAACCCGCCTCCGAGCGGGTTTTTTTATGTCTGGAGAAAATATGCCAGTTTCACTTTCCTCCCAACTGGGTAGCAAAGAGCAGGCTGATGCAAGCCTCGCAGGTTCCATCATGTCAGCGTTACGCGTTTCTATGCCTGGAATTGTTCAGTCATTTGATCCAGACACTGTAACGGCAGTTGTCCAACCCGCTATCAAAGGCTACGAGCCTGATTCAAACGGCGTCAACCAGTCGACGACATTACCGCTGCTGGTGGATGTGCCGGTGATATTTCCGCGCGGCGGAGGATGCACGCTAACGTTCCCGGTTAAAGCCGGTGATGAATGCCTGGTGATTTTCGCCGATCGCTGCATCGATTTCTGGTGGCAGAACGGCGGGGTGCAGGAGCCTGTCGACGACCGGGTGCATGACTTATCGGATGCGTTCTGTATCGTCGGGCCGCAGTCACAGGCGCAGAAAATCAGCGGAATCAGCACCAGCGCCGCGCAACTGCGTACTGATGATGGCGCTGCGTTTGTGGAAGTGGCCGCAGGCCATAACATCACGGTTAAAACCCCCGGCGCGTTGACGGCGACAGCAGAAGGAGGAACCACGATTACATCACCCACCATTACGCTAAACGGCAACGTGACTATAAACGGGAACCTCTCTCAGGGTATGGGCGAAAGCGGCGGTGCCGCGACGATGCTCGGCCCTGTCACGGTGACTAACGATGTAAAAGCCGGTGGTAAGAGCCTGATGACGCATACGCACGGCGGAGTACAGACCGGCGGCGGTAACACAGGAGCGCCTAACTGATGCGATACAGACGTGAAGACGCCGACGGTGATTACACCTTTGGCAGCGGCGATGATACCTGGCTGATTAACTCACCTGAGGCCGTGGCGCAGGCTGTAAAAACGCGATTCGAATTGTGGTATGGGCAATGGTTTCTCGACACCACCGAGGGGGCACCGTGGATTCAGTCGGTACTCGGTAAGCAGAAGCCGGAAACCTATAACCTGGCGATCCGTAAGCGCATCCTCGAAACGCGGGGCGTTAAATCCATCCTCTCTTTCAATACGACAGTGAACACTACGACGCGCCGCGTCCAGTTCTTCGCTGAAATCGACACCATCTACGGAACAACGACAGTAACCAGCGAGGCATAAATGGCCCTCAATTTGGACACACTCGGCTTATCGGCAACGGTAACAGCTGAGGGGATCAGTGCGCCTGATTACCAGACGATACTCGATACTCTGACGAGCTATTTCCAGCAGATTTACGGCAGTGATGCTTATCTGGAGCCAGACAGCAAAGACGGCCAGATGGTGGCTATATATGCTCTGGCTATTCACGATGCCAACAATACAGCTATAGCGGTCTATAACTCCTTTTCTCCGTCAACAGGTATCGGTCGCGCACTTTCAAGCAACGTAAAAATCAACGGTATTGTCAGGAAGGGAGCCACCAACTCAACTTCAGATCTTGTTCTGGAAGGTGAGCCCGGAACGCTCATCACTGCAGGCATGGTGCGAGATGAAAATGGGAAACTATGGGCTCTACCAACAAACATCAATATTCCGCCATCGGAGACCGTGACCGTAACCGCTACGTGTACGACACCCGGAGCCGTTGCTGCGCTGGCTGGCACCATCAGGAACATTGCAACCCCTACCCGCGGCTGGCGAACGGCCACCAACCCGGCAGCGGCCACGCTCGGGCAACCCGGGGAAAACGATCCGCAGCTACGTGTCAGGCAGTCAAGAAGCACAGCATTACCTTCCAAGACGACCATTGATGGGATGGATGGGTCTTTGCTGGATATTTCCGGTGTAACACGTGTACGTATTTACGAGAACGACACGGACACCACTGACAGCAATGGTCTGCCACAACACTCGATATGTGCAGTGGTGGAAGGCGGCGACGCTACTGAAATAGCCACTGTCCTGTCTAAGAAGAAGGACCAGGGGACTTTCACCTTTGGTACTACCGCCGTCGACATCACCGGAAAGTACGGTGAACCGAAAACAATCAGGTTCAGCAGGCCAACAATCGTCAACATATTTGTTGATATTGAACTGACCACTTACCCGGGCTATACATCGCAGATTGCAGATCAGATGAAGGTGGAGATTGCAAAGTACATCAACAGTCTTGGTATTGGCGAGAATGTACTCATCAGCCGGATTTATTCACCTGCCAACCTCGGGGTAATGAGTGGAGGGGCCAGCCGTTATTACGATATCACCTCACTGAAAATTGGTAAGACGGCCAACGGGGTAAGTGCGGCGAACGTGGACATTCTGTTTAACGAAGCCGCTGCTGGGGAAGTTGCCAACATTAAGGTGACACCGGTATGAGCAAATACACGGAAAGAATAACGAATTACCACGCTACTAAGCCTCTTTTTGAACAACACGTTGACCTGATAACCCGGCCATTAACCGACATCGTAAAATCACAGGAAAGCTTTATAGCTGCGTTTGACCTCGATCGGGCCGTGGGTGTGCAGCTCGACGTCGTTGGGGAATGGGTGGGGCGTGGCAGAACAGTGAGCGTACCTATCGCGGACGTCTATTTCTCCTGGGACACTGAAGGGCTTGGATGGGATCAAGGTAGCTGGCAAGGGCCATTCGACCCTGATACGGGTTTCACCCGTCTGAGTGACGATACGTACCGTGTGGTACTGAAAGCGCAAATCGCGATTAACACCTGGGATGGCACGATCGGCCATCTTGAGGACATTCTCGAAACCATCTTTGCCGGTTCCGGAATAGAAATGCAGATCATCGACAACCAGGACATGAGCATCACGATAAATGCTATCGCCATTAATGGAATAGCAAACACATCGGCTGAGCTTATTTCCGTTATCAAAGCAGGCGAGCTGAATATCAAAGCCGGTGGCGTGAGAGTTAAAAACCTCAATGTCATTGATCCCGCTCGTCCTCTATTCGGTTTTGACACACAGAGTATCGCTATAGCCGGTTATGACGCCGGATACTGGAGCTAATAAATGGCAAAAAACGAGTTTAAACCCTTCTCCACTGCGGGCGGGGCTAACGTTATTTCACAGGCTGACTATGAGGTCTTGGCAGCCCTGTCAACCGGATTCACCTCAGGAGTGGCAAAGGCTAACGAAATTAACAAAGTCCTGCGGCAGGCATCTTTCGTTGCAGCTGCACTCGCTCAGTTTATCAGTGACAAAACCAATAGTAATGTACTGGACGATGGCAGTCTGTCTGGGTTTGAAACGAAACTGATTGCAGCCCTTAATGCACTTTCACAGCCGCTGGATGCCACGCTTACAGCGCTCGCCGGGTTGCAAACTGGCCCTAATAAAGTCCCCTATTTTACGGACGCGGATATTGCGGCACTGACAGACCTGACTGTAGTGGGGAGAAATATTATAGGAAAAGGGTCTGTCAGCGAGGTAGTGCAATATCTCGGATTACAAAATGCCCTGGTTAAGGGTTCTTATGGGTTAGGGTCACGGGATAGCCAGAGCGCGGCCAGCAAAGAGCATGTTGGTAGTTTTTTCTACGAGCCCTTTCAGCCTGGCACCCTTTATCCAGATAGTGTTGTTGCCATCGAATCCGCAGGCCCCACAACTCAGGAGTGGGGGCAGTTTGCGGTTTCCTATGGTGCTGCTATTCGAGTTTTTGCTGCTCACAAATCATATTCAGGTCAGCCTGAAACGACGGAGCTTTACCATGACCAAAGGAAACCAACGGCCAGTGATGTAGGGGCATATCCTTTAACTGGTGGCATTCTTAACGGCAATATGTCCGCTACGGGCAGCGTAACATCTGGGGCCGGGAAAGATATTTCATCAGCTCAGGATTTATGGGCAGGAAGAGATATCTATGCTCACCGAAATTTAAGCGTGACCTCCATTGCCTCAGTCGGTTCTGATTTGACTGTTGGAGGCAGCGTTGGTGTTACGGGAAACGTCGATGCTGGTGGCTTTGTTCGCTCAGGTGCTGGTAAGGATGTGGTATCACAAAATGATATCTGGGCATCTCGAAATATTTATGAAAATGGCCAGCGTGTCTATAGCCCAAACAACCCACCGCCTAATAAATTCAGCAAATCGCTGAATACCATTTCATGGGAAAAAAACCTTGAAACGGGTGTAATTCGACAATGGGGATATGTTGCTGTTAGCGATAATGATTTTGTCAGCGTAAACTTACCGCTAGCGTTTCCTTCTTCCTTCTTGTGTCTTAACGTTACTCCAAGTGCAGCAGGACGGATTGCGGGTGAGTATGTTCTATCCGCGCATGGGCAAATCACCAGCAACACTACATTTGGTGTTGGGCTGTCTGCTAATTTTCAGGGTAGTTATACGGGCGTGTATTTCGAGGCAATAGGAGTTTAATATGGCGATTTATAATAAAGATACAAAACAGTATTCCATTAGTGGTTATAACAATTATGCATGGTCAGCTTCAAAAAATGTTTTCTACCTTATTACTGACTTGATTACATATGTCAGAGCGGGGAACTGGCCTAGTGATGCTGTAGAGGTATCAGACGATGTATTTAACGAGTTTGCTGCCTTCCAGAATGAAAACGGGATGATCAGAGGTGTCGGTAGTGATGGTCTTCCTGCATGGGTGACGCCACCTGAACCTTCAAAGGAACTGCTGATACGAAATGCAGAAGCTAATCGTAATACGCTTACTGCAAAAGCTAGCCTTGAAATTGATATGTTGATGGATGCAGAGTCTGATGGAACAATTACCGATGATGAAAGAAAATTACTGGCAAAATGGAAAACTTATCGCCTTTCATTACGTCGACTTGATTTAACAACGGCACCGGACATCGACTGGCCTGAAATCCCCGTCTGATTAAGAATTCTTTGATTGCAGGGGGAATTACTATAACCCCCTGCATTTATTACTTAACCAGACACCGCATGCTTTGCATTCTTTTTAAAAAAAGGTTTCTCGATATAATTATATGAAGCATATGCAAGAATGATTGAAATAAAGCAATACAAACCAAATTTCAACCACCCGTTAGGAAATCCTATTTCAGTAAGGCGCTTGTCTAATCCTGAATTCATTAATGTGTGTATCAGGTAAAGAGAGTAAGAAATGTCACCTAAGAATAGAGCGAATTTCGGAGTTTTGTTTTTAAAAAGATCTTCATTTATAGTTAAAGCTACAAAAAGGAATAGCATATACAAACCTCCCGATAATGGGCCGTGAGTAATGCTCTGTGAAAAATGGACACTGCTTATAGAACTTATCAACAATAAAATTCCAATTATTCTTCTGGCGAGTGCTGGGAAAATAATTATATGACTATATGCCTTTTGAAAAATAACACCATAAAGAAATAAAATAATTATGGGATTTGTTGCCAGATTAATGAATTTGTTATCTGACTCAATACCAATGTCACTTAAAGTTGGTGAGAAGCCAATCATTGCAGGAACGGCAAATACCATTGCTATAATGATTAAGGCTAAAGCAAAAGTTCTGTTTTTAATAAAAATAGATAATGAAACAAGTAAGTAAAAATAAATTTCGTATATCAGTGACCATCTGATTCCGTACATACTTTCATTGTTTAGATAAAGCGGCCCGTTCTGAGATGTAACTGGTGTTAATGTGAATGCGCTAATCAAATTTTCTACTTTTTCTGAATAATGGAACGTACTCATTGCCCCACCAGTTATGAATGCAATAAATAACCAAAAATAATATGCAGGCAGCACACGTTTCAGACGATGCTTAACAAATACAAAGCAACCATTAATGTCATAGTTTACCTTGCTAGTAGACATCGCTATGACGAATCCGCTAATAATAAAAAATATATCTACACCAAGGTAACCATATTTCATTAAACTCTTACCTAGCCCATCATACGCAGAATCTAAAATCCAGCTAAAATGAAAAAGCATTACTGTAACTGCTGCCAGACCGCGCATTGTATGCAGTGAATCGAGTCTGTTGTTTAGATTCCCCGCCAAACTATCTTTCATATAATTTCTCTTGCTGATTTGTTTGTTCTGGCTGAATTAGTGGAGCGTAAATATTTTAGATGCCGCAGTCCCGAGTATGCAAGAAATGACTGCGGCTGGCTGCCAAGTATTCATCGCGAGAAATCGAAGGGAGTGTTACCCGAGTAATACTTAAAGTCCAACCTGGCGAACTGTCGGGAACTCGGAAACCAGCCACATATCGGCCTCTTCAAACATCTCCTCCAGCATGCGGTTCAGCTTTTCCCGATCGCTTTTACTGGCATCGCTATTCAAGCCATTCGCCTGCATCGGCTTCACCCTCACTTCGGCAGCAGGGAAAATCTGGTGCACTCGCTTCGTCAGCTCTGCCAGGATAATCTCTCTGGCTCCTGCCAGCCCTTCAACGTTACGTTTGTCATAAACCAGTTCGACGATCATGTCGCACCTCATTATACTGTTTGAATGTACAGTATTAAAGGCGTAAAACCCTTTTCGGTCAAGGGGTGCTTACATCAAAGGCATGTGCCATTTTTGTGTCACATATGGTAAGGCTGCATTCATCACCATGCATCATGTGCCGTTAAGTTATCTTTTGTGAATGCGGAAATGTGTATGTAAAACAGTTAGTTAAATGTGATTCTACTAATTCGTAATGCGAAGGTCGTAGGTTCGACTCCTATTATCGGCACCATCAAAATCAATTAGTTACGTTAAAAACTCTCTTTGCTTATATTATAATTTTTTCGCGTGTAACTGTATGTGTAAGTGATTTTCATCGACCTACATCAACAGTTGATATATGCAATTTCAGGTTGGCTCATTCCTGTCGATTTTTCACATTGATGATAGGATGTTCATTAGTAGTGATATCAGAACGATTTTTTTGAAAAATACGTATTGTGAAGCTTTGGTTCTTAGCCTGTTTAGGTATGCCTGATTTTAAGATAGCCCTTCCCTGTACACTTCCATCTGTGGTGTAATCCCTTGTGATTTTAAGGTTTCTTTCGAGAGATAGCATGGAATTATTCGAAAATTATTTGTCAACGTTACCTAAAAAAAAGCGATTGAGTGAAGTCAAGTTGACTATCCTGAAGAGATTATGGGGCTCGGATGATATTGATTTTCCTAAACCTTGGGTCTCATCAATAGAACTACTGGAACTGACAGGGCAAAAGTACTTCGATAGACGAACAAGAGAATTGCGAGATGAACTAGGCTGTGATCTCGAAAGCTCGTACATTGCGGAGTTCTCGGGGCATGCTTGGCGGCTAAAATCAAATATGATTGCCCCACCAATGGAAAGGGAATACCTGACAGAATCACAACGATCTGGTTTATTTTCTAACCACAGCAACACATGTGCAACATGTGGTAAAACTGTTGCTGCTGGGGTCAGGGGGCTACAAGCGGATCACAAAATACCTTTGTCACGTGGTGGTGGAAATGAGTTAACCAATTGGCAAGCTCTTTGCCACAATTGCAACGTAGGTAAGAGAAGAGCATGTGAGGGATGCACTGATGATTGTTACACATGCTCATGGGCATTCCCTGAAAAGTTCGGGATAACAACAATGCTCCATCTGCCAGAAGCTGCTTTAAGAAAAGCTCAGCAGCTAGCCGATGCAGATGGGATTTCATTAGACGAAATCGTTGCCTACGCAATACGCAAGCTCTGAATATCATTTGACTCGAGTGGTAACGCCAACTGTTGTTTTTTCATGATGTCAACAGCTTCGAGTGCTTTACGGATTTGCCTTCCTGTTGCCTCGGCAACAGGGGGGGGGAAAGCGTTACCGACTTGACGATAAGCAGCTGTTTTTTTACCAGAGAATTTCCACCAGTCGGGGAAACCTTGGATTCGTGCAGCCATTCTTACAGTCAAACGAGGCATATTTTCAAAACCAGTCCGAATTTTTCCGTCTCTTCCAACATACCCGATAAACCCCTTTTCAGGGCCATTATCCGCTATGGAATGTCCATTGACTCCAAGCGCTTGCCAGGATCTTTTGGCTCTTGTCGGGCCAAGATCTGGCCCACCATGCTTATGGGAGCCGCCAACAAGTGTAGGAGCTATATTATCTGCTGCCTTTCTCCAGGCTTCAGCTCCTTCCCAACCTCCCATTGACATTAAGTCAAAGAGGGCATCACCCACAGTCGGCGGTATCAACGTTTCACTCGGCCAATGAAAATGAGCTGCATATTCACCACGCAATGCCACTAAAAGAACACGTGGGCGAAGCTGAGGAACTCCGTAATCAGAGGCATGATGAAGTTTCCAAAAGGTTTTATAGCCCATTGCAGAGAAAGCATGATCTAGTTCTTGCCGGTATTGCTTAAACTTTGGGTCTAGTAAACCAGAAACATTTTCAATCATTACTGCTTTTGGCTTAATGGTGTTCACAATTTTGAGCGCCGTCGGAAACAAATCACGTTCATCATCTTTGCCAAGTTGCTTCCCTGCTTTTGAGAATGGTGGGCAAGGAACTCCCCCTGCAACCAAATCAACATCAGAAAAACTATATGCAGTGTGTTCAGCAAAATGCTTAACGCAACCTTCTACGATATCTCCCCAACCCAAAGAATGGAGCTCATTGTTGAGGCGAAGAGTTTCGCAGGCAGCTGGATCAATCTCGACTAGTGCGCGGTGAGCGAAGCCAGCGTTATGTAACCCTAAGGCTTGACCTCCTGCTCCTGCGCAAATCTCTACAGATGTATATTGTAACATGCCATTAAACCTGTATATAAAAACAGTTGTATATTTATCTGATCAGAGACCATTACGCAACTAATTGTACAAAACAAGCAGTACTACCGCCATTAAGCCGGTCAGCTTAGTTACTTGATTACTGTATGACAAGGCAATCTACTACTTTGTTATGGAACCCTCAATTTATCAAATGAGTAGCATTTAATAGTGTTAGGGGCATCATCTTGATCAGAGCTTGTTGTCTAGTGCTGGCTGAGACAAACTGTCTCAGTTGATCACGAAAGGTCTTACTATCTGTTTACATGATATTTTGTCCGTAAGATGTATTGCGTCCACTGTAAGTAGCAGACGCATTATGCAAGGAGTAAATAAAGGAGAAATATTGGTGATGAAGATTGGGAATGCTGCTCGTAGAATTCAGCGTTCTAGGTCACTTCGGCTTTGTCGTAACAAGCCAGTTGCCTGTCGAGCTCGCAGAATATCAACGGCCCGAAGATAAGGTGATTGTTCTTGCCAACTAAACCCTCTGCGATCGATACGAACCAGCTCGTACTTATCCACCAGAAAGTTAACGGCATCAGCCATCGTGATACCGGCATCAATGTGTTCCTGAATCACAGTTTCATCACTGAACGGGGTGTCGTTCAGTGTCAGGCCATAGTGCTGTTCAAGCAGGCGTGTCAGTAACATTTTCCAGACAGCCACGGGCAACAGACAGGGCTTCGCCGCCCGCGAAATTGTAGCAGGTAGAGTTTTCATGCTTGCTCTCGTGAAATTAGTTAGCGTTGAGTGGGATAAACAGCGATGTATACGTAGCCGCAACTACCAAGAGTATCGGCTTCGCAGGTAAAATCGTTGTGGTACAGGATGACGCAGTAGGCATGACGGGGATTCAGTTCACCAGTGGTCAGCATCGACTCTATCAGGCTGATAAAATGTGGAAATACCACATCCAGCTTAAGACATTCGGCGTCACTAAACTTACCGGTGATACTGGCCCGGTCAGCCAGATAGTGCAGCCGGTTGCCATCCTGCACCAGACGTGCTCCCAGGCGCGGCGTGATATCCCGCTGCAGGCCCCATGTAGTGTTGCTCATTTATAACCTCTTTATTGTCAGTTCAGGGTGATACTCATCAGACAGGTATAAGGTCCGTTGCGGTCCTGGCGGCGTTCGGCGTATACCGCCAGCACGCCGGGAATGTCAGGAACTACCTTACCGGTGTAATGACAGACGCTACCGTGCCACTGGTATCTGCCGGTGCAGTATCGAAAAATGCGGGAGGCCGGATGTTGACGGTAAATTGTCATCGCCCGGCGTTTACTGATAATTTTCATGTCATACCTCAAAGCAAACCATGTTCAGCGAATGAATAGATTTTCCTGCCACCGACAATCAGATGGTCAGGGATGCGGATGTCAACCAACTGAAGTACCTGAACCAGTCGCTGCGTAAGGGCTTTGTCCGCCTGGCTGGGCGTCGTCTCGCCGGAAGGATGGTTATGCGCCAGTATTACCGCCGCCGCGTTGAAATACAGGGCGCGCTTGACCACCTCCCGGGGATGGACCTCGGTGCGGTTAATCGTGCCGCTAAAGAGCGTCTCATGGGCAATAAGCTGATTCTGGTTGTCCAGATACAACACCCGGAACTCTTCCCGCTCAAGCGCGGCCATATGCAGTCGCAGCCATTCACGTACGGCGTGGGTGGAGGTGAAGGCTACCCCGGGCTCATGCAGATGCCGGTCCAGAATCCTGAGGGCGCGCTGGATGAGACGCCGGTCCTGTGGCGTTATCTCGCCGGGTAAAAAGGAAAGCTGTTTCATTCGTTGTACCTCCGGTCAGTCGATGATGCGCAGAATGGCGTAAGCTTCAGGATGCTGCAGGGCATAGTCCCGCAGGCGATAATAGTGTGCGTTCATTGCGTCACATTCTGTACGACAGGCGTGATGGCTGTATTCAATCAGGCAGATAGCAATACCTGCGGCTTCTGCGCTCATTTCCGCACCATTGCCGTTCATGCCGTTGAGCAGATGCCATTTATCGTCACTGTCAGCATCAGGAGCCATAAACGCGCCGCCATTGCTGAGCGTGTAAAAGGACCAGATACCACCGCTGTACTCATCACAGAAGCGGTCCATCCAGGCGAAAATGCGGGGTTCCAGCGTTATCCATCGTGGGATAGAGCCAAAGTACTGCGGCCAGAAATCGAGACGCTGTTCGTCAGGTACTGGTGTTGCAGTAAGGGCAAATTGAGGTTCATTAGCGGGTACCAATTCGCATTGAGTTTGTGTCGTCATGGATACTCTCCGTCAATAAAAACGCCAGCAACGATGGTTGGCGTATGGGAAATAAAGGATATACAGGGATGATGAATGGGTGTGGTCAGGAGGAGGATGCTCTGAGCATGCCTGACTTGCGGATATAACGGTTAAGCCCTTCACCGGCATCCGGTTCAAAGCACCACGCCCGCCAGATCATTCGACCTTCAGAGTCACGAACCACCAGGCGGAAGTGTGTGCCCTGGTCGTCTTCAATGCTGATGTTGCGATACCTGCGGGTAATCGCTTCGGCCTGCTGTCGGGTAAAAGGTCCCGGTGGCAGCATGTGAGATTCAGGCATTCGATGTACCTTAAAAGCAAAAACCCCTGACGCTGCCGCGTCAGGGGTTGTGGGTGTATGCAGGTGTGGGGTGATAATCAGTAACCGGTTTGTACCTTATACAGCCGCAGGGTTTTGCTACCCCGGACAATTTTCACATACAGGGCATTATCTTTCGTGCTGCGCACAAATCCGGCCTGCACATCGCCCTTACAGTCACCACCATCGTAAGGAATATTGACACCGGTCTGGCGCACCAGGTCGATAACCCCGAAGCTAAGGTCTTCACAGGCCGGGCCCGGCAGGTCCTGAATCAGGGCAAATTTATGGTCGTCGCTGACACCGGTCAGTGAACACATGGAAGTATTGATGTCGTTTCCCTGGCACCAGTACTCCTGGCCTGGATTGTCTTTATCCATCAGGTTTGCCGGAAGCTGAGCGGCACTGGCACTGAAGGTGGCGAGCAACAGAATGAGGGCGGATATGGCTGAAGTGATAATACTTAACATGGCATTCTTCCTGAATTAATGGGTGCCAGATGACACCCGATATATTTGCAGGGCATCTGGTGTGATTTAAAACGTCTTTAATCAGATGCTCAGCAGTTACCGGTACGGCGGCACAGTTCTTTCAGGCTTTGCTGAGAGGCCCACTGTTGCAGTTGGCGATCCTTTTCTGTCTGCCTGGCCTTAATGGCAGCCAGTTGTTGTTTATTTGTGCAGCTTTCAGGCAGCACCATCAATACACGGGGCTCCGCCTTTTTATTAACCATCTCAAGCTGCACCTGTGTATCGACGATACTGAAGTAACACCCTTTACCGTTATCCTCACCCTGGTACACCACATCAAGATCAGAAGCATATCCGCTAGCCGTTTTCAGGTTCAGATAACGGACGGTTTTTGTTTTTTTGTCAGCTAGATACAGAGGGGTGTTATAGGCCTGGCGCAGCAAAAATGTATTCGTCCACGGATAATAACCAATGATGTCAGCCTTCAACCCAAGCGCATTGAGCATTTTCACATCATCATAGCCATCCGCAGAGGTCCAGCCGCTTTTCTTCATGTCGTACCAGTTGGTGAGACGACCGGTGACATCGTAGGCATGTGCGCTGGTCGTGAGCAGCAGGAGCCCTGTAACAGCCAGAGTAGTGAGTCTTCTTTTCATCGTGATATCCTTTTATTGCATCATATAGGCATGTTGTTGTCTGAGCAGGATTCAGGCCATAACGGTCAGAACCAGCATTGCCAGCCATACCCAGAAGTAAGCCGGTTTCTGACCGAGGGTTTTCGCCCGTCGCCACAGATAGAACGGTACCAGCCACGCCAGTTTGCCGAACGTGATGGTGTCCACTCCGGCCTTACGCAGACGTCGCTCATCGAGATACCCCAATGCGATATTGAGCAGCAGCGTGATAAACCAGTACTGTCCGCCCGAGACAGCATCATATGCCTCGTCAAAGGACATACCGTTCAACCCTGCCGTCCACAGCTCAAGCGCATAACCAATGAAGGGAGCAAATGCCAGCGTCCATACCACTCCGCCGGGAATGCGGTGCCCCGGCAGTGCGGGCGGGATGGTGCTTTGCTGCAGTACTGTAGCAAGCGGGGTGGCGGAGACCGGTTGCCAATCCGTCATACCCTGTCGCCACACCAGCGTGGCAGCGGTGAGTTCACCGCGCGCAATCAGGTCAGTGATGTCATCTTCGGTCACATTGTCGTGACGTATGCCATTTTTCTCGTAATGCCAGGTCATTGTTTTTCCTTCTTAACAGAGGTCATTAAATCAGTGTGTTGCCCTGCTCCTCCTCAGAGGCTCCAGAAGACAGGACTTCGCGAATACAACTGAAGTGCGGAAGAGCCCGGATAAAGCCCGCCTGTGTGGTTAACTGGCTGAGACGTTTTCGCGGGGTAAAAGTGGTGTTCAGGACTGTCACCGCATGGATGGTCGCCAGAGGGTGCACGGTGATATACCCGTTAAGTTCACCGGTGAGGTACCAGCAGCCGTCGAGTGATATCAGGCGGTACGGGGCCAGCCCGTCACAGCGCTCTCCCTCGGCCAGCAGCAGGACCCGCTGGCAGGCAGTAATGGCACTGACAAGACGGTAGAAGACCAGTGAGCTGGCCGGTGACACTGACTGTGGCGGCTGCCATACCAGACACGGCATCCCTCCTGCAGTGAGCAGCATGCCCGCCAGACGCCGGTCCAGCCCCGGAAAAATATCGGCCAGTCCAGCCCGGTGAGCAAAGGTCAGCGCATCCAGTTCACCCTGTACGCCTCCACCGGTGCTGCGCAGGCGGCATTGCCCCCGTAGATACTCCAGGTCCAGATACATCAGCCGTTCGCGAAAATCCCGTCGCAGGGTACGGACTGACACACCAAACTCAGCAGCCAGTCGGGCCATGTTCAGCGTCTCACCGGCAACCAGGCGGCTGATTATCAGTGACAGCCTGACAGCCAGTCGGTCATGACGGCGCTCTGCCTGTGTCATCTTAAATCTCCGTAATAATTAACTGACTGAATATGAAATGATTCTAAAGAGGGGGGCGGACAGGGTATGGACATGGAATGAACTATTTTTTATCTGCCACCGAAGGCAGGCCCGACGCGGCATTCCGTAGAATACGGTGATAAAACACCCAACCCAATGGAGGTAAAACGGACAGGGAGTGTCCCTTCCCAACATGCTGATAACAAGCTCAGGACTGAAGCCCATTCAGCATCGCTTCCGCCATCACCCAGAGAGCCCGGTTGAGCTTCACATCTCCGTCAATACCACGCACGGCGCGGGTATGCGTTCGCCCACCTTTCGCACTCCGGCCACTGAGCCCGCCCTTAATCAGGTTCTCCTGAATACGCTGGTATGTGGTCCACAGGTCGTTGCTCTCATCCTGCCAGCGGCGTGGGGAGAGTATCTGAGGTGCTGTCACCGGCTGGTGGTCCTCACCGAAACGGTACGTCAGTGCAGCCTGTGCCAGAGCCTGTTGTGCAGGTGGCGGCAGCATCAGCGACTGCATGGCATCCCGCTTCTCTTCCACACGGTCAAAAATCCCCAGCACCTCATACGCTCCCTCAATCACCTGGCTTACGACATCTCCTTTGTGCGGCACCCGCACCTCGCCAAACGACTCGCCGCAGACGAGCCCGTTCTGGCATACCGCGCGGAATAATCCCGGCAGCATCTGATACGAGCTGGTGCCGTCATGAGAGTTCAGCAGAATGATTTCCGGGACTTGCTTGCCGGTAATCTGCCCTTCTCGGCGCAGGCGCAGCATGTGCTTTGTGTGATCGCGGCGACCTGGGTCACGCACTCTGGTCTGACAGGCAAAGAAGGGCTGAAAGCCTTCGCGCTGCAGGCTGTCGAGGAGAGAAATCGTGGGTATATATGTGTATCGTTCACTGCGGGATTCGTGTTTGTCCTCGCTGAAAACGCTGGGCACCACAAGAAACAGTTCTTCGCGGGTTAACGGACGGTCGCGACGGATAAGATTTACTGCGCCAAAGCGCGAAGCCAGACGGGTCATAAGCAGACTCCTCATGATGGAAAATAAATACAAAAAGCCCTGCCGCAAAGTCGCGGCAGGGCTCAGGAAACTACGGGTTAGATTAGAAGGGTTAATTTTCAGAAGAAGAAATTCCAGACTGCACGAGCGACTGATACCACGATGTCGCGTACAGACTGGATGACTGTCCGAACCGGGGCCGGTATCAGGGGCATGGAACTTACTGTGTCCAGTACCGAGCCGACCGTTTCACCAAAATCGTCACGGGCTTTTTTATTAACGGTATCGGTACGAAGTGGAGCACTAAGCTGTACCGCTACCGGACTACTGGCCTCCCGCGGCAGGCAACGAATCATCCGTTCAGCCATCACCCGCAGTCCCCACTGCAAACGTACCGACACCGCACAGACAGGGTTTACAGGTTGGAACAACTCATGCAATAGACAGATTTTGCGGCTGATATTTTGTTTCTGTTCTGTTGACAGCTTTTCACCACCGCAGGTGGGGTCAACCTTGTCGGACTGACTGATAACAAAGAGCACCTTTTGCCGGTATGCCCCGCCAATCACCTGATGATAAAAATGCTCATCCACCGCCAGTGCCCGGTCATCGGCCTTGATCAACCACAGCACCAGGTCGAGCCGGGGAAGCTGTTGACAATACAGCGCGGCATACTCGTTATCGCGAACGCTACTTTCGCCCACACCGGGCAGATCCACGATGGTCATATAGCGCTTTCCCAGCTGCAGGCGAAAGCGCAAAGGTTCACGTGTGCAGGCGGCCACGTCGCTGACCGGTGAAACGTCCCCGGCAAACAGCGCATTGCACAGACTGCTCTTGCCTGCGCCGGTTTTCCCCATAATGCCTATTGTAGGCTCGTAGTGGGTTAACTGATTTATCTGCTGCAGAATGCGTTCAGAGACCCACTGGGGCAGGCCGGAAAGCGTTTGCTGCAGTGACTGCAGACCGTCAAATTGTTTCATTACTGCTCCTCTGAAAAAGAATACAAAAACGGCAGAACCATAAGGTTCTGCCGTTAAGGGGTATGTTCAGGGAGGTGATATCTGTCTGAAGTTTTTTATAATGCTGGTATGCGTTTCCATTCGTTGGACTCACGGCACTAGCGAACCGTCTGAAGCAACGAGGGATCTGTTATGAGCGATGTACAGCTATTCGAACCCTGATAATTACACTTTGAAGTGATTCAGGGTATCCCCAAAAGTTTAAATCATTAAACCCGACAACGTAGATACCTGCATAACTTCTATCACACCTCACAGAAAGGTAGCACTGACAACTGGTACTCCACTCAATTTATATATCATCAAGAAGTTATCAGCGTTGTAAGCCACCAAGAACCATAAAAAACGTTTAATTCTTACTGCAAGATGAAATCAAGCTCACTATAAAACCCTTGCTAATTCGGTTAGCATATCCCTAATTTTTTTAGGGCAGAAAATGCAATAAGGAAAATCTGAATGCTCAGAAGGTTCCGGTTAGAGCGGAAGTCTGACTATGAAAAGCTGGTAATTGCTCAGCGTCTGGCGGACATGCTTGAGAAATTCTTAAGTGGAAGGCTGGCACCTCTGTCGATTGGTGCTGAACAAGGTGGCATTGAGGAGTGGGACGATGTGGTAATCATGCACACCGCAGACCACTATGAGCATTTACAGATTAAGCGTCAGTCGACTGACTTTTGTACCAAAGATCCTGATAAAGCTGTACAACTCGCTAAAAAACCCAGAAAGGGTTCCTCGCCCATCTCCCCGACCAATTCCGTTTTAGACTCGGCATTTTCCAGTCTTGCCAGAATCGCGAAAGCGGGAAAACTTGATGAATCTCCTAACCGTGAGTTTAGACTCACCCTCGTGGGTCTGCATCTACAAATAAAAGATAGTTTTTCAGTCAATCATTTAGAAGAAGTCTGTGATCTTTGTCGTCAAAATGGACTCAGTATAGAGGAATTAGCTAAGCGTCAGGATGGTCCAACCACGAGGGCTTATTTATGGCTAACAACCTGGTGTGGATTCGAAGACTGGAGTCAGATACGAAATGTACTTCGCCGGGTTAAAATCAATTGTATCGGTAACGATGCGACATTAAAAGATCGGACAATTCACTCGCTTGGTCGTTACTTCAGCGATCCGAATCGTACACTGGACCGTTTAATTACCTATATCGCGGCAGAAACATCTGACGTAGCAGCCTTGGGATGCCATGACGTCGTCCAGGAACTGCGAAGTGAACTGCGCCCTGATGTTGAAACCTGGGTGCAGTATCAGTTAAGCGACGGTTCTACTATGGCTGGTAAAACTTGGTCATTAGCCGGAACGCTTGATCTTGCCGGTTCAACAGAAAGGTCCGCAAAAGGGGTCGTTGAGCACATGTGGAGTCGTGAGCCCGGCAACCGCAAACTCAGAGTTTATGCCAATTACTCCCCCCCTGCAGGCGATAATCTGACTCTTCTTTCTGCCATTGTGCGTATGGCTTTGCATTTACCCCAAGGCAGTCAGGGGCTGATGTTAGGTGAACCAGCGTGGCGTAGTAGCATTGGTCATGAAATTGGACACACACTTGGCTGTGCAGAACATGACTTCAGCGACCTACCTTGGCTTGAAAATGCCGAACGCCTATCCTGTGCACAGGATTATGAATTTAAGACAGTAAATGCTGCTCGAGGAGAAGCTGAAGCGCTTGCTAAAGCTATGGACGACGTGCTGTGGCAACGCCTTCTTCAAGGGGTTTCAGAAAAGCTTGGCTCAATCTCAGATTCGGCGCTAGCAGATGCGATGGAGACGGTTTGGCAGTCATGGCTGAGCGGGTTCGCAGCTGCACCAGAAAAACGCCGAAAATTCATGGAGCAGCTTCTCTATCCGAAAACGGAGAAAAAAAATGAAAGACATGCGCTTCGCCTGGGCCTTCGTACTTTAAATCTTCTTGTTACCGCTGTTGAAACCTTATTACTGGTTGCTGTGGGTTTGCCTGAGGACAGTAATAACTGGGAATCTTTTCAGGAAGGTGGCCCAGTATTGAGCATTGCTCTTAAGTACTGGTCTGGTCCTGCGGGTGGTTTTTCGGGAGTACGTGAGCTTTCTGACGATCCGTTAATAGACGTTATTGGCCCTAATCCGGATCCCATCGTTATCTTATCGGGTGTGAGTACATCCCCATCAGAATTATTGAATATAGGTATGGCTGACGACGCAGAGACTGCGACCAGTATGGCCGCGGAGCGTCAACCTCACCTGCTCGTCACGCGGTCTGGTATGTTTCGTCATTTACATAACGGAACACTTGACTCCGTACGCCAACATTTCACTAAGCAGTGGCAAGATCGAAAGCTCGCTCGTGAATCGGCCATTGAGAAGAATGCGAAGGGATCCTGAAATGCCGACAATCCAAGAACTCGTTACTGCTATAACCAAGCGTGCTAAGGGCCGCTATGAAGTTCATTTTCCAGATGTGGACGAAATGGTTTCACCCTCAATTGATATCGGCATGACTGCAATACAACTCAGACGCATTAATCGGGAGAATGCTGGATGGCGAACAGTGCTGATCACAGCATTTCCTAGTAACGTGGATAATATCCAGAGTGCTTTCCGATGGGCCGCTGATATCCGAGACATACTTGCAGAGCCTCAGACAGCAGACCTTTACATGTTTATGCTCATCGATGGAGTTGAGTCAGAAGATGCTGCCCGTTTTGAAACGGACGATCGATTTTGCAGGAAGGTGGTGCTCAGAAAGCAGGAAGATATTGACTCCTTCCTTGATCGAAGTTTTCTGGCGTCTTTAACACCTGCGAGAGGTGGGAATGATATCAGCGATCCTCTGCTAGCGTCTCTGAACTCGATGGGGCAAGCACACTCTTGGGTAGAACCTCATCTCGAAACATGGCGTGAATTGTTGCTCTCTGAGAAATCTGGCGATGAAATTGTTAATGCGCTGAGGGATATGATGTTTGGAGAGAAGGACTTTCAATGAAACAACTTAAATCTATCACGCTCTCAAATGTCCGCCGATACGGTACCGACACCAAAATTGAGCTCAGTGGCGGTGCAACCATTTTACTGGCCCCTAACGGTACGGGGAAAACGGCCTTCTTCGAAGCGATCGAATTTAGTCTCACGGGTAATATTTCTCGTCTAGGCGAGAATCTTTCACCCATTATCAGGGACAGCCAGACTGTCGCTAAGGTGGTCTTGGATTTTGGGGATGTACAAGCCTCTGCGCAGGTGAGCAACGAAGGTGACGTCGAAAGGACTGGTGATTTAAGCTCTCTTTTTCCGGATACGAATTCGGAGGACATCCCCTTTTTATTAAGACTTACCCACTTACTGGATCAGCGCGAGGGCCAATGGCTGGTCAAAGCGGATGCAAAAGTTGCGGGCGCTCAACTGGCTCGCTTGCCAATCGGTAAAGATGGAACCCTAGTTAGTAATGCTCTTGGCGGCATTCGCCGCGTTCTCACTGAAAAGCTGAAGCAAGCAAAGGGAGCCCTTGAGGCGCTCGAAGCTGAGTTTGGGGAGTGGCAAAGTCTGATTCTTGATCGGGACCAGGCGGCATCACAATCTCAGGGGGCCCTGCGCAGTAAAGAAAACATCGCAGAATCAATCTCAGACATAGCTCGCAATACTCAGAGTGCAGAACAATTGCCAGTAGGTTTACTGGTTCCGCCAGTGGGTATCAGCAATCTGGAAACAATGCACGAGGCATTAGAGCAAACAGTACAAGCAAAGCTGAACCGACTTCGCGAACAGATTACTGCGCTTATGGAAGTGGATGGACTAATTGGCCGGTTCGTTTCTGAGCAAGCGCGTTCTGAGCAGCTTGGCAATGCGCTTATAACTGCTAAAGAGGAACTGACACAAAAACAACAGGAACGAGCCCAGCTAGTTGATAAAAAAGATAAACTCCAGAAGGAACTTGTCACAGCTGAAGCAGAACGTGATGTAATTATACAGCAGCTTAACCGGCTCAATAGTGAGGCGCGAACCAAAGAGGCCTTCGAGCAATGTAAGCTTGACTTGGCGTCAGCTGACAAAGCGTTGGCCGACGCCCAGTCTCTGGCATCAACCTTGCGTCACATACATGAGGGGAACGAACAGCTACGTATTGAACATGAACTTATAAATAAACAGCGTAAGTCTCTGCAGCTTGTAGATAGTGAAGTACTCACTGCTCATCAACTTATCAAGCGCTGGGAAGACATTCTTCAACACATTGCGACAATTACCGACTTGGTTAGCAATGAGGAAATTCAGGAGCGTGTACTTCAGGAGCATCTTCATACCGCGAATTCGTTAAAGGTATCAGCTGAAACAGATGAGCTTTCAGCGAAGCAGTTCCATGAGATGCTCACGTCTACTGCTGACTCTATAAGGCAATCCGTAGCCACCATTGCCGCACATTTACCAGAGGATCGCGGGGACTGCCCTTTATGTGGAGTGGAACATGGCGCTGCCGTTCTTCATAAACGCATTACTAGATCATTAGAGGCTATAGACCCCAAAGTCATCGAAGCAGAACAGCGCGTTAAAACAGCATCCGATCACTTGCGGAAATGCATAGAAACAGTGACGCATACCGAAACAGAATTGAAAGCGTGCCAGAGTAAAATTGTTGAATTGCGAGGCGATATCGTTCGCTCAGTAGCAGAGATCAATCAACTCAAAACAAACATCCTTCTTGACGGAGATACGGTACAACTAGCGAAAGCATCTATCCAACGTCGCGAAGAATCAAATGCTTCAGCGAAACAGCAGATTGACGAAAAACAGCTTAACCTTGCCCCCTTACCGACACCTGAAATATTGGAAGCGTCTAAAAACGCATACCAATTGTCGACTCGCGAACTGGATACTGCGCGGCATAATCGGGCCGGAGCCTTGGCTAGCCTTGAACAAACAACCGCTGCATTAGCTGCAATAACAGCAGGGGCACTCCCTTCAAAAACGTTGGCTGATTTATCCACTGAACAAAACAAAAATACGATTCAACTAGCTGAATTAAAATCAAAAATTGAGGCTGGGCAATCTGCATTGGATAGACAGAATATCCCTTTAGCTGAAGTTAATAATAAGATAAATGGCCTCGAAAAGCAGATCACTGACGCTCATGCTCAGCTAGCCTCAATTCGGTATTCATGGAGACAACTGTCCTTTCCCGGCGATCCCGCTCTCGAAGTGGCGAGCAGTAAAGAGATTCAACTGCAGTCATCCGTTGCTGACCTGTCCCGACATTCAGAACAGTTACAAACACTCAAAATTGAGATTGGCACTTGGAACAAGCTGGAACAGACTCGTTTGGCACAAGGGCTTATAGATCGTCGCCGAGGAACATCATCTGAGCAGGAATTCGCTACAAGTCTTAGCCAGCGAATTGATAACGAGAGAACAAATCAGATGCAGTTGCTGCAATTATCTGAAGCGATGGAGACGCTCAATCGATGCCTATCTACTGAGATCTCGAATGTACAAAAACATGTGCTCTCTGTCGTTCCAAGGTGGCAGGCTTTGCTCAAACGCGTAGTCAGAGAACAGCGCTTTACTGGCACCAGTTTGGGTTTTCGCAGTATCTACAGAAAGGAACATGCTGAAGTATCTGTTCCGTTACATGGGGAGTCAGTACCGGTTCCGGCGATAGCAAGCGAAGCTCAGCTTACTGATCTACAGCTTACCTTCTTGCTCTCCATGGCATTGGAACACCAGTGGTCCTCATGGCGCTGCCTGCTTCTGGATGACCCAACACAGCATCATGACTTGGTCCACGCAGCGTCCGTATTCGATTTACTGCGTGATTACATAGTTGATCATGGCTTCCAGGTTGTAATTGCAACACATGATGCCCTTCAGGCGCGTTATTTCATGCGCAAACTGCAAAATGATGGCATTGATGCACGCTTGTGGTCACTCGTTCCTACACCTGAAGGGGTGACGGCATCTGAGATGCGGATAACCAGGTAACCTAACAGCGCTGGGCCAGGTGATAAAGCAGGGCTGTTAGGATCTCAACCTGAGAAAACTCGAGGGCTGTTCATTTTAGGAGGAAAGGATGGAATCTGCTCGTGACAAACGCACCGGAGAAAAAGTGGATGCTGAAGAGCTCTGGTTGTTGGATATCGTTGATACCAGTGGTTATGTTTGCTGGGGATGCGGAATCGAAATGTATCCTTCCGCCTGGCAAAAAGGCAGTAAGAAAAGACCGTCGTTTAATAAAATGCCAGGAAAAGAACACATCAACTGCGATGCTGATGCTGAGAGCACTGTTGTTAAGCAGGGCCAGAAGAAAAGCGTCCGCCATCTCTTGGACAGTGCACCGGGTTTGATGCCTGCAGGGTTAAAGTTGATTGAAAAACGCCCGGTTGTTGATCCTGACACAACGGGTGGTGAAAACAATTCGAGCACAACGCGTTCTGCATCATCAACATCCAGTAAAGGCAATCCCCCAACACGGCAATCGCGTCGTCCGGTTAATGCTATTCGTCAGATTTGTAGAGCGTTTATTCGTTTCCCGTATGATCGAGGTATGTCACTACATATACCGGATATTGATGCCGATACTTACATGACTGTCTTTAAAAAACTTAAAGATCCGATTCAGCCCTATCCGGAACTGCGAGTTTTCTACTCACAGTTGTTGTGGCAGAAATTTGAGCAAGATGAGAATCGGATTGTCATTCCGCTTTCGGGAGAATGGGTTAAAGATGAATCCGGAAAGCTCAAGCCTTCTCGAAGTTATAAACTCCATGTGGAATGGAGCGGCTGGTCCCAAGCTAAACGCACAGCACTTCGTAACGAGTTGGAGGCCGCCCAGGAAGAAGCGAAAGATGCGGGGAAGAAAAAGCTAAAAGACAGGGCTCAGATTTTCTTCATCGGTGAGCAAAGTACTGAGGACCATGAGGTCTTCTATGTAGCCGATTACAGGTTGATTTGTGCGATCATTGGGCATATCACTTATCCGAGAATTGAAAATATAATCAGGTAGTTGAGTTGCAATTTTTAACAAGTTGATAACCGAGGCGACATCTTTAATAAACCTTGCCCTGGGATTTGAATCTTCCATCAGCCAAGAGAAAAAAGGATAAATAGATGTGGTCAGATAAGGAATCATCAGAGGATTACCTAAATTTTGGTGAAGTATCCCAGTTAGCTGTAGACGTGCTTACTACCGAAAACATGTTACCAGTATCAATCGGCATTTTTGGGAATTGGGGGGCAGGCAAATCTTCACTTTTGAAATTGATAGAGCAAAAACTTGAGCAAGATAAAAAAGATTGGATTGTAATTAACTTTGACTCCTGGCTCTATCAGGGCTATGACGATGCGCGAGCAGCTCTACTTGAAGTCATCGCTACAGCATTGACAAAAGCTGCTGATGGAAATACGCCTCTCATCTCAAAAGCGAAGAGACTTCTGAGCCGAGTTGATGGGTTTAGAGCAATGGGGCTTCTGGCGGAAGGAGCTGCTTTATTTGCTGGAGTCCCTACTGGCGGTTTACTTTCTAGGGGAATTGGCGCGTTTAGGAATGTTACCGACGGTATCCAAAGCCAGGAAGAATATGAGGCTTTGGGCAATCTGGCTAAAGAAGGCAAAGAGAAGGCTGGTGGTTTGATTAAACCTGAGGCTAAAAAAAGCCCTCCTCAGCAGATTGATGCATTTCGTAAGGAATATGGAGAAATTTTAGAAGAGCTTGGTAAGCCACTCATTGTGGTAATTGATAACCTCGACCGCTGCCTACCGGCTAATGCTATCCATACACTTGAAGCAATCAGGTTATTCCTTTTCTTAACTAATACAGCCTTTATCATTGCAGCAGATGAGGACATGATTCGTTCTTCAGTAGCTGATTACTTCAAGGGAGCATCACAGCGGCATCAAATAGACTATCTTGATAAGCTCATCCAAGTTCCTATTCGGGTGCCAAAAGCTGGGGTTCGTGAGATTCGTTCATATCTGTTCATGCTTTATGCCATTGAACATGGCTTAAAAGGCGAAAAACTTACTACGCTCCGTGACGGCCTAGAAAAGGCATTACAGCAATCTTGGAAAGATGAACCTATTACACGCCAGGACGCTCTGAAAATGACTGGTGAGTCTGAGGATAGTAACCTCGCTTTGGCATTTGCTCGTGCGGACCGTATTGCTCCTGTGTTAGCCAATTCGCCAATTATCCATGGCAATCCTAGAATCGTTAAGCGCTTGTTGAATGTTGTCAAAATGCGATCTCAAATTGCCAAGCGGCGAGCAATGCCTTTGGATGAAGCAATCATCACTAAGTTAGTAATCTTTGAGCGATGTGTTGGAGTAGATGGTACCGCTGACTTATATCATCTAGTGGATATTGAACAAGGTATACCACAGTTGCTTAAACAGCTTGAGGAAGCTGACGGTCAAATACCTACTGAAGCGCCAAAGACATGGACTGATAATCCAACAACTAAAGCTTTCATTGCTCAATGGGCTCAGCTTGAACCGCGCCTTGGTGGAATCGATTTGAGAGCCGCCATATATCTGTCCAGAGAAACTATGCCAATAGGTGCATATGTGGTTGGTTTATCGTCGTATGGGCGGGAAGCACTGAATGCACTCATTGAAATGAAAAATACCAGTTCTCCCGCAGCAGAAGCTCTTTTGGAAACGCTTCCTCGTGAGGAACAAGTGCCTGTAATGGAAGGTTTAATTAGCCAGTTAAGGCAAGCATCGGATTGGACTCGTAGACCTAAGGGGTTTTCTGGTGCATGCCTTTTGGCTCGCCACTCGGCAGATGCTGCCAGTATATTAATTCGTTACTTGCAGGAATTGCAGCAGGGAACGAAGCCACCTGTATGGATGGCTGCAGCATTGAAAGATGAGCAATGGAATAAGGACGCTTAATGGGAACTTCACAATCAAGTATAGGCCCGGGTGGTGGTTCTCCACTGGTTCCACCATGGGCTGATGATCAGCCACAGCAACCCTTAACCCCGCCACAAGAACGAAGGTTTGCGCCTTTTAGGGAGTCTTTGGGAAATGCAGTTTCAAACGGCAATAGAGCAGACTTTAGAAAAGCAATAGGGCATTACGCGCGAAAAGCGTCTGGAGGGAGCAGTAGTGCAGCTCGACGACTAGGGAGTGTCACACAGGCTGGGGGCGGATTGTTTGGGGCTCTGGCGGGAGTGCAAGCGGCTCCAGGAGAACCAAGCATTGATTTGGGAAGCTTGGCTGGCCTTCCATGTGAAATAGCAATATCGGCTATTGCTCAAGCTTTAACATCACAGGATGGTGATTCAGAAAAGATTTGTGCTGCCATGAATCATGCCTTAGTGGAAGCTCTCGATGGTGTGGCAATTTTCGATCCTCAAAAAATAACTGATAGTGTGATCGTTGACACAATGATTTGTTATTTAGCTGAAAGCATTTTTCTGCAAATGGTCATGGATTCTAACAAGGCATGGAATAAAGCGGACACTCCTTCAAAGGCCATTCATGCAGAAATTGAACTTCGAGAATTGATCAAAGTTGTTGTTGATAAGCATATGGCTCCAAAACTTGTCGGTAACATTAGGACTTTTACGAAAAACCAAATGGTTAAAATCGAGCGTCAGGTAATTACTGAGGCTTGGCAAGAATGGGAGGCCTATCAATGACACACTTAGTTTTTCATCATGATCATCGTCTCTTACCGCCAGCAAGTGAGAACTTGTTGCCCGTACAGCTTTATGGATTAAGTGGGCAGGGGCGGGGTGATATATCCATTATTGGGAATCCTGCGATTGAGCGAATTAAGCGCTTGGGAGTCAAAATTCCAGCTCAGGTCATGGATTTTTTGAGCATCGCACTAGCGGTTACAGCGGCTGATACCTTCGTTCAGCGTGAAAGCTCTGAGGATGGTTGGACTCGTCAATTCTCGCTACGACTTCCCCTTCATGAGCCATCTCGATGGATTGCTCTAAAGAAGGAACTTGAAAGCGCTTTGCATTTCCTTAGCGGAGACATCTGGGATTTCGAGTTTTGCACTGGTGGTTATGCACCGCCAGAACCCTATAGTCAACATTCAAGATTTCACCTAATCAAGCTCAAAGAACTTGATTGTGTCTGCTTGTTTTCGGGAGGATTAGATTCGGCTATTGGCGCAATAGATCTTCTGACAATGGGGCGCGCTCCGCTTTTAGTTAGTCATGCTTATAAAGGAGATAAGTCACGCCAAGATCAAATCGCTGAAAGATTAAATGGTCGATATTCACGGTTTGAAATTAATGCTGATCCGCATCACTATCAAGGTGTGACTGACATTACGATGCGAACGCGGAGCCTCAATTTTCTTGCTTTTGCGGCAGTGGGCGCTTGTGCTATTCAAGAAGTATCTCAACAAAAAAAGGTCGATATTTTTGTGCCCGAAAACGGGTTTATCTCGTTAAATGCACCACTAACCCCACGCCGGATCGGTACGTTGAGCACACGAACAACACATCCATATTTTATTGCCAGCATCCAACAGCTGTTTGATGCGGTCGGAATTCCTTGCCAAATAATCAACCCATATCAGTTCAAAACAAAAGGGCAAATGGCTTATCAATGTTTGAACAAGCCACTATTGACTGAAATTGTAGAAAGTACAGTATCTTGCAGTCATTGGAAACGCACTAATCAGCAGTGCGGGGTATGTGTACCGTGCATCATTCGACGGGCATCGCTTCATGCAGGGGGAATTAATAGAGACGCTGGTTACACTTTCCAGTCCCTGGCTAAAGTAATGAATGAAATTGATCGTAGGGATGACCTTATCGCTCTAAGGATTGCAATCGCCCAGAAATCCACTTTGAAAATAGGAGCATGGGTCGCCAAGAGCGGTCCCTTGCCTGTGGCCGCTTTCAGTAATTTTAAGCAAGTGTTTATGGAAGGGCTAAATGAGGTCGAAAACTACTTATTGAGTGAGGGCATTGTGTGAGTATCGACATGCACTGTCATCTTGACTTATATCCTCAGCCAGAACAAGTGGCTGAGGAGTGCAGACGTCGAGGGACTTATATACTGTCGGTTACAACGACACCGAGAGCATGGCATGGGACTTCTTTACTGGCTAAAGGAAGCCAACGAATCCGAACTGCTCTTGGGCTTCATCCCCAAATTGCGCATCAAAGATCTCATGAGTTAGAGCTGTTTGATTCGTTACTTTCGGAGACCAGGTATGTTGGCGAAATAGGGCTTGATGGAGGTAAGGGGTTTAAAGAACATTGGGACGTCCAGCTGAAGGTATTTCGACACATACTTAATAGTGTGCATCGTGCCGGAGGTAAGATTATGACTATTCACAGTCGGGGATGTGCATCAGATACTATTGATGAGATTGAAAATATTGATGGTATAGCGATATTACATTGGTTTACTGGGACTCCAAAGCAGCTAGAAAGAGCAATTGATTTAGGGTGTTGGTTCTCCGTAGGACCCGCTATGCTCGAAACAATTAAGGGGAAAGCGTTAGTTTTGAAAATTCCTAAATCACGCATTCTTACAGAAACCGATGGGCCATTTGGTAAGTTTCATAATGTTCCACTAATGCCATGGGATAGTGAGATAGCCGAGACTCAGTTAGCCGCATTATGGGGGGTGAGCCTGAAGGATGTTAAAGCTCAGCTTGCTGATAATTTAAGAAGACTGTGTAGTTATTAAGTGCTTAGATAAACTCACATCTTCTCAAAAATTTTTGGTTTTGGCTGTGCACAGATAATTCCGACGTTCAAGCGTCCCTTAAAATGCTTGTTGAAGTCAGGGTTGTTGGTGTCCAGCACGAAGTGGCAACCATCTGGAAAATGCACCTGACCTTAATGCTCTTCGAGTTCCAGCCTTGGGTGCTGTGCCATGCCCCGATAATCATATCTCCTATGTTGTCTTCATGATTGTAAACACCGTGATGGTAGTAGGCATCTTTGTTGAATAACAAGCAAATGTGGTAATGGTATTTATCGCTTCCTAGAAACTGCTACAACCTGCTACATGTAGCAGGTTGTAGCAGGGTACCGAGGCAAACTATAAAAATTTCACTGAGAAATGTGTCAATTATGTTAATTGACAGAATGAGGATAAATACCTCAGCTAGAGAGCTATCAACTGGCTAATCCGCTTAACCGCGGACATTGGCTTGTACCAAAGTTGCGGTAACCGCAGTGGACATCCTTAGTTCTGGTTTTGGCCAAGTACGCCAGTCGAATCAGGAAATCCCAGTAGACTGAGTTACGATCCAAAGCATCGAATCTGCTAAACCTGTAAACAGCATTAGGTGGGAATTCAGCTAATGTCGCGTACTCTTCGTGAGCAAGCCCTATAGCACTGCACCAAGCTTTCTGTATTCGGGTTGCCATATTTTTAGCATTGAGTTCTTGGTAATTGCCCAAGTATCCATACACATCCGCATTAAATAACAGCATCAGGTGGTAATGGGGATGCTCACTTGTGTCACGTTCTCTACACCACCCATAAGATGGAAATGTCGGGTCACCCGGTCTCTTGGACCGGTTATGATCTACCCGTAGCTGACTTTTCAGTGACTCGAAGAAGCGAGTGATTGCCTGCGTATCATCGCGCTGGAAGCAGAGGGGTAGATCAGGCTCTCCCAGTACATGGGACTGGGCAAATCTCAGATCAGAACGAATACCTAGTATTCGGTTATTCTGCACTAGTGCGCCGTAGACCATGTTAAGTAGTGGGATGAGAATATCGCGGTCGATAGGTGATCTATACTTTTTGGAGGCTATTTCTACCAAGTCATCAATTTCTTCGTTGGTAAGTGTATATTGTGATTCCATAATAATCCTTAAGTATGTAAATAATAATCTTTGGCTAATGGGTAGCCCTCACGCTACCCATGTGATGTTGGATATAACTCCTGTAGGGGAGTTATTATTACTATTGATAAGTACTGATTAGGTATAGAACCTTAATTAAGGTATATTACATATACCACCTTAAAATCATGAGTTGCCCTCCCTAGTCATTTAAGTTGAGGCCGCAGGATTATTGAGCTTTAGAACAAAAAAATATTATCCAGAAAAACTTAGCTACTCTGAAGTTATTCGTTCTTTGGTAGTTTATTAAAAGCAACAGATCCAGATGAAATTAAAGGTATGTTTGATGCTTTAGCCATATCAAAAGGATGCACGTCTGAACCAATATATTTTACATAGTCAACGCCGTCCATTTTAAATAACTGCACTATGCCATCTTTCTCAAGTTCCTTTAAAACGGGTATCAGACGCTCTATGTTTCTAAGAGAGTATGGACCATCTCTACGAATAGTGTGCCTCCTAAAATCGTAAGATTTATTACTGATAACATGTTCCTCAAGCCAAAATAGCAACTTTTCTTTCTCGCTAGGTTTTCTGGTAGAATCTACTTTTAAAATTAAGTGGGTAATACACCATTCACTTATTTTAGCTGCTGACAGAAAAGTATCCCTAGTAATTATTGGTGAGTCGGGTGTAATAAACATTTGCATTACTGCTGCGATTCGCGTAGCTTGTTCCATTATTCTGGAACCAAAATCATCATAGTGATGCAACTCACCTCCTGATTGCATAAGTTCCCTGATTCGCTTATTTTGTGTTTCCCATAATGCTTTCGCCTCTTCAGATAAAGTAATACAGATACGTTCTTCATTGTTTTCTCTACGCTGTATGCCGTCTTGCAAGTGCTTAACAAGAATAGAGAAAAAACCATCAAGCCCTGGTTCATCAGACCATGAACATACATCAGGGATATCGCATGGTTCAGGTACTTGCTCCAGATCAATTAATAATAAACGGGCTAAGAACCCTGAGTTTCTTAATTTTTTTCCTTGCTTGCTTAGGAAATCGTTAAATATTGCAGGTTGCAGTAACAGCAATATGGTCAGCCGGACATCATCAACATCGTAGCTGTCACGAGATGCTCTGCTGTCTGAAATTCTCCCTTCTCCCCAAAGAGAGTTGAGAACTGATATATCGCGAAAAAGGCTACTGTCAAACACCCCTCCGGCTTCATCAGAACCGAGCATCAAGGACGGAGATCCCAGAGCTAATGTCTTTTTAAGTCCCTCGCTTGTTGAATCATTTTTAGTAAGATACTTTCTAACCGGTGCTACCGGTCCACTTTTCTGACATTCCTCCAGTGCTTCGCGTGTTTCAGCTACATCAACCTTCTGGCGAACAGCTTTGCTAAATTGCTTTTTAAGTTCTTTTAATTCCGTATCCCAAGATACTTTTTTCAGTTCATAAATTTTTTCCTTTTCCAGAAAGATATTCTTCATTCCCTTTTCCATTTGATGGATTGTTTCCATCAGTGCTTTGAATACCGTTGACTTCCTGCTACCTGACCGTGCTAATAAAAGGAGATAAAGTGATGTAAATGTTCTCCCATTTTTAAGCTGAACATCAAATTTATCCTGACAGGAAAATGCCATTACCCCAAGTAATACTATTAAAATAAGCTCAATGGGAGCTCCTGTTTTGTAATGTATGTAACTTATCAATCGCTGTGCAAAAGTGGGCAGCGTATGAAACTCCAGACAAAGTTCTTTATTTTGCTTAGATTTTTTTTCCTTAGACATGCATTGTATAGCTCCTCTTTTTTAGAAAAATTATACTGTTTTTGAAGCAGTCCACTTATCTATAGAAGTGGACCGCCATCCTACCAATGAAAAGCCAAGTTGATGGACTAAGAAATATTTCCAGAATCATTTTTAATGATGAATAAATATCTCACAAACATTTAACGTTGGCTGTTTTTAACGTTTTTAGATAATTTTTAACATCATCTTCAAACCAATAATTTCTATTGTTAATTTTGATTGGTCTGACTAGACCGAAGGGAAGGCGATCTTCATGCAACCACATTCTTATCGTTTGAGGTTTGCGCTTTAGAAAATCAGCTAACTCAGTAGTAGATACCAAGGAAATATTATCTAGATCTAATGAGTGTAACATTTTAGATTGATTCATGCTGCCACCTCTGTAAAAGAGTTGTTGGCAAATGAATTAAAGAGGAAATTTATATGACAAAAACAAGAAGGGAATATGGAACCAAAAGCCTCAGCAGGTTCGGGATCACTTCCATCGCTAGAACTAGAAGACAAAGAATTTTTAACTGATTTGGTGGTGCTGCGACGTGACCTTGCAGCCGAGCCTGTATGAGGCACACTCCGAAAAATTACATTCTGAAATGCAATGCTAAGTGACTTAATTCTTACGTGTTTCCGTTTCATAGCAAGGTTCATTGCATGAAGAGCAACTTTCTTGTAATGATTTTTAAACCATTGAGCGAGTGGTCCTGCATCTGCTGATGGGGCATGGTAATAGATTTCAAAAGCCGCATTATTTAATCCCAGCATGTTCGCCAGAATCTCTTGGTCATTGTCTAAAGCGCTGGTCTTTGAATCAAACATTCTGATACATCTCCTTTATGGTTGAGGTTTATGAGTCGATTTTCATCTAAGTTTGTATTCCTGTCAATATATCCACACTCCGTTTAACTTATTGATAATATTGAATATCAACGCAACTCAACATTCTTTTTTTTACTGGTTTTGGTTTGTTCTAAGATCCAAGTCTCAATTTTTTCATGCCATTTGCGCAACAGATCTAAGGGACGACGGCGGTAGTGTTTTTCCGCCAGTGCACTTGGTTTGTGTCCCATAATTTGAGCAACAATACCTGTTGGCACTTCAACCCATTCTGCCAGGGTTCCAAAACTACGGCGTAAGCCGTGAAGGCTGATATGTGGCAACTCAGCTCGAGCTAACGCTCTGTTGTGTGCTGAACGCGGTTCAATAATTTTGCCACTTTTGCTGTTACTTCTGAAAACCCAACACTCCTTATTTACGTCAGAATTTGGGAATTGCACTAGTGCACTTAACAGCTCAGAAACATAAGGAGTGAGAGGGATGATACGTTCGCCTTCGATCTTGTCTTTAATCCTCATGCTTGACCATTTGAAATCTACGTCAGACCACCGAAGTGACGCAATTTCTTCACGCCGTGCACCGGTGAGCAAAAGTACCTGGAGATAGGCCGATGCAATGGGATTATTGAGGCTACGTACGGCACTGAACCAGCTTTTTAACTGTTCTTTTTGTAAGCAATCTCCCGCTTTACTCGCTGATACTGGAACCATTTTTCTCACGTTATGATCTTGTGCAAGATCGCCATGGATTATTCCCTGATATTTTTTCTGGTAATTAGCCCATTTGATAAATGCACGCAACAGACGGTAGGCATGAGCAGTGACGGTAGGCCGATTTTGTCTCTCTGTACTTAGCCATACGGCAATGTTCTCTGGTGTTAGTTCCGATAACGGTAGGTCGAGTAAGCTAGCCAATGGTCCAGACGAGGTTGGGCCCCGGCCTCTTTTTTTACTTTCGCCTCCACGGCTGGACAAGTTCACGTGATCGGCAATATAACGTGCAGAGTAAGGACGTTTAGTTTTTGCGCTGATTCCGGTTCTCAATTCTTGAAGATAATCTTCCCAAGCGCTTGAGAAGGTTACCTTCGTTTTACGAGATTCAGCCTGCTGTGATTCCGCTTCAGCAATTTTTTCTGCTTTAGCTATACGCGGATCTATCCCAGTATCGATTAATGTTTGCAGCCGCCTGGCTTCGGCCCTGGCATCATCAATCCTCCAATCGTTAATGTTGCCAATGGTCATGCGAAGGGTTTTTCCCGCATATACGCTTTGGAACACAAAAGCTTTTGTTCCGCGAGTTGCCCGGCATGCCAGAGTTGGTACATCCGCATCCCAAAGAAATGCTTGGTTTTTACCTTCAGTTAAAGCAAATTTTCGAATGCGCTCGAAGGTGAGTTTTTGTCTCGGAAGTGCCATTTTTGGTCTCCAGATGAGAAAGGTTACATCACCATAATGTAACGGCTGGTGTAAGTAAATTGGGGAAATACACATCAACACCTGTCAATTTTTATCAACAGGTGTTTTTTATAAGTTAATGTTTTATAATGAAATAATTGTTTTAAGAGTAGGTTTTTAAAGGGGTAAAAGTATAATAACTTCGCATTCGTAATGCGAAGGTCGTAGGTTCGACTCCTATTATCGGCACCATTCAAACATCTTCTAACGTCTACTAAAGTTCACTCAAACCCCTTATACTCTGCATTGTGTCGCTCCTGATAGTATTTTTACGTCTACCGACATACCCCAAAATCTACATGCTTCTGGGGGTACATTCGGGGGTATGTGCTGTTAGGTCTTGTGGAGATACCCCCAATGAAGCTCAACGCCCGCCAGGTTGATACCGCTAAACCAAAAGATAAACCCTATAAACTTGCTGATGGTGGTGGGCTTTATCTTCTGGTTAACCCAAATGGTGCACGATACTGGCGGCTTAAGTATCGTGTAGCAGGCAAAGAAAAGCTGCTGGCTCTGGGGGTATATCCAGACGTTACCCTCGCAGATGCGCGGGCTAAACGTGATGAGGCAAAAAGGGGGATCGCCGGGGGCATCGACCCTAGCGAAGCAAAGCGGGAAGAAAAGATATCCCGAGAGTTAAATGTCAGGAATACATTTCAGGAAATAGCCTGCGAATGGCATTCCAGCAAGCTCTATAAATGGTCTGAGGGGTACGCCTCGGACATTATGGAAGCATTCAATAAGGATGTTTTTCCGTACATTGGTAAAAAACCGATCTCGGAAATCAAACCGCTAGAATTGCTTAATGTGCTTCGCCGAATGGAGGGGAGAGGGGCAACGGAGAAGGCTAAGAAGGTTAGGCAGCGCTGCGGTGAAGTTTTTCGCTATGCCATTGTTACTGGCCGGGCTGAATACAATCCAGCGCCAGATCTCACCAGCGCTATGCAGGGGCATGAATCCAGCCACTATCCTTTCCTGAATGCGCCTGAGCTTCCCGCATTTTTTGAGGCGCTATCACGTTACTCAGGTAGTGAGCTGGTGGTATTGGCCGCGCGTTTGCTGATCATCACTGGTTTAAGAACAGGTGAACTCCGAGGAGCTACATGGCAGGAAATCGACGTTGATGCTGCTGTTTGGGAGATTCCGGCGGAACGAATGAAGATGCGCCGCCCACACATAGTGCCATTGTCATTACAGGCGCAAGCCATAATCATGCGTATCCGGGAAATGACAGGCCGCTATCCCTATATATTCCCTGGGCGTAATGATCCGCGTAAAACCATGAGTGAAGCCAGCATTAACCAGGTTTTTAAACGCATCGGGTATGCCGGGAGAGTAACAGGCCACGGTTTCCGCCACACCATGAGTACCATTCTCCACGAACAGGGCTATAACACCGCATGGATTGAAACGCAGCTCGCCCACGTCGATAAAAACTCTATTCGAGGCACATACAACCACGCTCAATATCTCGATGGCCGCCGGGAAATGCTTCAATGGTATGCCGACTATATGGATGCGCTGGAACACCATGAAAACGTGGTTCATGGGCGTTTTGGTAAATCCTCATGACTGGATGAATAGACAGTGATAGCTGATGCGGGTAGACTTCAGTAGACGAACAAAGAATAGGCTATGTCTAGGCTGATCCCCGAAAACCCGTACACCTCTGCGGGCTGACATAGCCCCCAAAATCAGAGGGCGCGAGGTGGCGTTATGTTAGATATCGCTGAAGTGCTCAAAGCACGAGAAAATGAGTTTATCAGTTTAAGAGAATTGATTACTCGTATCAGACTACAGCAACCACATGTCAGTGAATCCGATATCGCAAGTTTTCTTTACATTGAAAATAGTGATAGAGCGCTCCCTGAGTGGGTGAAGCAAGGTATTGCAAGCACGATTGAAGGAACCGATGGTGGATACCAGGATTCAGAATTGGTAACTCTCCTGAAAGTTATTCATGAGGAAGGGCATATGCCTGAGGTGACTCCGCCATCTGAGCCTCCTATGGACTTCGATGATGATATTCCATTCTAGATCTGGAGGTTAATGTTATGGCGGGATGGGGACAGCCGGTGAAAGACCATTGGTCAGCACCAGCATTTGATACTTATGGCTTTAGGCGCTCCGAGTTGAAGCAGTTAGCGGATAAGCTTGGAATTGACCTTTCAACTCCTCTTGAGGAGGTTAAGCCCACACCACTGAATGGTGTTGAGCAAAAACCACTTAGTGAAGCTGATGTTGAGATCCTGAAAATGGAAATTGACACACTTAAAAAGCAGGTTAGAAAGCTCGAAAATGAACGCCCTATTTTAATTAACAGGTATCGGGAAGATGACCCTCTATACCTTGCGATTAAAATTCGGAACCAAGAATGGGCAAAGTACGATCCTGAGAATGATAGGCAAACAAGAGGCAACCAAACAGCGATTGTGAAAGACCTGGAGGATAAGGGTTTTTCGAATGTCCAGGCCAAAGCAATCGAAATGGTCGCCTGCCCAATTAAACGTTAAGCAATTAACACCCTCAGGGATTATGCTGCATGATGCTTACCCTCAGGGTGAAAATGAAATTTTATCCGTACCCTCATGGCAGCACCTGGCTTACCCTGAGGGTACGATTACAAATAGATTCGCCGATTACCCTTAGCCCTTAGGGTTTATAACTAAGAAAAATCCCTCATGCCTGAGGGTATGATTTTTTTAGCTTTTTTCATGCCATCATTAATCTCGTAAACCGCAATGGACGTTACGAGGTAAATATGTCTCAGTCATTAATTAGATTTGCCGAGGTACAAAAGCGTACTGGCTATAGTAAGGCGTGGTTATACCGTCTTATGAGCGAGAAACGCTTTCCCGCAGCAATTAAAATTGGTTCCCGCTCTATCGCTTTTATTGAAAGTGAAATTGACGAGTGGATTAATCAGCGCATCGCTGAGTCGCGTGGCGAGGTGGCGTAATGGAAAAGAAAAACCGCCCCGTACAGCAGGCGGCTAACTCAGATATTCGCACGTCTGATATTACGCCGACCACCAGCCCGGTACAAGTACCTAAGCGTACCCCAAAGAAACACCGCGCCCGCGTCTATATGCTGCGCACTGGCGTAGAGGGATGGACAGAAAATGATATTCTGCGCTACTGCCGTCTTTCATCCGGGCGTAATTATGCGTCTGAACTGGAGCGCCAGCTTGATATTCAACTAGAGCGTATCGACGAGAAAAACCCGGATGGTATCGGCGCACACCTGCGCTACCGCTTTTCCTGCCGTGGCGACGTTCTCAAGGTGATCCAACTTGTGAACCATAACGCCACCATTAATGAACATCACGGGTTATCTCAGCAGGATATTGCCGACATTCTGAACCTCTACCCGGACGCATTTAACGCCGCATAACGGAGCCGAAAACATGACTATCGAAAAAAGCCGATTCAATTCGGAGGCCGCCCCACAATCCAATGCTTGCCAGGGCGAACATAGCAATAATGACTTTGCCGCGATTGTTCCCGTTATTTCCGGTCAAATTGGCGGGCGTGAGGCCAGTATTGTTAGCGCTAAGGCACTGCATAAAGCGCTCGGAGTAGGTAACGACTTTTCAACCTGGATCAAACTACGCATTGATGAATATGGCTTTAGCCTGAGTGCTGATTACGTAGTTTTTGATTCCTCAGATTTCAGGAATCAAAGTTCAAATTTTGAACAGGGTAGCCCCGGATGGGTGACAAAGCGTGGCGGCGACCGTCGCAGTAAAGATTATGGCCTTTCTCTGGGAATGGCTAAAGAACTGGCAATGGTTGAGCGAAACGAACAAGGTCGCGCCGTTCGCCGTTACTTTATTCAGTGTGAAGAAGCCCTACAGCGCAGCGTGCCAGAGATTGCCGCTCAGTATCGCCGCCAGCTCAAAGCCCGTATCGGTGCCGCCAGCCTGTTTAAACCGATGTGCGTAGCACTGGAAAGCGCCCGCGCAGAACAGGGTAAACAGACGCAGGCTCGCCACTACAGCAACGAGAGTAATATGATCGCCCGCATTGTTTTGGGTGGCATGACGGCGAAGCAGTGGGCGCAGGCGAATAGCATTACTGGCGAACCACGCGACAGCATGAACGCCGGGCAACTGGAACACCTCACCTACCTGGAGAGTACCAACATTACGCTGATTGATATGGGTATGGGATATGACCAGCGTAAAGCCGAGCTAATCCGCCTTTCTCAGCGCTGGTTAGCTAAACATCTGGGGGCTAATCATGCTTAATGCCGCCGTCCAGAATAAAGTCTTTCCCCTGGCTGGCCTGATGTGTACCTTGCGCGGGATCGCGCACACGCACGAGGGTAAAGCTGGCATAACAGTGCCAGCTAATGCCAGCTCCTCATTTTCTCGTCGTGGTGACGAGGAGAGTTTCGAGACCAGTACGCGCACGGGACTTTTTGCACCAGTACGCGCACGCGAGGAAGGTTTTTCTGACATCACTACGCCAGGGGGAAATCATTCTACTGGCGTGAGTTTTCGGAGAAGTACGCGCGTGCGCGAAGGTGAGTTTCTGGAGTCCATAAAAAAGGGCTTGCCGACTATCGCCAACCCGGTTTATGGTTATAGCGCACCAGCAGAATCTGGTGCCGGGATTGGTCTCCCGGTAAATCGAATGGCGACACACGACGCGCCTAGCGTCTTTTTTTGTGCCGTTAGCTCAGTACACCTCTTTTTCAGCGGTACGGGTATTATCCGTGTCGCTCGCAAAATTATGGTGGGCTGCGTGGGGGCTTCTTCGGAAGCGCCGGTGACCATTCGAGCCGGTAAGACCAACTCTGCGCAGTCCACCACCAGCAAGATTGGTCTCTTCGGTGGTGGGTTAATCCCAAATCGAATGGAGGCTGCCGCTATGCTGGCTACTACCCCTACCCAAAATCCGCAATTCATCTGGTTAATCGCAGCCGTTCGCCGCGACATGCCGACAATTACCGCCAAAATCCATCATATCGCTGCTGAATCTGAGCGCGAAGCCCGCCGCACGCTGTCGCGGGATCACGTCTGTTTCTTTGCAGGCCGTATCCGTCAGGAGGTGGCAGCATGAACATTAACGCCTTATACCGCCATCCGTCCGAGCTTGAAGCCGAAGCGATGTTATCCCGCGAGCAGGCTTACCCGGATGATTTTACGCTGGCAGACCGAACAGCAGAACGTATGACCCGCGCCCGTAATGGGCTGGCTCACGTTATGACCGATTTAGCCACTCAACTAAACGATGAACAGGCCGCTATCGTGTATTGCTGGTTGAGTAAAGTCCTGACGATTGTCGATATAGCCAGAATTGATGCGGAGGGCAGCGCATGAGCAACGCACCGACCATTAAATCGGGAAATGCCGACTTATTACACGCCGAAGCCACACCGCACGGCGTCAATATCATGACCCGCAATGATGCCGGGGGATATGAGCAGGTTGCTCTTATCAGCTACGAGAGCGCCGTGAACGGCCTTGACGCCGGAGAGTACGACGACAAGCCAGATATCGGATACGCCATTCATTTTGCCGTTGCTGATGGCGGGGCGCGTGGCTGGTTCGACTTCACCGCGCAGCATAACGTCACCATGTGGCGATGGCTGGTTGCTGCGACGTTCATTTCTGAGATGAAGCGCGAAAACGGCACAACAACCATCACGGAGGATGACGGCAAATCGTCGCTGGTGACGTTTTATTCAAATGGCACGGAGGGGATTGTGGTTTACCCGTTCGCGGAACGTCTGGCGATGGCTAACAATATGGAGGGCGCAATGATTGAGCGCTACGGCATTGAGCAGGGAACAGCGAACGCCATTGTTTTTTATCAGGCCATGATCGACACGGAGCGCGGCGAGTTGACCCCGTTCGGGCGTCAGACGCTGGCAGAGCTACACGATGGATTCATTGCCGATCTGAATGAAAACGGCTTGCCTGAAATGCCAGCGGCGCACTGAGGGAGGTAACACGAATGCGTAATATCGACCTTATCCGCGAAGTGACCAGCGCCGCAGCAGGGCGCTGGCCTTATGTACTGGCTGGCCTGTCTATCGACGTGCCTGATTCATCGCGCCGCCATTCCCCATGCCCTGCATGTGGTGGAAAAGACCGTTTCAGATTCGACGACAACGGGCGCGGTAGCTTTATCTGCAACCAATGCGGCGCTGGCGACGGGCTGGACTTAATCAAACGGGTGAACAACTGCGACACCACAGAGGCGGCGCACCTTGCCGCCGATGTGCTGGGTATTGATTACCGGGCCGCAGAATCAGCACCAGACGCTGCCAGCCAGAGACAGACGCAGTTAGCCGCAGACCGCCAGCAGCGTGAGCAGGAGCGCCAGAAACAGGCAGCAGAGGACGCAGAGCAGCGAAGGGCTACGTTTGCCCGTCTGTATACCGGAATGCGCCTGAGATCCATACAGGGAGAATCTGAGTACCTGCAATCAAAAGGGCTGACCGGGTTTAAATACCCGCTTATGCCCGATGGTTCGTTATTGCTGGAGCTGGTGGACGAGTCCGGCGCAGTGGCAGCAGCGCAGACCATTACACCGCATGGAGAAAAGCGACTCCTGACAGGTTCAGCAAAGCGCGGGGCATATCACGCCGTAAACGCGCCAGAATCGCCGCAGAGCGTTTTAATTGCCGAAGGGCTGGCGACGGCCCTTTCAGTTCACCTGATGCGCCCGGACGCGCTGGCAGTGGCAGCAATTGACGCGGGCAACCTGCTACCCGTTGCCGAAGTGATGCGCCGTAAACACCCGAAGGCGCAAATTATTATCGCCGCAGACAACGACCACCACCAAAACGGAGAAGCCAATACAGGCAGGGAGGCCGCAGAGAAAGCCGCCTTATCCGTGGCTGGCTGGGTATCAATGCCACCGACAGACTACAAAGCCGACTGGAACGACCACCACCAGAAAAACGGGCTGGAAGTCGCTACGGCTGCGTTTAACGATTCGATGTACCAGATTCAAGGGGAAGCCGTGAAACCACGATTGCAGGCCATTGAGGGCGGTAAAACTGACCATCCAGAGAAAGACCCACTAAAACCCCACATTGAGAGCCGCAAAGATGGCGTTTTCTGGGTAACGCCGAAGGTGGACAAGGAAAGCGGGGAGATCATCAACGCTGAAAGCTGGTTATGTTCACCGTTGGAGGTTATCGGCACGGGACGCGACGACAAAGATCAGTATCTTATTATCTCATGGCTGGCATTCGGTGCAGGCATACCGACAACAGCGGCTATCCCGCTGGCTGATATTGGCGAGCGTGAAGGCTGGCGCACCCTGAAAGCTGGTGGCGTCAACGTCACAACGAAAAACAGCTTACGGGCGATTCTTGCCGACTGGTTACAGCGAAGCGGCTCGCGTGAATTGTGGCGCGTTGCTCATGCTACAGGCTGGCAGTGCGGGGCATACATCATGCCGGACGGGGAAATTATCGGCACACCTGGGCGCCCTGTTTTGTTCAGCGGGCGCAGTTCAGCCGCTGCCGGGTATACCGTAGCAGGAACGCCGGAAAGCTGGCGTAACAGTGTTGCGCGGCTGGCATACGGTAATTACGCGATGATGACAGGCATCGCCGCAGCACTGGCAGCGCCATTAATCGGGGTGGCAGATCGTGACGGATTCGGGATTCATTTTTATGAGCAATCGAGCGCCGGGAAAACAACCACGCAGAACGTGGCGAGCAGTCTTTACGGCAACCCTGATGCCTTGCGCCTGACGTGGTACGGGACGGCGCTGGGGCTGATAAACGAGGCCGCCGCCCACAATGACGGGCTGATGCCACTGGATGAAGTCGGACAGGGCGCAGACCCGATAAGCGTTTCACAGTCTGCCTATGCTCTTTTTAACGGCGTGGGGAAATTGCAGGGAGCAAAGGAAGGCGGCAACCGGGATCTAAAGCGCTGGCGTACCGTGGCAATCAGTACCGGGGAAATGGATTTAGAAACGTTTATCGCCACCGCAGGACGCAAGACAAAAGCGGGGCAACTGGTGCGCTTGCTGAATATCCCGTTAAGTAAGGCGGTGCGCTTTCATGAACACCAGACAGGGAAAGAACACGCCGACGCGCTGAAAGATGCTTATCAGCACCATCATGGCGCTGCCGGGAGGGAGTGGATCAGATGGCTTTCAGACCACCAGCAACAGGCGATTGATGCCGTTCGTGAGTGTGAGGCCCGCTGGCGCAGTCTAATCCCTGCCGACTATGGGGAACAGGTTCACCGTGTAGGGGCAAGATTTGCCATTCTGGAGGCCGCTTTACTGATGGGTGGCGTGGTTACTGGCTGGGATGCTCAAACGTGTCGGGATGCGATACAGCAAAGCTACAACGCATGGCTGAAAGAGTTCGGCACGGGGAACAAAGAGCACCAGCAGATCATCGAGCAGACGGAGGCGTTTTTAAATGCCTATGGGCTGAGTCGATTCGCGCCGCTGCCTTACGACCCCGCCAGCCTGCCGATTCATAATCTGGCTGGATACAGGCAGCGCGGAAATCATGACGATTCACCGATAACGTTTTACACGTTCCCCGACACTTTCGATAAGGATATTGCTAAGGGGTTTAACAGGCAGCAGGTGGCCCGCGTCCTGAAAGAATCGGGGATGCTTACCCCTTCGGCAGACGGAAAAAAATTTCAGAGGAAAAGCCCGCGCATTCAGGGGAGGCAGATTAACGTTTACGTTTTGCAATTCCTGCCGGATGGGGAGGAAAGCCAGCCAGAGCAATAATCTTTTTCACGTGCGAGGTTTTTTGTGGTAGTTCAGGTGGTTCAGGTGGTTCAGTAAGTAATTATTATTGATTTATAATGTTTTTTTGTAAGAAAGTGAACCACCACTGAACCACCAAACGGGTATTTTGAACCACCAGAGAGAAACGGATTATTTTCACTGGCTGGAAGTGAACCACCAAGCAGGGCGACTGAACCACCAGATAAATTAAAAAGGTGGTTCAGCAAAACCCAGAGCTGGCGCGACCTAGAGGGATACTGAACCACTGAACCACCTGAACCACCAACTTTTTTGTTTATATACAAAAAAATCTGGCGAAGGTGTCCCACAATAAGACGGAGCCGGGTAATCTTCATTAGCAAAACTAATAATTCGAGGTATTCGCAAAATGACAGCACAGATATCAGCCTACGGGCGTTTAGTCGCAGACCCGCAGACCCGCACCACAGCAAACGGTACAAGCATGGCGATGGGACGGTTGGCGGTGGCACTGCCCTGCCATGCAGCAGAGGGCGGAGAGGTTACTTTCTGGCTGGGCGTGGTGGCATTCGGCAAACAGGCCGACGCACTGGCAGGACACGTTAAAGGCGATTTAGTCAGTGTTGCCGGAGCGATGCAGGTCAATCAGTGGGCGGGCAAGGATGGCGGTACACAGCAAGGCTATCAGGTAGTAGCCGACAGCGTGATCAGCGCCAGAACGGTACGCCCCGGCGGGAAGCGGGCCGAATCAGTCAAAGCAAGCGGAGCCAGCAGAGGCCACGCAACACAATCCGCGCCGGGATGGGAGTTATATAACACCCCTGATGATTTTGACCAGCGCCCGCCGTTTGATGATGAAGATCCATTCTGAGGGATATAAGCATGGTAAACGACAGCAAAGCCGGGGCTTTGGAGGCAAAGGGGCTGTATCGCAGGGCAGCTACACGCTGGCAGGAAGTCATGATGCTTTGTGCTAAGGACGATGATCGGGAATGGGTAAAGCAGCGCCGTGATATGTGTCTGACGAACGTGAAGCGCCCGCCAGTGAAAACCGATGATTACGGCGATCTGCATAAAGCAGTCACTGAGACACAACACCGCATGGGGATAGCGCAACCGAACGGTAACGCCTTCCGGTTAAATGGCGGTAAGAAGCAACGACAGACCACCAGCGGGAGCGACAGTTCGCAGTAAGGTTCGCACCAGAACGGCTGTAAATTCTGGACTGTTCTTGACAGATTTTAAACCCTAGTAGCGCTAAACCCGCGCCAGTCGTGGGCTGGAAGCCAGAACGTGATTTAGGTTGTCAAAAATATTCTGGTTCGCGCCATTGGTTCGCAGTACGCAGTCAGGTACGCAGCAAAACTGCGCATTCAGCGTGCGTACCATCTGACGAATTCTAACGGCGGCATTGCGAATGCGTCGTAAATTGCGCAGGGAGTGGTTGAGAAACTTTATTTCCTGCCAGTGTTCACAGGTGCGTAAAATTGCGTGATACGAAACCGATTCGCAGTTGCGTACCAGCCTGTAAGCCGCATTATCGCTGGGTTTCTACAGTCGAAAGCAGTACGCAAAGTGAAAAATCCTCCAAATACGAAACCCGAATATTGCGCAGTAAATTGCGAATTGCGCAGTTCACAAAAAATCTGCGCAAAACGAAACGGATACCAATGCGCAAACCATCCTGAAACCCGCTCCATTACTGGATTTATAGATATACAGTGCGCAAAATAGTGCACAATTCGCAGTCAAATACGCATATTATTTCGTATTCATTTTTGCGCACCGTTCGTAGTTAATGCGCAGTAATTCGCAGGAGGCCAGCCAGTGAGAGACAGAACGCGCAGCTATACCACCGACCTGCCCCGTATAGGCTTGCCATTCCTTGCGAACATGCGTAGCAGGCTGGCGGACGCTGAACAGGGTACGCAGCTTTATACCCAGACCGAAAGCGGAACGTTGTATACCTTCCGGCAAGCCGACAGCTACGCCATGACAATCAACGGCGTGACGCGGGCGATTCGCACCACAACCACACAGGCCGGGTATGGCGTGCGGGAATGGTACGTTTGCCCCCATTGCGTGAAACGGGTAGCGAAGCTGTATATCGGCAAGAAAGACATTGGCTGCCGGGCGTGCTGGAAACTTCACTATAAAAGCCAGAGCGCCGACAAACTGGACAGGATGCGCATGAAGATACGCCAACAGCGATACGCGATATGGGGCAACAATGACCTTACCAACAACCTGTTTAATGATATTCGCATGTTCCCAAAACCAAAGGGGATGCGCTGGGCTACGTTTGACAGGAAGCGGGCAGAGTTGTCAGCAATGGAGGTGGCTTACTGGCAGGCATTCAGTCCGGTAGTAGATAGAATCACGGGCGTGATTGAGCGTAAGGCGGGGAAAGCGGCGCGAGCTATAGGGCTGGAGTTGTAGCGATATTCTGGTTTTCTGACATAATTATGTAAAATCAGCCAGTTACCCACCATAGCAGGAGCTGCCATAGTGACACCACAGGAGATAGCAGCACTGACAGCCGCTAAACTGGAGCATGAAGGCCGCCAGCTTACCCCGGCAGAGGTTCGGGAAATGGAGCGCATTATTGAAGCTGATACAGCCCGGCGCAAACGGTTCGGGGAGATGATGCGATCACCCGCCTACCAGTGGAGGAAGCCAGCGCCGCGCAGGTAGATACGGGATTATTCCGCATGTAACTTATGCGTATTAAGCAAATTTCCTTTATTCACCTTTACAGAATTGTGAGTGCGTCAGTATCGTTATCCTTCCGATTCGCATTTATTCAGGATTTGCATGTACCAGCTAAAGATAACCATCCGAGACAGCAAACCACCTATATGGCGGCGTGTGCTGGTTCCAGAGCAAATCCCCTTTAGTGAACTTCACGCGGTGATCCAGTTGGCTTTTGGCTGGAATGACGAACATCTGTATATGTTCGAGAAAGGGCGTAAAGGTGATCCCGGTAGCGAGTATCGCGTATGGGGTGAGGATGAAAGCATGGGTAATGCGGCAATCACACCACTATGGGCAGCGCTCCAGAATGATGGTGACAAGCTGGTTTACACGTATGACTTTGGCGACTGGTGGGATTGCGTCATTGTGCTGGAGAAGCAAACACACGATACGAGTAATCAGCCCATTAGCTGCCTGCGTGGGAAAGGCACCACCCCGGCGGAAAACTCAGGCGGCTTGCATGGTTACAATGAATTGCTATTACAGGCCAGAGAGTCTGATAATCCTGAGCAGGCCGAGATCCACAATTTCCTGATGCTGGATATTGAACGCCGGGTTTACGACCTGAGCCGCATCAACGACAGATTGCAGGCTATTAACTGACCCGCATGTATTCACCTGATATTTGATGTAGCCCCCTGAAACACCAGACAGTAGCTGTATCTCCAGATAAGAGATAGGCTTGAATATATGTCTAACACTAACACCA
>NZ_LOMM01000002.1:0-149402 GCF_001605945.1 Enterobacter sp. SENG-6
ACCGAGAGTGTGCTCCGGATAGACTAAAAGTGTTACCTATGTTCCCGGTCTGATCTGTCACCTATGTATCCGGTCATACAGAAGGCCACCCGGCATTTTAAGGAGCTTAAATCTCGACCTGGGTTCCCAGCTCGATCACGCGGTTAGGCGGGATCTCAAACTGGTCCGGCGCACGAAGGGCGTTTCGCTGCAGAATAAGATACAGCTTGCCGCGCAGGCGCAAATACCACGGACGTTTACCGATAATCAGCGACTCATGCGACATAAAGAACGATGTTTCCATCATGCGGCAGCTTAAACCTTCCAGACCGCAGCGGTGGAAGACCTCTTCCACGTTCGGCGTCTCACGCCAGCCGTAGCTCGCCACCACGCGCCAGAAGGTTGGCGACAGTTGCTCAATTTGAACACGGCGCACATTGTGAACATACGGTGCATCTTCGGTGCGCAGGGTCAGCAGGATAACCCGCTCATGCAGCACCTTGTTGTGCTTGAGGTTATGCATCAATGCGAACGGAATAACGTTCAATGCACGAGACATATACACCGCCGTGCCCGGTACGCGAACCGGTGGGGATTTCTCCAGCGAGGCAATCATCGCCTCCAGGGAGTTTCCGTGTTCATGCATACGACGCAGCAGACGGAAACGCTCGCTTTTCCACGTGGTCATCACAATGAACATCAACAGACCAAGCGTCAGCGGCAGCCAGCCGCCGGAGACAATCTTATCGAGGTTTGCCGAGAACAGCGGTACGTCGATGCACAGGAAGCCCACCAGAATCATCGCCACGAGGAACTTGTTCCAGTGCCAGTTTCGGTACGCCACCGTGGTGGAAAGAAGCGAAGTCAGCACCATGGTGCCTGTTACCGCAATACCGTACGCCGCGGCCAGGTTGCTGGAGTGCTCAAAGCTGACGATCACGATCACCACAGCAAAATAGAGCAGCCAGTTAACAAACGGGATGTAGATCTGGCCCGATTCCATCTCTGAGGTATGGATGATACGCATGGGAGAGAGATACCCCAGACGCACGGCCTGGCGCGTCAGAGAGAACACGCCGGAAATGACCGCCTGAGATGCGATAACGGTGGCCAGCGTGGCCAGAATAAGCATCGGCACCAGCGCCCAATCCGGGGCCAGCAGGAAGAAGGGGTTTTTAATCGCTTCCGGGTTTTTCAGCAGCAGCGCCCCCTGCCCGAAGTAGTTCAATACAAGCGATGGCAGGACAACTAAAAACCACGCCACGCGAATCGGCAGTTTGCCGAAGTGCCCCATATCTGCATACAGCGCTTCAACACCGGTAATAGAGAGCACAACGGCGCCGAGCGCCACGAAGGAAACGACTTTGTATTCAAGGAAGAAATGGATAGCCCAGTATGGGTTCAGCGCCTGCAGAACCTCCGGGTTGCCAATAACTCCGCGCAAACCGAGCGCCGCCAGAATCAGGAACCAGGCCAGCATAATCGGTGCGAACAGTTTCCCCACCAGCCCGGTACCGTGCTTCTGGATAATAAACAGCAACGTCAGAACGATTATCGCCAGCGGAACCACCCACGTATCAAGCTGTGGTGCGATAATCTCAAGCCCCTCAATCGCCGAAAGCACCGAGATAGCAGGCGTGATGACCACTTCCCCATAGAAGAAGCTGCCACCAATCAGGCCAATAATAACCAGTACCGACGTCATTCTGGCCGAGGTGTTGCGCCCCGCAAGGGACATCAGGGTCAGGATCCCCCCCTCACCTGCGTTATCTGCACGCATCACAAAGGAGAGGTATTTAACAGAAACCACCAGGATCAGCAGCCAGAAGATGAGGGACAGGAAGCCAAATACGGCATCGCGTTCAACACCAAAGCCAAACTGGCCGGACAGACATTCACGAAGCGTATAAAGCGGGCTGGTGCCGATATCACCGTAGACAACCCCGATCGCCGCAAGCGTAATTGCGGGTAATGATTGCTTATTATCAGTGCTCATAGACTAGTCTTTTCGTTTAAATAACAAATGTGTTCCTGTTCCCTTGGTCCACAAAAAGCGCACAGTATGCACGATTCGTTGCAAAATCGAACCCCTAAATGCAACCGCATTAATGTAGCGCAAAGAAAATTGCGCCGCACTTCAGCCTATTACCAGCCCTGACTGAAACGTCTATACTCGCTTCAATTAGCCGCCACGACGGCGAAAGGATGCAAAAACTATTATGGCTCACTCACATTTATTAGCAGAAAGAATTTCCCGTCTCAGCAGCGCACTGGAGAAAGGTCTTTTCGAACGCAGTCACGCCATCCGCCTCTGTTTACTGGCGGCGTTGAGCGGTGAAAGCGTATTTCTGCTTGGCCCGCCGGGCATTGCCAAAAGCCTGATTGCCCGTAGGCTGAAATTTGCCTTTCAGAATGCACGCGCCTTCGAATACCTGATGACCCGATTTTCCACCCCTGAAGAGGTTTTCGGCCCGCTGTCCATCCAGGCGCTGAAAGATGAGGGGCGCTATCAACGCCTTACCGAGGGGTATCTGCCGGAAGCAGAGATTGTTTTTCTCGATGAGATCTGGAAAGCGGGACCGGCCATTCTGAATACCCTGCTCACGGCGATTAACGAACGCCGGTTCCGTAACGGCGCCAGCGAAGAAAGAATCCCGATGCGCCTGCTGGTGGCCGCCTCGAACGAACTTCCCGAAGCCGACAGCAGCCTTGAAGCGCTGTATGACCGCATGCTGATCCGCCTGTGGCTGGACAAAGTGCAGGATAAATCGAACTTCCGCTCCATGCTGACCAGCCAGCAGGATGAAAATGAAAACCCGGTAGCCGCTTCACTGCAGGTCACGGATGAGGAGTATCAGCAGTGGCAGGTGGATATCGGCAAGATCACACTGCCGGACGCGGTCTTTGAGTTGATCTACCAGCTCCGTCAGCAGCTCGATCTCCTTCCTTCTGCACCCTATGTTTCCGACCGTCGCTGGAAAAAAGCAATTCGTCTGCTGCAGGCCAGCGCCCTGTTCAGCGGACGCGACGCGGTTGCCCCTATCGATCTTATCCTGCTGAAAGACTGCCTCTGGCACGATGCCGAAGGGATGAATCTGATGCAGCAGCAGCTTGAAATATTGATGACCGGACACGCCTGGGGCCAGCAATCAATGCTCAACCAGCTTGGGGCGATAGCCCAACGGCGCATTCAGCTACAGCAGCAGCAAAGTGATAAAACCGCGCTGAAGGTGAACCGTCTTGGCGGCATGTTCGCCCGTAAACCGCACTACGAACTGCCCGCTGAGCTGACCAGCCCAACGCTGACGCTGCTTCTCCAGCAGCCGCTTAAACTCCATGACATGCAGGTGGTGCACATTACGCTTGAGCGTGACGCGCTGGCCCAGTGGCTTGATAAGGGCGGAGAGATCCGCGGTAAGCTTAACGGTATAGGCTTTGCACAGCCGCTGAATATGGAAGTGGACAGCAGTCAGCACCTGGTGATCCGCGACGTAAGCCTACAGGGGTCACGCCTTGCCCTCCCGGGAAGCGCCTCTGACAGCATTCCGGAAGAGATCACGCAGCAGCTGGAGGCGCTGGATACCGAATGGCATCAGCAGCATACGCGCTTCAGCGAACAGCAAAAGTGCCTCTTTATTCACAGCGACTGGTTAGGTCGCATTGAAGCCAGCCTGCAGGACGTGAGCGCGCAGATCAAACAGGCTCGTCAATGCTAACGCTGGATACGCTTAACGTCATGCTGGCCGTCAGCGAAGATGGGTTGATCGAAGAGGTGATCATTACTCTTCTGGCGTCTCCTCAGCTGGCGGCTTTTTTTGAAAAATTCCCGAAGCTAAAAAAAGCAATGACGGACGATCTCCCGCGCTGGCGGGACAACCTGCGACAGCGGTTTAAAGAGACCGAAGTGCCACAGGAGTTAACCGAAGAGGTGGCCTGCTATCAGCAGTGCCAGCGGCTTTCCACGTCGCAGTTTATTGTTCAGATCCCGCAAACCCTGACGTTACTCGATAAAGTACACTCCCCATTTGCCAGCCAGGCCCGGGCGCTGGTCACCGATAACGCCACCTTCACCCCCGCCTTACACACACTCTTTTTACAGCGCTGGCGTCTCAGTCTTGTGGTTCAGGCCACGACGCTGAACCAGCAACTGCTGGATGAAGAGCGTGAACAATTGCTCAGCGAAGTTCAGGAACGCATGACCTTAAGCGGTCAGCTGGAGCAGGTACTGGTAGAAAATGAAAACGCCGCCGGACGTCTCTGGGATATGAGTGCAGGCCAAATCAGGCGTGGGGATTATCAGCTGATTGTCCGGTATGGTGATTTCCTGGCGCAGCAGCCCGAGCTGATGAAGCTTGCGGAACAGCTGGGTCGCTCAAGAGAGGCTAAATCGGTCCCAAAGAAGGATGCCCCGATGGAAACCTTCCGCACCCTGGTGCGGGAACCGGCCACCGTGCCGGAACAGGTGGATGGGCTCCAGCAAAGCGATGACATTTTACGCCTGCTGCCTACGGAGCTGAGCACGCTCGGGATGACCGAGCTGGAATATGAGTTTTATCGTCGGCTGGTGGAAAAACAGCTTCTGACCTATCGCCTGCATGGCGAAGCCTGGCGCGAAAAAATCAGCCAACGTCCGGTGGTCCATCAGGATTTTGATGAGCAACCGCGCGGCCCATTTATTGTTTGTGTGGATACATCTGGATCGATGGGCGGTTTCAACGAACAGTGTGCCAAAGCGTTCTGCCTGGCGCTGATGCGCGTGGCGCTCGCTGACCGGCGTCGCTGCTTTATCATGCTCTTTTCCAGCGAAGTGGTCAGCTATGAGCTGACCCATCAGCAGGGTATTGAGCAGGCGATCCGCTTTTTAAGCCAGCGTTTTCGCGGCGGTACCGATCTGGCCAGCTGTTTTCGCAGCATTGTGGAACGTATGCAGGGCGGCGACTGGTACGACGCTGACGCGGTGGTGATTTCCGATTTTATTGCCCAGCGGCTGCCGGATGACGTGGTGAATAAAGTGAAGGAGTTACAGCGGGTGCATCAGCACCGTTTCCACGCAGTGGCGATGTCCGCCCATGGAAAACCCGGCATCATGCGCATCTTCGATCATATCTGGCGCTTTGATACCGGGTTGCGTAGCCGCCTGCTCAGGCGCTGGCAGCGTTAATTACAGAAGCGAGCTGACGCTTTCACGTACCTGCTGCGGCCAGACACCACACTGCACCTGACCAATATGCGACAACTGCAGCAGCAGCATGGTCAGACGGGACTGGCCGATGCCGCCGCCAATGGTCTGCGGCATCTCACCGCGCAGCAGCGCCTGGTGCCATTCCAGCGTGAGACGATCTTCATCACCGGTCACCGCCAGCTGGCGTTTCAGCGCATCAGCATCCACGCGGATCCCCATTGAGGAGAGTTCAAACGCATCTTCCAGCACGGGGTTCCAGACCAGAATATCGCCGTTCAGACCGGCAAATTCGCCCTCGCTCATGGTGCTCCAGTCATCATAATCCGGTGCACGAACATCATGACGTTTACCATCCGACAGCTTACCGCCGATCCCCATCAGGAAGACGGCACCCAGTTCTTTAGCGATCGCACGTTCACGACCTTTAGCATCCAGATCCGGGAAACGACTCAGCAACTCCTGGCTGTGAACAAAGTGGATCGATTCCGGCAGGAACGGTGCCAGACCAAACTCTTTGCTTACGGCCGCTTCGGTCGCTTTGATCCCGGCGTAGATCGCCTCAACGGTGGATTTCAGCGTGCCGACATGGCGCTCGCCATCACCCATTACGCGCTCCCAGTCCCACTGGTCAACGTAAACAGAGTGAATGGCAGACAAGCGGTCTTCATCGGGGCGAAGGGCTTTCATGTGCGTGTAGAGTCCTTCGCCCGCGCTGAAGTCGTGCTGTCCCAGGGTTTGACGCTTCCACTTCGCGAGGGAATGAACCACTTCGAACTGGGCGTCTGGCAGTGTTTTCACTTTCACCTGCACCGCTTTTTCGCATCCGGACAAGTTATCCTGCGTCCCATCACCCACGCGGCTGAGAATCGGTGCCTGAACTTCAATCAGACCCAGCTTCTCTTCCAGCTGGCGGGAAAAATGGGATTTAACGAAACTGATCTGGCGTTGTTTTGCGATATAAGCGGTTTTCATTATTTTTACTCCTGCGTCCTGTTGGTATTGATTAAGCAACAGAAAAGGCATTAAATTCAATAATCAAACAACAAAAAGCCACATTCACTTTTTATTCGTTAAAATTTAACGCTAGAATAGAGTGATTCATTAATCTTCATAAGAAAAAGCTATGGAAAATTATCAGATCGATAATCTGGACCGCGGCATCCTGGAGGCGTTAATGGCCAATGCCCGTACCGCCTATGCCGAACTGGCGAAGCAGTTTGGCGTCAGCCCGGGGACGATTCATGTTCGTGTAGAGAAGATGAAACAGGCGGGGATCATTACCGGGGCTCGTATCGATGTCAGCCCAAAACAGCTGGGCTATGACGTCTGCTGCTTTATTGGCATTATTCTTAAAAGCGCAAAAGATTATCCTTCCGCGCTGGCGAGGCTGAACGCGCTCGATGAAGTCACAGAGGCGTACTACACCACCGGCCACTACAGCATCTTTATCAAGGTGATGTGTCGATCCATAGATGCCCTGCAGCAGGTACTTATCAACAAGATCCAAACAATCGATGAAATTCAGTCCACCGAGACGTTGATCTCCCTGCAAAACCCGATCATGCGTACCATTCGCCCCTGATCGGGCAAATCCATACCCACATTTTCCACAGGTAGATCCCAGCCCGTTCACAGCGTACAATGGCCCCCTCTTTATCTGAGCGAGCGATCAATGGCGGACATTACCCTTATCAGTGGCAGCACCCTTGGCGGCGCGGAATATGTAGCGGAACATCTGGCTGAGAAGCTGGAGGATGCGGGATTTTCCACACAAACGCTGCACGGGCCTTTGCTTGAAGATCTCCCGACTGATGGGGTCTGGCTGGTGATCACCTCCACGCATGGCGCAGGCGATCTACCGGATAACCTGCAACCTTTATATGACGAACTGCAGGAACAGCAGCCAGACCTGTCAAACGTGCGTTTTGGCGCAGTGGGTATTGGCAGCCGTGAATATGACACCTTCTGCGGTGCTATAGAGAAAGTGGAAGCCGCTGTCACCGCCTGCGGAGCAAAACAGGTGGGTGAAACGCTGAAGATCAACATCCTCGATCATGATATTCCGGAGGATCCGGCTGAGATCTGGCTGGGTGAATGGAAAAATTTACTCAAAAACGATTAAAGATCGCGCGAACAGATGTGGATAACTCTGGTTAAAAGCTCGTATTAAGCAGTAGTTATCCAAAGAACAACGTTGAAGTCGTTTTTGCCCTGTGTATAAAGTCGCGATCTGATCCCAGCTTATACGGGCCAGGATCACCGATCATTCACAGCAAACGATCCTTTCTAACCCCATGATCTTCTTTATGAGATCGGACTTATCCACAAAGGTCCGCGATCCTAATAAGAGATCACAATAGAACAGATCTCTAAATAAAAAGATCTTCTTTTTAATAGCCCAGGATCCCAATGCTTTCTCGAAAGACTAAAGTTGAGTAGAATCCACGGCCCGGGCTTCAATCCATTTTCATACCGCTTTACGCGAGGCAGACCACCATGTTTTATCAGGATCCTTTTGACGTCATCATCATTGGCGGGGGTCACGCAGGCACTGAGGCCGCAATGGCCGCAGCGCGAATGGGTCAGCAGACCCTGCTTTTGACACACAATATCGACACGCTGGGACAAATGTCCTGTAATCCGGCGATTGGCGGCATTGGGAAAGGACACCTGGTAAAAGAAGTGGATGCACTTGGCGGCCTGATGGCGAAAGCGATCGATCACGCAGGCATTCAGTTTAGGATACTAAACGCCAGTAAAGGCCCCGCTGTGCGTGCGACCCGCGCTCAGGCAGACCGCGTGCTTTATCGTCAGGCGGTGCGTACCGCCCTGGAGAACCAGCCGAACCTGATGATCTTCCAGCAGGCAGTGGAAGATCTTATCGTGGAGAACGATCGTGTCGTTGGCGCGGTTACCCAGATGGGGCTCAAATTCCGCGCCAAAGCGGTTGTTCTGACCGTCGGGACATTCCTGGACGGTAAGATCCATATCGGTCTGGATAATTACAGCGGTGGACGTGCTGGCGATCCGCCATCTATCCCATTGTCACGCCGTCTGCGTGAACTGCCGCTGCGTGTCAGCCGTCTGAAAACCGGTACTCCACCGCGTATTGATGCGCGCACCATTGATTTCAGCGTGCTGGCACAACAGCACGGCGATAACCCAATGCCGGTCTTCTCGTTCATGGGCAATGCAGCGCAGCATCCGCAGCAGGTACCGTGCTATATCACGCATACCAACGAAAAAACCCATGACGTGATCCGCAATAACCTCGATCGCAGCCCAATGTACGCCGGCGTGATCGAAGGGATCGGCCCACGCTATTGCCCGTCGATCGAAGACAAAGTCATGCGCTTTGCCGATCGTAACCAGCACCAGATCTTCCTGGAGCCTGAAGGGCTGACCTCGAACGAAATCTATCCGAACGGCATCTCCACCAGCCTGCCGTTCGATGTGCAGATGCAAATTGTTCGCTCAATGCAGGGGATGGAGAATGCGAAAATCGTTCGCCCTGGCTACGCTATTGAGTACGATTTCTTCGATCCGCGTGACCTGAAGCCAACCCTGGAGAGCAAATTCATCCACGGTCTGTTCTTCGCAGGTCAGATTAACGGCACCACCGGTTACGAAGAAGCTGCTGCACAGGGCCTGCTGGCCGGTCTGAACGCCGCCCGTTTCTCTGCAGAGAAAGAGGGCTGGGCTCCGGCGCGTTCTCAGGCTTATCTGGGCGTGCTGGTCGACGATCTCTGCACGCTGGGCACCAAAGAACCGTACCGTATGTTTACCTCTCGCGCGGAATATCGCCTGATGCTGCGCGAAGATAACGCCGACCTGCGTCTGACCGAAATGGGTCGTGAGCTGGGTCTGGTGGATGACGAACGCTGGGCACGCTTCAACGAGAAACTGGAGCGCATTGAGCAGGAACGTCAGCGCCTGAAAACGACCTGGGTTAATCCGCAGGCCGAAACCGCTGCGGAAGTGAACGCTCACTTAACTGCGCCGCTCTCGCGCGAAGCCAGCGGTGAAGATCTGCTGCGTCGCCCGGAAGTGACCTATGAGAATCTGGTGAAACTCACCGCCTTTGCCCCGGGTCTTGAAGACGCTGAAGCGGCAGAGCAGGTTGAGATCCAGGTGAAATACGAAGGTTACATCGCGCGTCAGCAGGATGAGATCGAAAAGCAGCAGCGTAACGAAAACACGCTGCTGCCGGAAATGCTGGACTATCGTCAGGTGACGGGGCTGTCCAACGAGGTGATCGCCAAACTGAACGATCACAAACCGGTGTCGATCGGCCAGGCCTCCCGCATCTCGGGCGTTACCCCAGCAGCGATTTCAATTCTGCTGGTGTGGCTGAAAAAGCAGGGCATGCTGCGCCGCAGCGCGTAATATGTGTAATTCGCCCGGTGGCGCAGCGCTTACCGGGCCTACAGAACTCCGTAGGGCGGGTTAGCTAAGCGTCACCCGCCACTTAAGTCTCTCAACAGGTATTCACCGTGCTCAATAAACTCTCTCGTCTGCTGGATCAGGCAGGTATTTCGCTCACCGATCACCAGAAAAATCAGCTGGTGGCCTATGTCGATATGCTGAACAAATGGAATAAAGCGTACAACCTCACCTCCGTACGCGACCCGAACGAGATGCTGATTCGCCATATTCTCGATAGCATTGTGGTTGCGCCGTACCTGAACGGTGAGCGCTTTATCGATGTGGGCACGGGTCCTGGCCTGCCGGGTATTCCCCTGTCAATTGTCCGCCCGGAAAGCCATTTCACGCTGCTGGATAGCCTTGGCAAGCGCGTGCGTTTTTTGCGCCAGGTACAGCATGAGCTGAAGCTTGAGAACATCACGCCTGTGCAAAGCAGGGTAGAGGAGTTCCCGGCAGAGCCACCGTTCGACGGGGTTATCAGCCGTGCGTTTGCTTCGCTTAATGACATGGTGAGCTGGTGTAAGCACTTACCGGCAGAGAATGGCCGTTTTTATGCGCTGAAAGGGCAGTTGCCCGGCGATGAAATTGAACAGCTTCCGGACGGTTTTGCCGTCGAGTCCATTGAGAAATTACAGATTCCTCAGCTCGAAGGCGAACGTCATCTGGTGATAATTAAGCCAAACAATTTTTAAAAAATTAATAAAAAATGTGGAATTTGTGCTGTTCTGTCAGTGTTAAAAAACAGCACAACACAACGGATTTTGCCGGAGAGAATTTAACCGTGTTTTTACTAAGGGTTTTCTAATGGTTAACTTCCTCACCATTGTTCACCCTGAAGATAATCAACCACGAAAATATCAGCCTGCTAAAAGTGGAAAGCAGCAACCAGAATGCAATGTTAAATATTTATTAAGAATGTCAATAAAAGGTTTTTATTGTATACGGGGCTGTTTTGAAAATAGTTGCGACATTTTATCTTTAATTTCAGAAAGATGAAATTAAGCGATTTACGAGTTTGATAAATACAACCTTATCGCAAATGTGTATTTTGTGATCTCGTGCACGCTTTGTAGTCAACGTTTTCGCGCTGTTTGCAGTTTTGCTCGAAGGTCGGGGCTTTCATCAAAAGTTGAAAAATAGCGGCGGGGAAAAATATTTAAACATTTATTCACCTTTTCGCTACTTAATGTTTGAAATCACGGGTGCGCACCGTATAATTTGACCGCTTTTTGATGCTTGACTCTGAGCCTTAAAGGACGTTTTATACGACACGCGGCATACCTCGAAGGGAGCAGGAGTAAAAACGTGATGTCTGTGTCGCTCTTGAGTAGAAACGTTGCTCGTAAGCTTCTGTTCATTCAGTTTCTGGCTGTGATAGCAAGTGGACTGCTGTTTAGCCTCAAAGACCCCTTCTGGGGCATCTCCGCCGTGTGCGGGGGTTTGGCGGTTGTGCTGCCAAACGTGTTGTTTATGATTTTTGCCTGGCGTCATCAGGCGCATACACCTGCCAAAGGCCGCGTGGCCTGGTCCTTCGCCCTCGGCGAAGTGTGTAAGGTGTTGCTGACCTTTGCTCTACTGGTGATGGCGCTGGCGGTTTTGAAAGTGGTATTCATGCCGCTGATAGCTACGTGGGTTTTGGTGCTGGTGGTACAAGTTCTGGCTCCAGCTGTAATCAATAACAAAGGGTAAAAGGCATCATGGCTTCAGAAAATATGACGCCGCAGGATTACATAGGTCACCATCTGAATAACCTTCAGCTGGACCTGCGTACATTCTCGCTGGTGGATCCGCATAACCCCCCGGCCACCTTCTGGACGATCAACATCGACTCCATGTTCTTCTCGGTGGTTTTGGGTCTTCTGTTCCTGGCCATGTTCCGCGGTGTTGCTAAAAAGGCGACCAGCGGTGTTCCAGGGAAATTCCAGACGTTCGTTGAGATGATTATCGGCTTCGTCCATGGCAGCGTGAAAGACATGTACCATGGTAAGAGCAAGCTGATTGCGCCACTGGCACTGACCGTGTTCGTGTGGGTCTTCCTGATGAACCTGATGGACCTTCTGCCTATCGATTTCCTGCCGTGGATTGGCGAGCATGTCTTCGGTCTGCCTGCTCTGCGCGTGGTTCCGTCTGCTGACGTGAACATCACCCTGTCGATGGCGCTGGGCGTGTTTATCCTGATTCTTTTCTACAGCATCAAAATGAAAGGCGTAAGCGGCTTTGTGAAAGAGCTTACCTTGCAGCCGTTCAACCACTGGGCGTTTATTCCGGTCAACCTGATCCTGGAAGGCGTTAGCCTGCTGTCCAAACCTGTTTCACTGGGTCTGCGACTGTTCGGCAACATGTATGCGGGTGAGCTGATTTTCATTCTGATCGCGGGTCTTCTGCCGTGGTGGTCACAGTGGGTTCTGAATGTGCCGTGGGCCATTTTCCACATCCTGATCATTACGCTGCAAGCCTTTATCTTCATGGTTCTGACGATCGTCTATCTGTCGATGGCGTCTGAAGAGCACTGATTTTTTACCAACACTACTACGTTTTAATTGAAACAAACTGGAGACTGTCATGGAAAACCTGAATATGGATCTGCTGTACATGGCTGCCGCTGTGATGATGGGTCTGGCGGCTATCGGTGCTGCGATCGGTATCGGCATCCTCGGGGGCAAATTCCTGGAAGGCGCTGCGCGTCAACCTGATCTGATTCCTCTGCTGCGTACTCAGTTCTTTATCGTTATGGGTCTGGTGGATGCTATCCCAATGATCGCTGTAGGTCTGGGTCTGTACGTGATGTTTGCTGTCGCGTAGTAGTTGTTTTAAAACCCCAAGCCACAGAAATTTAAGAGGTATTGTGCTGTGAACATGAACGCAACAATCCTCGGCCAGGCCATCGCGTTTATTATCTTTGTCTGGTTCTGCATGAAGTATGTATGGCCGCCTTTAATGGCTGCCATCGAAAAACGTCAGAAAGAAATTGCTGACGGTCTGGCTTCTGCAGAACGTGCAAAGAAAGATTTGGACCTTGCACAGGCCAACGCGACAGACCAGCTGAAAAAAGCGAAAGCGGAAGCTCAGGTAATCATCGAACAGGCTAACAAACGCCGTTCTCAGATCCTGGACGAAGCCAAAGCTGAAGCAGAACAGGAACGTACTAAGATCGTGACACAGGCTCAGGCTGAAATTGAAGCTGAGCGTAAACGTGCTCGTGAAGAACTGCGTAAGCAGGTTGCGATTCTGGCTGTTGCTGGCGCCGAGAAGATCATCGAACGTTCCGTGGATGAAGCTGCTAACAGCGACATCGTGGACAAACTTGTCGCTGAACTGTAAGGAGGGAGGGGCTGATGTCTGAATTTGTTACGGTAGCTCGCCCCTACGCCAAAGCAGCTTTTGACTTTGCTGTCGAACACCAAAATGTCGATCGCTGGCAGAATATGCTGGCGTTTGCCGCTGAGGTGACGAAAAACGAACAAATGGCCGAGTTGCTTTCTGGTGCATTAGCACCTGAAACCCTCGCCGCGTCGTTCATCGCCGTGTGCGGAGAGCAACTGGATGCCAACGGCCAGAACCTGATTAAGGTAATGGCAGAAAATGGTCGTCTCCGTGTGCTCCCGGATGTTCTCGAGCAGTTTGAGCACTTACGTGCCCTTAGTGAAGCTACTGCTGAAGTTGAAGTAACTTCTGCGACTGAACTGAGTCATGAACAGCTTGCGAAAATTACCGCCGCGATGGAAAAACGTCTGTCACGCAAAGTTAAGCTGAATTGCAAAATCGATAAGTCTGTAATGGCAGGCGTAATCATCCGCTCGGGTGATATGGTCATTGATGGCAGCGTACGCGGCCGTCTTGAGCGCCTTGCAGACGTCTTGCAGTCTTAAGGGGACTGGAGCATGCAACTGAATTCCACCGAAATCAGCGAACTGATCAAGCAGCGCATTGCTCAGTTCAATGTTGTGAGCGAAGCTCATAACGAAGGTACTATTGTTTCTGTAAGTGACGGTGTTATCCGCATCCACGGCCTGGCCGATTGTATGCAGGGTGAGATGATTTCCCTGCCGGGTAACCGTTACGCTATCGCACTGAACCTGGAGCGCGACTCCGTAGGTGCAGTTGTGATGGGTCCATACGCTGACCTCGCCGAAGGCATGAAGGTTAAGTGTACTGGCCGTATTCTGGAAGTTCCGGTTGGCCGTGGCCTGCTGGGTCGTGTTGTTAACACCCTGGGTGCACCAATCGACGGTAAAGGTCCGGTTGAGCACGATGGCTTCTCTCCAATCGAAGTTATCGCACCGGGCGTTATCGACCGTCAGTCCGTAGATCAGCCTGTTCAGACGGGTTATAAGTCCGTTGATGCCATGATCCCAATCGGTCGTGGTCAGCGTGAACTGATCATCGGTGACCGTCAGACCGGTAAAACCGCGATGGCTATCGATGCCATCATCAACCAGCGTGACTCCGGCATCAAATGTGTGTACGTGGCTATCGGCCAGAAAGCGTCCACCATTTCTAACGTGGTTCGTAAACTGGAAGAGCACGGCGCGCTGTCTAACACCATCGTTGTTGTGGCTACCGCTTCTGAATCTGCTGCACTGCAATACCTGGCGCCATACGCCGGTTGTGCAATGGGTGAATACTTCCGTGACCGCGGTGAAGATGCACTGATCGTATACGATGACCTGTCTAAACAGGCTGTTGCTTATCGTCAGGTTTCCCTGCTGCTCCGTCGTCCACCAGGACGTGAAGCGTTCCCTGGCGACGTATTCTACCTCCACTCTCGTCTGCTGGAGCGTGCTTCCCGCGTTAACGCGGAATACGTCGAGAACTTCACCAAAGGTGAAGTGAAGGGTAAAACGGGCTCTCTGACCGCGCTGCCGATCATTGAAACCCAGGCGGGTGACGTTTCTGCGTTCGTTCCGACCAACGTAATATCCATTACCGATGGTCAGATCTTCCTGGAAACCAACCTGTTTAACTCCGGTATTCGTCCGGCGGTTAACCCGGGTATCTCCGTATCCCGTGTAGGTGGTGCTGCTCAGACCAAGATCATCAAGAAACTGTCCGGTGGTATCCGTACCGCGCTGGCACAGTATCGTGAACTGGCTGCGTTCTCTCAGTTCGCATCCGATCTGGACGAAGCAACCCGTAAACAGCTGAGCCACGGTCAGAAAGTGACCGAGCTGCTGAAGCAGAAACAGTACGCACCAATGTCTGTTGCTCAGCAGGGCCTGGTACTGTTCGCGGCTGAACGCGGTTACCTCGAAGATGTGGAACTGGCGAAAATCGGTAGCTTCGAAGCCGCTCTGCTGGCTTACGTCGACCGTGATCACGCTCCGCTGATGCAAGAGATCAACCAGACCGGTGGCTATAACGACGAAATCGAAGGCAAGCTGAAAGCTATCCTCGATTCCTTCAAAGCAACCCAATCCTGGTAATCGTCCGGCGGCTTGTCTCAGGACAAGCCGCCTGGCATTGAGGAGAAGCTCATGGCCGGCGCAAAAGAGATACGTAGTAAGATCGCAAGCGTCCAGAACACGCAAAAGATCACTAAAGCGATGGAGATGGTCGCCGCTTCCAAAATGCGTAAATCGCAGGATCGCATGGCGGCCAGCCGTCCTTATGCAGAAACCATGCGCAAAGTGATTGGTCACCTTGCAAACGGTAATCTGGAATATAAGCACCCTTACCTGGAAGAACGCGACGTTAAGCGCGTGGGCTACCTGGTGGTGTCGACCGACCGTGGTCTGTGTGGCGGCTTGAACATTAACCTGTTCAAAAAACTGCTGGCGGATATGAAAGGCTGGTCCGATAAAGGCGTTCAGTGCGACCTCGCATTGATCGGCTCTAAAGGCGTCTCTTTCTTTAACTCCGTTGGTGGCAACATTGTCGCTCAGGTGACCGGTATGGGTGATAACCCGTCCCTGTCCGAACTGATCGGCCCGGTTAAAGTGATGTTGCAGGCCTATGATGAAGGCCGTCTGGACAGACTGTACGTTGTCAGCAACAAATTTATTAACACCATGTCTCAGGTGCCAACGCTCACTCAGATGCTGCCTTTACCGGCTTCAGAAGATGACGAGCTGAAACAGAAAGCCTGGGATTACCTGTATGAACCCGATCCGAAACCGCTGCTGGATACCCTGCTGCGTCGTTACGTTGAATCTCAGGTTTATCAGGGCGTTGTAGAAAACCTGGCCAGCGAGCAGGCCGCACGAATGGTGGCGATGAAAGCCGCGACCGATAATGGCGGCAGCCTGATTAAAGAGCTGCAGTTGGTTTACAACAAAGCTCGTCAGGCCAGCATTACTCAGGAACTCACCGAGATCGTCTCGGGGGCCGCCGCGGTTTAACCAGGTTTACGAATTACGTAGAGGATTCAAGATGGCTACTGGAAAGATTGTCCAGGTAATCGGCGCCGTGGTGGACGTCGAGTTCCCTCAGGACGCCGTACCACGCGTGTACGACGCGCTTGAGGTACAGAATGGTAACGAGAGCCTGGTGCTGGAAGTTCAGCAGCAGCTCGGCGGCGGTATCGTGCGTACCATCGCGATGGGTTCTTCCGACGGTCTGCGTCGTGGTCTGGAAGTTAAAGACCTTGAGCACCCGATCGAAGTCCCGGTAGGTAAAGCAACACTGGGTCGTATCATGAACGTATTGGGTCAGCCAATCGACATGAAAGGCGACATCGGTGAAGAAGAGCGTTGGGCTATCCACCGCGCGGCACCTTCCTACGAAGAGCTGTCTAGCTCTCAGGAACTGCTGGAAACCGGTATCAAAGTTATCGACCTGATGTGTCCGTTTGCGAAGGGCGGTAAAGTTGGTCTGTTCGGTGGTGCGGGTGTAGGTAAAACCGTAAACATGATGGAGCTGATCCGTAACATCGCGATCGAGCACTCCGGTTACTCCGTATTTGCGGGCGTAGGTGAACGTACTCGTGAGGGTAACGACTTCTACCACGAAATGACCGACTCCAACGTTCTGGACAAAGTATCCCTGGTTTACGGCCAGATGAACGAGCCACCAGGAAACCGTCTGCGCGTTGCGCTGACTGGTCTGACGATGGCTGAGAAGTTCCGTGACGAAGGCCGTGACGTTCTGCTGTTCGTTGATAACATCTACCGTTACACCCTGGCCGGTACTGAAGTATCTGCACTGCTGGGTCGTATGCCTTCAGCGGTAGGTTATCAGCCTACGCTGGCGGAAGAGATGGGTGTTCTTCAGGAACGTATCACCTCTACCAAAACCGGTTCTATCACCTCCGTTCAGGCGGTATATGTACCTGCGGATGACTTGACTGACCCATCACCAGCAACCACCTTTGCGCACTTAGATGCAACCGTGGTACTGAGCCGTCAGATCGCGTCTCTGGGTATCTACCCGGCCGTTGACCCACTGGACTCCACCAGCCGTCAGCTGGATCCACTGGTTGTTGGTCAAGAACACTACGACACCGCGCGTGGCGTACAGTCCCTGCTGCAGCGTTACCAGGAACTGAAAGACATCATCGCCATCCTGGGTATGGATGAACTGTCTGAAGAAGACAAACTGGTGGTAGCACGTGCGCGTAAGATCCAGCGCTTCCTGTCCCAGCCGTTCTTCGTTGCGGAAGTATTCACCGGTTCTCCAGGTAAATACGTTTCCCTGAAAGACACCATCCGTGGCTTTAAAGGCATCATGGAAGGCGAATACGATCACCTGCCAGAGCAGGCGTTCTACATGGTTGGTTCCATCGAAGAAGCTGTGGAAAAAGCCAAAAAACTTTAACGCCTTAATCGGAGGGTGATATGGCAATGACTTACCACCTGGACGTCGTCAGCGCAGAACAACAAATGTTCTCTGGTCTGGTCGAGAAAATCCAGGTAACGGGTAGTGAAGGTGAACTGGGTATCTTCCCGGGTCACGCACCGCTGCTCACCGCCATTAAGCCTGGTATGATCCGCATCGTTAAACAGTTCGGTCACGAAGAGTTTATCTATCTGTCCGGCGGCATTCTTGAAGTGCAGCCTGGCAGTGTGACCGTTCTGGCCGATACCGCTATTCGTGGCCAGGATCTCGACGAAGCGCGAGCCCTGGAATCGAAGCGTAAGGCTGAAGAGCACATTAGCAGCTCTCATGGTGACGTGGATTACGCTCAGGCGTCTGCGGAGCTGGCCAAAGCGATCGCCAAACTGCGCGTTATCGAGTTGACCAAAAAAGCGATGTAACACCGGCTTGAAAAGCACAAAAGCCAGTCTGGATACCAGGCTGGCTTTTTTTTCGTCCTTAATTCATGACGAAAAAGATGTAGAATTTTAAGCACCAAACGTTTTTACTTCTCACTCAAACTACCGTCAGGATGCGTATGTCAAACAGTGCGATGAGCGTGGTGATCCTTGCCGCAGGCAAAGGTACCCGCATGTATTCCGATCTGCCTAAAGTGCTTCATACACTGGCAGGAAAGCCAATGGTGCAGCATGTTATTGATGCAGCAAATGAATTGGGCGCTCGCCAGGTTCACCTGGTCTATGGCCACGGCGGCGATCTGCTTAAAAAGACGCTGAGCGATGACAAGCTCAACTGGGTGCTTCAGGCTGAACAGCTGGGAACCGGCCACGCAATGCAGCAGGCAGCACCGTTCTTTGCCGATGACGAAGACATTCTGATGCTCTACGGCGATGTTCCGCTGATCTCCATCGACACACTGACTCGCCTGCGTGAAGCCAAACCGCAGGGCGGTATCGGTTTATTAACCGTCGTGCTGGACGATCCGACCGGCTACGGCCGCATCACCCGTGAAAACGGCAACGTCACGGGTATCGTTGAACATAAAGACGCCAGCGAAGCACAGCGCCAGATTCAGGAGATCAACACCGGTATCCTGATGGCTAAAGGCGCGGACATGAAGCGCTGGCTGTCTAAGCTCAACAACAACAACGCGCAGGGTGAATACTACATCACCGACATCATTGCGATGGCGTACCAGGAAGGGCGTGAGATTGCGGCGGTCCACCCGGCGCGTATCAGCGAAACCGAAGGGGTGAATAACCGCCTTCAGCTTTCCCGTCTGGAGCGTGTTTATCAGTCCGAACAGGCCGAAAAACTGCTGCTGGCCGGCGTGATGCTGCGCGATCCGGCGCGTTTCGATCTGCGTGGAACGTTAACGCACGGGCGCGACGTTGAAATTGATACTAACGTTATCCTGGAAGGTAACGTCACGCTGGGTAACCGCGTCAAAATTGGTGCGGGCTGTGTGATCAAAAACAGCATCATCGGTGATGATTGCGAAATTAGCCCATACAGCGTGGTGGAAGATGCCCGTCTTGACGCGGCATGCACTATTGGGCCGTTCGCGCGTCTGCGCCCGGGGGCTGAGCTGCTGGAAGGCTCCCATGTTGGAAACTTCGTTGAGATGAAAAAAGCGCGTCTGGGTAAAGGCTCTAAAGCCGGTCATTTGACCTATCTGGGCGATGCAGAAATTGGCGACAACGTGAATATTGGCGCAGGAACGATTACCTGCAACTATGACGGCGCGAATAAGTTTAAAACCATCATCGGTGATGATGTGTTTGTCGGTTCCGACACTCAGCTGGTGGCGCCTGTTACTGTGGGTAACGGCGTAACGATTGCCGCCGGGACAACCGTTACGCGCGATATCGCCGATAACGAACTGGTATTAAGCCGTGTGCCGCAGGTGCACAAGCAGGGCTGGAAACGCCCTGTGAAGAAGAAGTAACGGATTTACCCCTCACCCTAACCCTCTCCCCAAAGGGAGAGGGGATCGTTCGGTGCGGTGTTTTTCTCCCTCGCCCCTTTGGGGAGAGGGCCGGGGTGAGGGGATAATATAATCCCCCCCCACAAGCAGTACCCATAACAATAACCCCACTCTCTACAAGGCTCGGGGTGCCCGGAAAGGGCAAATACAGGTCAGCGACAACGCATGGCATAACGCCATAATCAGGAAATCTAACTATGTGTGGAATTGTTGGCGCAGTTGCGCAGCGTGATATTGCTGAAATCCTTCTCGAAGGTTTACGTCGTCTGGAATACCGTGGCTACGACTCTGCCGGTCTGGCAGTGGTGGATGCAGAAGGTCATATGACCCGTCTGCGTCGCCTCGGTAAAGTGCAGATGCTGGCCCAGGCCGCGGAAGAACACCCGCTGCACGGTGGTACCGGTATTGCGCATACCCGCTGGGCGACACACGGCGAACCGTCTGAAGGCAACGCGCACCCGCATGTGTCTGAACACATCGTGGTCGTGCATAACGGCATTATCGAAAACCACGAACCGCTGCGCGAAGAACTGAAAGCGCGCGGCTATACCTTCGTTTCTGAAACCGATACCGAAGTGATTGCGCACCTGGTGCACTGGGAGCTGGCACAGGGCGGCACGTTACGTGACGCGGTGCTGCGCGCGATCCCACAGCTGCGCGGTGCGTACGGTACGGTGATCATGGACTCCCGCGATCCGTCCACCCTGCTGGCGGCGCGTTCCGGTAGTCCAATGGTTATCGGTATGGGCATGGGCGAAAACTTTATCGCTTCTGACCAACTGGCGCTCCTGCCGGTCACCCGCCGCTTTATCTTCCTGGAAGAGGGTGATATCGCAGAAGTGACTCGCCGCAGCGTGACGGTATTCGATACCAAAGGCGAGCAGGTGAAACGTCCTGAAATTGAATCCAATCTGCAGTACGACGCAGGCGACAAAGGCGCTTACCGTCACTACATGCAGAAAGAGATTTACGAGCAGCCAAACGCCATCAAAAACACCCTGACCGGTCGTATCAGCCACGGCGAAGTGGACCTGAGCGAACTGGGTGCCAACGCAAACGAGCTGCTCAGCAAGGTTGAGCACATTCAGATTGTGGCCTGCGGTACCTCCTACAACTCCGGGATGGTCTCTCGCTACTGGTTTGAGTCGCTGGCTGGCGTGCCGTGCGATGTGGAAATCGCCTCTGAATTCCGCTATCGCAAATCCGCCGTGCGCCGTAACAGCCTGATGATCACCCTTTCTCAGTCTGGCGAAACGGCAGATACCCTGGCGGCGCTGCGTCTCTCTAAAGAGCTGGGTTACCTGGGATCGCTGGCTATCTGTAACGTGCCGGGCTCATCGCTGGTGCGTGAATCCGATCTGGCGCTGATGACCAAAGCGGGCACTGAAATCGGCGTGGCCTCCACCAAAGCGTTTACCACGCAGCTGACGGTTCTGCTGATGCTGGTGGCGAAACTGGCGCGTCTGAAAGGGCTGGATGCTTCTGTTGAGCATGACATCGTTCATGGTCTGCAGGCACTGCCAAGCCGTATTGAGCAGATGTTATCTCAGGATAAGCGCATTGAAGCCCTGGCTGAAGATTTCTCTGACAAGCACCACGCCCTGTTCCTCGGCCGTGGCGACCAGTACCCTATTGCGCTGGAAGGCGCGCTGAAGCTGAAAGAGATCTCCTACATCCACGCTGAAGCCTACGCGGCAGGCGAGCTAAAACACGGCCCGCTGGCGCTGATTGACGCGGATATGCCGGTTATCGTTGTGGCACCTAACAACGAACTGCTGGAAAAACTGAAGTCCAACATTGAAGAAGTTCGCGCCCGCGGTGGTGTGCTGTACGTCTTCGCTGATAAGGACGCCGGTTTTGCCAGCAGCGACAACATGCATATCATCGAGATGCCGCATGTAGAAGAGGTTATTGCCCCTATCTTCTACACCGTGCCGCTGCAGTTACTGGCTTACCACGTTGCGCTGATCAAAGGCACCGACGTTGACCAGCCGCGTAACCTGGCGAAATCGGTCACCGTAGAATAATCCCTCCTGGCTCCACCTTCGGGTGGAGCTTTTTTACCCTGCCTGGTTTGTTTTTAATCAACGCATTCGCGTTTTTATTTATGACAATCTGTCATCTTCAGCTACTTTTTTCAGTGTCACATAAAGAAAATATTTCTGAAAAGTTGTTGTCATGATTGTGGCTAACATGATGATAAATCAGGAATCTTTCGCTGGTTTTTAAGCTAAATTTCCATTGTCATAAAACTGTCATAATTCGTACATTTATCTGTCACCTGTTTGTCCTATTTTGCTCATCGTAGCCACTTAAACAATGATTTACGAAATCCTTGCAGGAGACATTATGAAAGTTATGCGTACCACTGTCGCAACTGTTGTCGCCGCGACCTTATCTCTGAGCGCTTTCTCTGTATTCGCAGAAGCAAGCCTGACTGGCGCTGGTGCAACCTTCCCTGCGCCGGTGTATGCCAAATGGGCGGATACCTACCAGAAAGAAACCGGTAACAAGGTTAACTATCAGGGTATCGGCTCCTCCGGTGGCGTGAAACAAATTACCGCAAACACCGTTGATTTCGGCGCATCCGACGCTCCGCTGTCTGATGACAAACTGGCTCAGGAAGGCCTGTTCCAGTTCCCGACCGTAATCGGTGGTGTGGTTCTGGCGATCAACCTGCCGGGCGTGAAGTCGGGTGAGCTGGTGCTGGACGGCAAAACCCTGGGTGATATCTACCTGGGCAAAATCAAAAAATGGGATGACGAAGCCATCGCTAAGCTCAACCCTGGCCTGAAGCTGCCTTCTCAGAACATCGCCGTGGTTCGCCGCGCGGATGGTTCTGGTACCTCTTTCGTCTTCACCAGCTACCTGGCGAAGGTGAACGAAGAGTGGAAATCTAAAGTCGGTTCCGGCTCTACCGTTAACTGGCCAACCGGTCTGGGCGGTAAAGGGAACGACGGTATCGCCGCGTTCGTACAGCGTCTGCCGGGTTCTATCGGTTACGTAGAATATGCGTACGCCAAGCAGAACAACCTGTCCTACACCAAACTGGTTTCTGCTGATGGCAAACCTGTCAGCCCGACTGAAGAGAACTTTGCCAACGCTGCAAAAGGTGCTGACTGGAGCAAATCCTTCGCTCAGGACCTGACTAACCAGAAAGGTGAAGACGCGTGGCCAATCACCTCTACCACCTTCATTCTGGTTCACAAAGAGCAGAAGAAACCTGAGCAGGGCGCAGAAGTGCTGAAGTTCTTCGACTGGGCATACAAAAACGGCGGCAAACAGGCTAATGACCTGGATTATGCCAGCCTGCCAGACAGCGTGGTTGAGCAGATTCGTGCTGCATGGAAAACCAACGTGAAAGACAGCAGCGGTAAAGCGCTGTACTAACAGGATATATTTAACGAAGATGGCGGGTGGCGCTACGCTTACCCGCCCTACGGTTAACGCTGTAGGCCCGGTAAGCGTCAGCACCACCGGGCATATTCGTAAAACGTCTCAAACAGAAGAGTAATTTATGGCTGCAACCAAGCCTGCATTTAACCCTCCGGGTAAAAAAGGTGACATGATTTTCAGCGCGCTGGTGAAACTGGCTGCGCTGATTGTGCTATTGCTGCTGGGCGGCATTATCGTGTCTCTGATTTTCTCCTCCTGGCCGAGCATTCAGAAATTCGGTTTCTCCTTCCTGTGGACCAAAGAGTGGGACGCGCCGAATGATATCTACGGTGCGCTGGTGCCGATTTACGGCACGCTGGTCACCTCTTTTATCGCCCTGCTGATTGCAGTTCCGGTAAGCTTTGGTATCGCCCTGTTCCTGACGGAACTGGCACCGGGCTGGCTGCGACGCCCGCTGGGTATCGCCATTGAACTGCTGGCGGCCATTCCAAGTATCGTGTACGGCATGTGGGGTCTGTTTATCTTTGCGCCACTGTTTGCCACGTATTTCCAGGAGCCGGTGGGTAATGTTCTCTCCGCTATTCCGTTTGTGGGGGCGCTGTTCTCCGGCCCGGCATTCGGTATCGGTATTCTGGCGGCTGGTGTGATCCTCGCCATCATGATTATTCCGTACATTGCGGCAGTTATGCGTGATGTGTTCGAACAAACCCCGGTGATGATGAAAGAGTCGGCTTACGGCATTGGCTGCACCACCTGGGAAGTGATCTGGCGTATCGTTCTTCCGTTCACCAAAAATGGGGTGATCGGGGGCGTGATGCTGGGCTTAGGGCGTGCGTTGGGTGAGACCATGGCGGTGACCTTTATCATCGGTAACACCTACCAGCTCGACAGTGCCTCGCTCTATATGCCGGGTAACAGTATTACCTCCGCACTGGCGAACGAATTCGCCGAAGCGGAATCCGGGCTGCACGTGGCGGCGCTGATGGAGCTGGGTCTGATCCTGTTCGTGATTACCTTCATCGTACTGGCGATCTCCAAGCTGATGATCCTGCGTCTCGCGAAAAATGAGGGGGCACGCTAATGGCAACTCTCGAAATGCAAAGCACTGCTCAGCTTGCGGAATCCCGCCGCAAAATGCAGGCGAAGCGTCGTTTCAAAAACCGTATCGCGCTGACGCTCTCGATGGCGACGATGGCCTTTGGTCTGTTCTGGCTGATCTGGATCCTCTTCTCTACCGTGGTTCGCGGTATCGACGGCATGTCTCTGGCGCTGTTCACCGAAATGACGCCGCCGCCGAACACGGCGGGTGGTGGACTGGCGAACGCCCTGGCAGGCAGCGGATTGCTGATCCTGTGGGCGACGGTATTCGGTACGCCGCTTGGCATCATGGCGGGTATCTATCTGGCGGAATATGGCCGTAAATCCTGGCTCGCAGAAGTGATTCGTTTCATTAACGACATTCTGCTCTCTGCGCCGTCTATTGTGGTGGGTCTGTTTGTTTACACCATTGTTGTGGCACAAATGGAACACTTCTCCGGCTGGGCGGGTGTGATTGCGCTGGCGCTGCTGCAGGTGCCTATCGTCATTCGTACCACCGAGAACATGCTCAAACTGGTGCCGGACAGTCTGCGTGAAGCGGCGTATGCGCTGGGTACACCAAAGTGGAAAATGATCTCCGCGATTACGCTTAAAGCCTCTGTCTCCGGGATCATGACCGGTATTCTGCTGGCCATTGCCCGTATCGCGGGTGAAACGGCACCGCTGCTGTTTACCGCCCTCTCCAACCAGTTCTGGAGCACGGACATGATGCAGCCGATCGCCAACCTGCCGGTGACGATCTTTAAATTTGCGATGAGCCCATTCGCGGAATGGCAGCAGCTGGCCTGGGCCGGGGTGCTGATCATCACCCTTTGCGTACTGTTGCTGAACATTCTGGCGCGCGTCATTTTCGCGAAGAAGAAACACGGTTAATTTTTTACGGCGCGGCAGCTCGCGGCGCCGAATGAGGAAATGAGTCAATGAGTATGGTTGATACTGCCCCGGGTAAGATTCAGGTTCGTGATTTGAACTTCTACTACGGCAAATTCCATGCCCTGAAGAATATCAACCTGGATATCGCGAAGAACCAGGTAACGGCATTCATCGGTCCGTCCGGCTGTGGTAAATCCACGCTGCTGCGCACCTTTAACAAAATGTACTCGCTCTATCCAGAGCAGCGTGCCGAAGGCGAAATCATCCTGGACGGTGAAAACATTCTGACCCAGGCTCAGGATATCGCCCTGCTGCGCGCCAAAGTGGGCATGGTTTTCCAGAAACCGACGCCGTTCCCGATGTCGATTTACGACAACATCGCGTTTGGTGTACGCCTGTTTGAAAAGCTCTCCCGTGCCGATATGGACGAGCGCGTGCAGTGGGCGTTGACCAAGGCCGCATTATGGAACGAAACCAAAGATAAGTTGCACCAGAGCGGTTACTCTCTCTCCGGCGGGCAGCAGCAGCGTCTGTGCATTGCGCGTGGAATCGCGATCCGCCCGGAAGTGTTGCTGCTGGATGAGCCGTGTTCAGCGCTGGACCCGATCTCAACCGGTCGTATCGAAGAGCTGATCACCGAGCTGAAGCAGGATTACACCGTGGTTATCGTGACCCACAACATGCAGCAGGCTGCGCGTTGCTCCGACCACACGGCATTTATGTACCTGGGCGAGTTGATTGAGTTCAGTAACACGGACGATCTGTTCACCAAGCCCGCTAAAAAGCAAACAGAAGACTATATCACCGGTCGTTACGGTTGATTCAGGAGCGCGCTATGGACAATCTCAATCTTAATAAACACATTTCCGGCCAGTTCAACGCAGAGCTGGAAAGTATTCGCACTCAGGTCATGACCATGGGTGGCATGGTCGAGCAACAGCTTTCTGATGCGATCACGGCGATGCATAACCAGGACAGCGAACTGGCGAAGCGCGTTATCGAAGGCGATAAAAACGTCAACATGATGGAAGTGGCGATTGACGAAGCGTGTGTGCGCATCATTGCCAAGCGTCAGCCGACGGCGAGCGACCTGCGTCTGGTGATGGCCATCATCAAAACCATCGCCGAGCTGGAACGTATCGGTGACGTTGCGGATAAAATCTGCCGCACCGCGCTGGAGAAATTCTCCCAGCAGCACCAGCCGCTGCTGGTGAGCCTGGAGTCGCTGGGCCGCCACACGGTGCAGATGCTGCACGACGTGCTGGATGCCTTTGCGCGTATGGATCTGGATGAAGCGGTACGTATCTACCGTGAAGACAAGAAAGTCGACCAGGAGTATGAAGGCATCGTGCGCCAGCTGATGACCTACATGATGGAAGATTCACGTACGATCCCAAGCGTACTGACCGCCCTGTTCTGCGCGCGCTCTATCGAGCGTATCGGCGACCGCTGCCAGAACATTTGCGAATACATTTTCTACTTCGTGAAAGGTCAGGACTTCCGTCACGTGGGCGGCGACGAGCTGGACAAGCTGCTGGCGGGTAAAGATCCGAAAGAGTAATCAGTGGTTAAAATGCCCGGTGGCGCTGCGCTTACCGGGCCTACAAAAACCTATCGTGTAATATTCCACCCGCGCGCCTTCCACAATTCCGGCAACTGCGCCAGATCGGTAAAGGTCGTCACTTTTGGATGATCGATCGGCTTGTTGTGCGGGTCGGCACAGAAATAAAACACTTCCATTCCTGCATCAATGCCCGACTGCGCGCCCGCGGATGAGTCATCCACCAGAATACAGTTCTCTACGTTGACGTTCATTGCGTTTGCCGCATGGAACATCAGCGCAGGATCTGGCTTCCAGCGTTGAATATCGTAGCCGCTGAACAATTTTTCCGGGAAGTGGTGCAGCATCTCAAGCTTACCCAGCGAGTGCTGCATTTTGCTGACCGGTCCGTTAGACACCACGCAGATCGGTACCGTCATGGCATCCAGCAGCGCGTTTGCGCCAGCAATGACCTCCAGCTCAGAATCGAACAGGCGTGCGACCTCGGCGCGGTACACCGGTTCCAGATCCGTTTTCGCCAGATCCACACCGTGTTCGGCGTTAATGATGTCGATGATCTCGTACAGCTTCACGCCTTTAAAGCGTTTGAACACCTCGTTGAGATCGAGCGTAATGCCAAATTCCTGGAACATGGCGACATACGCGCGGGAACAAATGACCTCACTGTCGACCAGCGTACCGTCGCAGTCGAAAAATACCGCTTCAATTCCGGACATGCCTTTCCCTTTTTACAAGTTTAACGTTTACGTACTGCAGTTCAACGAGACGCAATCGTTGCCGTATAAGCAAAATCAATGAAAAAAGTATCTCGTAACCGCCACTATTGTCGCATTTTGGTATAGGATAGCGACGAATTTTCCCTCCTTGTTCGGAAATTGATGATGAGTCAACAACACACAACCCAGACATCGGGTCAGGGTCTGCTTGAGCGCGTGTTTAAACTGCGCGAGCACGGCACAACGGCACGCACCGAAGTGATCGCCGGTTTTACCACCTTCCTGACGATGGTCTATATCGTTTTTGTTAACCCACAAATTCTGGGCGTTGCTGGCATGGATACCAGCGCCGTCTTCGTAACCACCTGCCTGATCGCTGCACTTGGCAGCATTCTGATGGGCGTATTCGCTAACCTGCCGGTTGCGCTGGCTCCGGCGATGGGGCTTAACGCATTCTTTGCGTTCGTAGTAGTTCAGGCGATGGGGCTGCCGTGGCAAGTCGGCATGGGCGCTATCTTCTGGGGCGCGGTTGGTCTGCTGCTGCTGACTATTTTCCGCGTGCGTTACTGGATGATTGCTAACATTCCTGTCAGCCTGCGCGTGGGTATCACCAGCGGTATCGGTCTGTTCATCGGTATGATGGGGCTGAAAAATGCCGGTGTTATCGTCGCTAACCCGGAGACGCTGGTCAGCATCGGTCACCTGACCTCCCATAACGTGCTGCTGGGCGTGCTGGGCTTCTTTATCATCGCGATCCTCGCTTCCCGCAATATTCATGCGGCGGTGCTGGTGTCCATCGTAGTGACCACCCTGCTGGGCTGGATGCTGGGTGACGTTCACTATAACGGCATTGTCTCCGCGCCACCGAGCGTCTCTACCGTTATTGGTCATGTTGATCTGGCGGGTTCCCTGAATCTGGGTCTGGCGGGGGTGATTTTCTCCTTTATGCTGGTGAACCTGTTTGACTCCTCCGGCACGCTGATTGGCGTGACCGACAAAGCGGGCCTGGCGGATGAGAAAGGTAAATTCCCGCGCATGAAGCAGGCGCTGTTTGTGGACAGCATCTCCTCTGTCAGCGGTGCTTTTATCGGGACCTCTTCTGTTACCGCTTATATTGAGTCCTCTTCCGGTGTCTCCGTAGGGGGCCGTACCGGTCTGACCGCGGTTGTGGTGGGTATTCTGTTCCTGCTGGTGATCTTCCTTTCTCCACTGGCTGGCATGGTTCCACCGTATGCGGCTGCCGGTGCGCTGATTTACGTGGGGGTACTGATGACCTCCAGCCTGTCGCGCGTGAAGTGGGATGATTTAACCGAAGCGGTACCGGCGTTTATTACCGCGGTAATGATGCCGTTGAGTTTCTCTATTACTGAAGGTATCGCGCTGGGCTTTATCTCTTACTGCGTGATGAAGATTGGCACTGGTCGTTTCCGCGACCTCAGCCCGTGCGTCATCATTGTGGCGCTACTGTTTGTGCTGAAGATTGTGTTTATCGACGCCAAATAAACATGTTTGCACCCTCTCCCGTGGGAGAGGGCTGGGGTGAGGGCATCAGCCCGCACCTCACTTAAGCCTTCACCCTCTTGATATAATCCCCAAACGCCGTCAACTGGCCAGAGAGATGGTCACGCGTGCTCTGATCCACCACTTCACCCGTCTGCGGGTCGACTTTATTCTGAATCACACCACCCATAAATTCCGGCTTGTTCATGACCATTGCATCCAGGAATACCAGGATCTGGCGCAGATGATACTGGCAGCGCGCACCGCCAATGGCACCCATTGAACTGGTCTGAATCAGCACCGGCTTACCGGAAAGCGGCTGCTCCGGCAGGCGGGATAGCCAGTCAATTGCGTTTTTCAGACCACCCGGAACCGAGTAGTTATACTCTGGCGTCACAATCACCACCCCGTCAGCCTGGCGAATCTGCTCGGCCAGCGCTTCGACGCTCTGCGGAAAGCCTTCTTCCTGCTGCACGTCCGCATCGTAAAGGGGAATGTCACCAATGGACGGCAGGGCGCTAATCTCCATACCCGCCGGAGCCAACTGTGGCAGCGTACGGGCAACCATCCCGTTAAATGAACCTTTGCGCAGGCTTCCCAGTAATGTTACGACTTTCAACGTTTCAGACATGATTACTCCTGTTTCATCATGATGACCCTGAACGGATCAGCTAAGGGTATATGCTTTTTCTGCCGGTAAACTGGTTAATCTCATCAGGCGCGCGGCGGGCTCGTTGGCACGTTCGGGCACATCCGGAAGGCTACTCCATCCCTGTTTACTGTCAAATTCCCAGATTTTCAGCCGTTCAATGGCAGGTGTGACTGCTACAGACCAGATCAGTACATCCTCAACATCGCTGAGCGCTTCTACCAGCGCGGCTTGCGTGGAGCGCAGGCGTCCGGAGCCCGGCAGGAGTTGCAGCTGACTGGCATCGTCTGACGCGCAACCACAGAGCTTACGAATGCTCTGACGCAAGGTGATAAGCTGAGCCCGGGCTTCAGTGGGATCGTTCTGGTTGCGCACCCACAGCTGTTCATTGCTGGAGAGCGGGTAATCATCATGCGGGCTGGCGCCGTGAAAACCGCGTGTCGCGCGCTGAAGCTCCATATCCAGCCCGCAATCGCCTTCGGTGGTGAGTGCCACGCCAATAATATTGCCCGTATAGGCAATGGAGAAACGCGGCAGCTCCGGGTCGGCAAAGACCGGACGACCTTCAGGTTGGATGATGATGTCCGGCAGCTCACTGGTGCCGTACAGCATAAACAGCAGTTCAGCAAGAAGCGCCCGGGACGCCAAAAAACGCGACCGACGGTGCTCAGGAAGTTTGAGCGCTTCACTGTGACACGCTGAAGAAATTCTGGCCGATACGAGACGACCTTCTGTCAGTATCCCTCTTGCAAAGTGCGTAGCCATTTTTCGCTCCTTGATAATGGTCGTAGTCGGTTAAACGGTTACATCATTATCGCTTAACTCAACTCCTGTTTTAATCAGTAAATGATAGTAAGAAAAGGCTGAGGACCGAACTTTACATTTTCTTAGGCGAAAATTGGATCGCTGACACCCTATAACGCCTTGATGGTCTCGCGTAGCCAGAGGATTTTCGGATTATGGCTTTTCCGTTTATGCCAGATCAGCGTGAAGGGCTGGAGGACCATAAGTAAAAGGATGCAGAGCATGCTACAGCCAATCAGAATCCCGATCAGCATATTGCGCGCAAACGGCGTCAAGAACGAGACCGCCATACTGACCATCGTGGAATACTGCTCGCGATTAAAACCCATGGTTTCCATCAGCAGCACCGGGGAAACGGTTACATAGGTGAGGATCGCCGCCACGCACAGGGTAGCGTTCAATAACCGGCTAATAAAAAACGGTTCAGTAGCTTTCTGCCGGATGGCTCTCTTTGAGCACGGCAATCGACTGGACTAGGGTGATTTCCTGGGGGAAATCACCCTTCAGTAACGGGGGTCACTTACCAATACAGAAGCTCGAGAAGATCCTCCCAAGCAGATCGTCCGACGTAAACTCCCCGGTGATCTCACTCAGATTCTGCTGCGCCAGGCGCAACTCTTCCGCCAGCAATTCCCCCGCCCATGCGCCAATCAGCTGCGCTTTGCCCTGCTCGAGGTGACGTGCCGCCTCTTCCAGCGCCTGCAGGTGGCGACGCCGCGCCAGGAAGCCGCCTTCCATGCTGGTGTCAAAGCCCATGCTCTGCTTGAGATGGTTACGCAGGTCGTCAACGCCCTCGCCGGTGCGGGCCGACAGACGGATAAGTGAGTGACCATTCACATCGCTGATGCCCAGCGTTTCGCCGGTGACGTCTGCTTTGTTACGCACTACGGTGATCGGCAGTTTAGCTGGCAGACGGGCGATAAAGTCCGGCCAGATCTCCGCCGGGTCTACGGCGTCGGTCGTGGTGCCATCTACCATAAACAGCACACGGTCGGCCTGCTCAATCTCCTGCCAGGCGCGCTCGATACCGATACGCTCCACTTCGTCGCTGGCATCACGCAGACCCGCAGTGTCGATGATATGCAACGGCATGCCATCGATGTGAATATGCTCGCGCAGCACGTCGCGGGTGGTCCCGGCGATGTCGGTCACGATCGCCGCCTCACGGCCCGCGAGGGCGTTCAGCAGGCTCGATTTCCCGGCGTTTGGACGACCCGCGATGACCACCTTCATCCCTTCACGCAGCAGGCTCCCCTGGCGCGCTTCGGCGCGAACGGCATCGAGATCGGCCATCACATCATTGAGCTGGGCTTCAATTTTACCGTCAGAGAGAAAGTCGATTTCTTCATCCGGGAAGTCAATCGCTGCTTCGACGTAGATCCTGAGGTGAGTGAGTGCTTCCACAAGGTGATTTACACGTGCGGAAAACGCGCCCTGCAACGAGTTCAGGGCAGAGCGAGCCGCCTGTTCAGAGCTGGCGTCGATCAGGTCAGCAATCGCCTCGGCTTGCGCCAGGTCGAGCTTGTCGTTGAGGAAGGCACGTTCGGAGAACTCGCCCGGCTTTGCAATACGCAGGCCCGGCAGAGTCAGAATACGTTTTAACAGCAGGTCGAGGATGACCGGGCCGCCGTGACCCTGCAGCTCCAGCACGTCTTCACCAGTAAAGGAGTTCGGGCCGGGGAACCACAGCGCAATGCCCTGGTCCAGTGGGGTACCGTCGCTGTCTTTAAACGGCAGATAATCAGCGTAGCGCGGCTTTGGCAGTTTACCCAGCACCGCTTCAGCGACCTCGCGCGCCTTCAGGCCGGAGATACGCAAAATGCCTACACCACCGCGTCCCGGTGGGGTTGCCTGGGCGACGATAGTGTCGTTATGGCTCATGGTTGCTCTCGTTCAGTACAAATAAAAAAGGCGGTCAATCGACCGCCCTTATTTTAGCGTTAACTTACCGAATCAGGACTTTTTCTTTTCGCGGCTATGCAGGCCACGTTTTTCCAGACCACGGTAAATCAGCTGCTGCTGGATGATGGTCACCAGGTTGCTGACGATATAGTACAGCACCAGACCTGACGGGAACCACAGGAAGAACACGGTGAAGATGACCGGCATAAAGGTCATGATCTTCTGCTGCATCGGGTCGGTCACGGTGGTCGGAGACATCTTCTGGATGAAGAACATCGTCACGCCCATCAGGATCGGCAGGATGTAGTACGGGTCCTGTGCGGACAGGTCATGGATCCACAGCGCGAACGGCGCATGGCGCAGCTCAACGGAACCCATCAGCATGTAGTACAGCGCAAGGAAGATTGGCATCTGAATCAGCAGCGGGAAGCAGCCACCCAGCGGGTTCACTTTCTCTGCTTTATACAGGGCCATCATCTCCTGGCTCTGACGCTGTTTGTCATCGCCCAGACGCTCGCGCATTGCCTGAATCTTCGGCTGCAGCATACGCATCTTCGCCATGGAGGTGTACTGCGCTTTGGTCAGCGGGTACATGATGCCACGTACGATGAAGGTGATAACGATGATGGAGAAGCCCCAGTTACCCAGGAAGCTGTGGATGAACTTCAGCAGCTTGAACAGCGGCTGAGAGATGAACCACAACCAGCCGTAGTCAACGGTCAGATCCAGGTGCGGTGCAACAGCAGCCATTTTGTCCTGGATTTCCGGGCCGACCCACAGGGTGCTTGCCAGCTTACCGGTTTGACCCGGCTGAACCAGAACCGGCTGAGATTTGTAGCCGATAGCCGCAATACCGTTGCCCAGATTCGCGGTGTAGAAGTTATTGGTACCGTCGTTATTTGGGATCCATGCCGTTGCGAAATACTGCTGCAACATTGCCACCCAACCGCCTTTGGAGCTGACGTTCAGGTTTTCGTTATCGGCAATGGTGTCGAATTTGTATTTCTCATACTTCGCGTCAGGCGTGGAGTATGCCGCGCCACGGAAGGTATGCAGCGCAAAGTTGCTGCTTCCGGTGTCACGGTGAGACGGCAGATTGATGGACTGCTTCAGCTGACCAAAGGTCGATACTTCAAGCGGTTTCGCACTGGCGTTCTGTACGCTGTAGCCCACGTTCACTGCATATTCACCGCGTTTCAGGGTGAAGGTTTTAGTGAAGGTGTTGCCTGCCGCGTCGGTGTAGGTCATCGGAATAACGAGTTCGTTCTGGCCATCAGCCAGTACAAAGGTGTCGTTTTCGACGTTGTACAGTGGACGCGCACCGTTAGCCGGGTTATCCGGGCCATCACGACCGGTCAGGCCGCTCTGCGCCTGGTAGATAAACTCTGGCGTGGTTTCCAGTAACTGGAACGGCTCGGTAGACTTCAGCTCTTTCGGGTAGGTCAACAGCAGCGCCTGCTCAACATCACCACCACGGGTGTTGATAGTCAGCTCAAGCACATCGGTCTTAACCGTAATCTGTTTCCCCTGGCCACTGGCCGGTACGCCCTGGTCGGCGGCACTCCCCTGGCTGCTCGTTGTCTGCGTGGTCTGCTGCTGGGGTTGAGGATTTTTATCCTGCTCCCATGCCTGCCAGATCATGAAAGACACGAACAACAAAGCGATGATAAGAAGATTGCGTTGCGAATCCATCGTTAGTGTTCTCTGGTATCAAAGGGTCCTGGGGGGACGGGGTCGTCTCCACCTGGGTGTAAAGGGTGGCATTTTAATACGCGTTTCACCGTCAACCAACTGCCTTTTATCACTCCAAACCTGCGCAATGCCTCAATTCCGTAGCTTGAGCATGTTGGCGTGAAACGGCAGTGTGGCCCGAGTAGCGGACTAATCAGGCGTTGATAGACCCGAATGAGGGCTATCAGGACCCGCGAGCCAGGCGACAGTGGCGGCGCCATAATTTTTCCAACGCTTCCGAGAGAGCACGGTTATCGAGGTCGGCAACCCCTTTTTTCGCCACCACCACGAAATCCATAGAAGGCAGTTCGTGCTGACGTAAACGGAAGCTTTCACGCGTCAGACGTTTAATCCGGTTGCGTTCATGCGCACGCTTAACGTTTTTCTTGGCGACAGTAAGACCGATGCGGGGATGCCCCAGCGAATTTTGGCGGCCGAGGATGGTGATTTGCGGCGTGCCAGCCCGTAGTGGCTGCTGGAAGACGAAAGTGAAATGAGCGGGAGTTAACAAACGTAACTCCCTGGGAAATGCTAGCTTAACCACTCAGGGGTTAGCTTTATTACTTGGAAACGGTCAGACGAGCGCGGCCTTTAGCACGACGACGTGCCAGAACCTGACGACCATTTTTAGTAGCCATACGAGCACGGAAGCCGTGAGAACGGTTGCGCTTCAGTACAGACGGTTGAAAAGTGCGTTTCATGGCGATTTCTACCTAAACTTGAATAAATTCACTGACTTTTGCGTATACCCGAACGAGATTCGAACGACTAACGCCTCAGCGTGGGTGATTAAAGAGGCCGGATTGTAATAATTGTACACTCCGGAGTCAATTCTCTTTCCTTATTTCCCGCGTATTTCCGCACGATTTCGCGTGGAAAATGAGCAACGGACGACGCAGGAAGAAGAGCATCACGCGCCGGGTCGAGGATTATACGGTCTCATCAACAAAGCGCAAGGATCGTCCTGGATCTTCGTTAGATCATTTAAGCAAAAAATTGTCTGTTCTCATTAAATTTTCCAATATGCGGTCTAAATCGTGGGGCACTCCCGCCAGGATCGTTTACACTTACCCGGTTTCGGATCTTCCTGTGGATAAATCGGGAAGAATCTGTGAGAAACAGAAGATCTCTGGCTCAGTTTAGGCTATGATCCGCGGTCCCGATCGGGATCCAGCGATCCTGGCCGGGCATAAACACAATATCGTTCAGGTTGTTTCAACGATGGCGTGTATAACCGCAGATAGCGGTTCGCACATCCCCCTCATTGGGTCATGTCGATGTGCGCCAACAATCATGAATATTCAATAGTTTTCTTTTATTGTTCGAGTGGAGTCCGCCGTGTCACTTTCGCTTTGGCAGCAGTGTCTTGCCCGATTGCAGGATGAGTTACCAGCCACAGAATTCAGTATGTGGATCCGCCCGTTGCAGGCGGAACTGAGCGATAACACGCTGGCTTTGTATGCGCCAAACCGTTTTGTGCTCGATTGGGTAAGGGACAAATACCTTAATAACATCAACGGACTGCTGAATGATTTCTGCGGGTCAGATGCCCCGCAGCTGCGCTTTGAAGTGGGCACAAAGCCGGTTACCCAGACGGTGCGCGAAACCGTAAACGTGGCAGCGCCTGCTCAGGCGGCACCCGCTCCGGCTCCTCGCGTTGCTCCTGCTGCACGTCCGGGTTGGGATAATGTGCCTGCCCCGGCAGAACCGACCTACCGCTCTAACGTTAACGTCAAACACACCTTCGATAACTTCGTGGAAGGTAAATCGAACCAGCTGGCACGCGCGGCGGCTCGCCAGGTGGCAGACAACCCCGGTGGAGCCTATAACCCGCTGTTCCTCTATGGCGGCACGGGTCTGGGTAAAACGCACCTTCTGCACGCGGTGGGTAACGGCATTATGGCGCGTAAGCCAAATGCGAAAGTGGTGTATATGCACTCCGAGCGCTTCGTTCAGGACATGGTAAAGGCCCTGCAAAACAATGCGATCGAAGAGTTTAAACGCTATTATCGTTCTGTTGATGCGCTGCTGATCGATGACATTCAGTTCTTTGCGAATAAAGAACGATCGCAGGAGGAGTTTTTCCACACCTTTAATGCGCTGCTGGAAGGTAACCAGCAGATCATTTTGACCTCGGATCGTTATCCAAAAGAGATCAACGGTGTGGAAGATCGTCTGAAATCCCGCTTCGGCTGGGGCCTGACCGTGGCGATCGAACCGCCGGAACTGGAAACCCGCGTCGCGATCCTGATGAAAAAAGCCGATGAGAACGACATTCGCCTGCCGGGTGAAGTGGCGTTCTTTATTGCCAAGCGTCTGCGTTCCAACGTTCGTGAGCTGGAAGGGGCGCTGAACCGCGTCATCGCCAATGCCAACTTTACCGGCCGCGCGATCACCATCGATTTTGTGCGTGAAGCGCTGCGCGATCTGCTGGCACTGCAGGAAAAACTGGTCACTATCGACAACATTCAGAAGACGGTGGCCGAGTACTACAAAATCAAAGTGGCAGATTTACTGTCTAAACGTCGTTCCCGCTCGGTGGCGCGCCCGCGTCAGATGGCGATGGCGCTGGCAAAGGAGTTAACCAACCACAGTCTGCCGGAGATCGGCGATGCGTTTGGTGGCCGTGACCATACGACCGTGCTGCACGCTTGTCGCAAGATTGAGCAGTTACGCGAAGAAAGCCACGACATAAAAGAAGATTTTTCCAATTTAATCAGAACATTATCATCGTGACGCTATGAAATTTACCGTTGAACGTGAACATTTATTAAAACCGCTGCAACAGGTGAGTGGCCCATTAGGTGGCCGCCCAACGCTGCCTATTCTCGGAAACCTGCTGCTTCAGGTCGCGGACGGTACGCTGTCGCTGACCGGCACAGACCTGGAAATGGAAATGATCGCGCGCGTTACGCTGACTCAGCCGCATGACGCAGGCGCGACCACGGTTCCGGCACGTAAATTCTTTGATATCTGCCGCGGGCTGCCGGAAGGCGCAGAGATCGCGGTGCAGCTGGAAGGCGACCGCATGCTGGTGCGTTCTGGCCGCAGCCGTTTTTCCCTCTCCACGCTGCCTGCTGCGGACTTCCCGAACCTGGACGACTGGCAAAGTGAAGTCGAATTCACCCTGCCGCAGGCGACGATGAAGCGTCTGATTGAAGCCACGCAGTTCTCTATGGCGCACCAGGACGTTCGTTACTATTTAAACGGCATGCTGTTCGAAACCGAAGGGGAAGAGCTGCGTACCGTGGCCACCGACGGCCACCGTCTGGCGGTCTGTTCCATGCCAATTGGCGACTCACTACCAAACCATTCGGTGATCGTGCCGCGTAAAGGCGTAATTGAGCTGATGCGTATGCTCGACGGTGGCGACACGCCGCTGCGCGTGCAGATCGGCAGCAACAACATCCGCGCTCACGTGGGCGATTTCGTCTTCACATCCAAGCTGGTTGACGGTCGTTTCCCGGATTATCGCCGCGTATTGCCGAAGAACCCGGACAAAACGCTGGAAGCGGGTTGCGATAGCCTCAAGCAGGCGTTTGCCCGTGCGGCCATTCTCTCGAACGAGAAATTCCGCGGTGTGCGCCTGTACGTAAGTGAAAACCAGATCAAAATCACCGCCAACAACCCGGAGCAGGAAGAGGCAGAAGAGATTCTGGACGTCACCTACGCCGGGGCTGAGATGGAAATCGGGTTTAATGTCAGCTACGTGCTGGACGTGCTGAATGCACTGAAATGCGAGAACGTTCGCATTCTGCTGACTGACTCCGTTTCGAGCGTACAGATTGAAGATGCCGCATCACAGTCGGCTGCGTATGTTGTTATGCCAATGAGACTGTAATGTCGCTCACCCGTCTGTTGATCCGCGACTTTCGCAATATCGAAAGCGCGGATCTCGCTTTATCCCCTGGCTTTAACTTCCTGGTTGGCGCAAACGGCAGCGGCAAAACCAGCGTGCTTGAAGCCATCTATACGCTCGGCCATGGCCGGGCGTTTCGCAGTTTGCAGATTGGTCGCGTGATTCGCCACGAACAGGAATCCTTTGTCCTGCACGGGCGTTTGCAGGGTGAGGAGCGGGAAACCGCCATTGGCCTGACCAAAGACAAGCAGGGCGACAGCAAGGTGCGCATCGACGGTACCGACGGCCACAAAGTGGCGGAGCTGGCGCTGCTGATGCCGATGCAGCTGATCACGCCGGAGGGGTTTACTTTACTCAACGGCGGCCCCAAATACAGAAGAGCGTTCCTCGACTGGGGATGCTTTCACAACGAAGCCGGTTTCTTTAACGCCTGGAGCAACCTGAAGCGTCTGCTTAAGCAGCGTAACGCCGCATTGCGCCAGGTCACGCGCTACGCCCAGCTGCGCCCGTGGGACATGGAATTAATTCCTCTTGCGGAACAAATCAGCCGCTGGCGTGCCGAATACAGCGCAGGCATCGCCAAAGATATGGCCGACACCTGCAAACAGTTTTTACCTGAATTTTCTCTCACCTTCTCCTTCCAGCGCGGCTGGGAAAAAGAGACGGATTATGCCGAGGTGCTGGAGAGAAACTTCGAGCGCGACCGTATGTTGACCTACACCGCGCACGGCCCGCACAAGGCGGATTTCCGCATTCGTGCTGACGGTGCGCCGGTAGAAGACACCCTGTCGCGCGGGCAGCTCAAGCTCCTGATGTGCGCGCTGCGCCTGGCGCAGGGGGAGTTCCTCACCCGCGAAAGCGGGCGACGCTGCCTGTACCTGATAGATGATTTTGCCTCGGAACTTGACGACGCGCGGCGCGGGCTGCTTGCCAGCCGCCTGAAAGCCACGCAGTCGCAGGTTTTCGTCAGCGCCATTAGCGCTGAACACGTTATGGACATGTCGGACGAAAATTCGAAGATGTTTACCGTGGAAAAGGGTAAAATAACGGATTAACCCAAGTTGAAATGAGCGAGAAACGTTGATGTCGAATTCTTATGACTCCTCCAGTATCAAAGTCCTGAAAGGGCTGGATGCGGTGCGTAAGCGCCCGGGTATGTATATCGGCGATACGGATGACGGCACCGGTCTGCACCACATGGTATTCGAGGTGGTAGATAACGCTATCGACGAAGCGCTCGCGGGTCACTGTAAAGACATTATCGTCACCATCCACGCCGATAACTCCGTTTCCGTACAGGATGACGGCCGTGGTATCCCGACCGGTATCCATCCGGAAGAGGGCGTGTCTGCTGCAGAAGTGATCATGACCGTTCTGCACGCAGGCGGTAAATTTGACGATAACTCCTATAAAGTCTCCGGCGGCCTGCACGGCGTAGGTGTTTCCGTGGTAAACGCCCTGTCGCAGAAACTGGAACTGGTTATCCAGCGCGAAGGCAAAATTCACCGCCAGATCTATCAGCACGGCGTGCCTGAAGCGCCGCTGGCTGTGACCGGCGATACCGAAAAAACCGGTACCATGGTGCGTTTCTGGCCGAGCCTCGAAACCTTCACCAACGTCACCGAGTTCGAGTACGACATCCTGGCAAAACGCCTGCGTGAACTGTCGTTCCTGAACTCCGGCGTCTCAATTCGTCTGCGTGACAAACGCGACAACAAAGAAGACCACTTCCACTATGAAGGTGGTATCAAAGCGTTCGTTGAATACCTGAACAAGAACAAAACGCCAATTCACCCAAATATCTTCTATTTCTCTACGGAAAAAGACGGTATCGGCGTGGAAGTGGCTCTGCAGTGGAACGACGGTTTCCAGGAAAACATCTACTGCTTCACCAACAACATTCCACAGCGTGACGGTGGTACGCACCTTGCGGGCTTCCGTGCGGCGATGACCCGTACCCTGAACGCCTACATGGACAAAGAAGGCTACAGCAAAAAAGCGAAAGTCAGCGCCACCGGTGATGACGCCCGTGAAGGCCTGATTGCTGTTGTCTCCGTGAAAGTGCCGGATCCGAAGTTCTCCTCGCAGACCAAAGACAAGCTGGTCTCCTCTGAGGTGAAATCGGCGGTTGAACAGCAGATGAACGAACTGCTGAGCGACTACCTGCAGGAAAACCCGAACGACGCGAAAATTGTTGTCGGTAAAATTATCGATGCGGCGCGTGCCCGTGAAGCGGCGCGTAAAGCCCGTGAAATGACCCGCCGTAAAGGCGCGCTGGACTTAGCGGGTCTGCCGGGCAAACTGGCTGACTGCCAGGAACGCGACCCGGCGCTGTCCGAACTGTACCTTGTGGAAGGGGACTCCGCGGGCGGTTCTGCGAAGCAGGGCCGTAACCGTAAGAACCAGGCCATCCTGCCGTTGAAAGGTAAAATCCTCAACGTTGAGAAAGCGCGTTTCGACAAAATGCTCTCTTCTCAGGAAGTGGCGACGCTGATCACCGCGCTGGGCTGCGGCATTGGTCGTGACGAATACAACCCGGACAAGCTGCGCTATCACAGCATCATCATCATGACCGATGCGGACGTCGACGGCTCGCACATCCGTACGCTGCTGTTGACCTTCTTCTACCGTCAGATGCCGGAAATCGTTGAACGCGGCCACGTCTACATTGCACAGCCGCCGCTGTACAAAGTGAAGAAAGGCAAACAGGAACAGTACATCAAAGATGACGACGCGATGGATCAGTACCAAATCGCGATCGCACTTGATGGTGCGACCCTGCATGCGAACTCCAGCGCTCCGGCACTGGCAGGTGAGCCGCTGGAGCGTCTGGTATCTGAGTTCAACGCCACGCAGAAAATGATTGGTCGTATGGAGCGTCGCTATCCAAAAGCGCTGCTGAAGGAGCTGATCTATCAGCCAACCCTGACTGAAGCCGATCTGAGCAACGAGCAGGCGGTGACCCGCTGGGTGAACGCGCTGGTGAGCGAGCTGAACGAGAAAGAGCAGCACGGTAGCCAGTGGAAGTTCGACGTTCAGCAGAACGCGGCGCAGCAGTTTGAGCCGATTATTCGCGTGCGTACCCACGGCGTCGATACCGATTACCCGCTGGAGCACGAGTTTGTGACCGGCCCGGAATACCGTCGTATCTGCACTCTTGGCGAGAAGCTGCGTGGTCTGATTGAAGACGATGCGTTCATCGAACGTGGCGAACGTCGTCAGCCGGTGGCCAGCTTCGAACAGGCGCTGGAATGGCTGGTGAAAGAGTCCCGTCGCGGCCTCTCTATCCAGCGTTACAAAGGTCTGGGCGAAATGAACCCGGATCAGCTGTGGGAAACCACCATGGATCCGGAAAGCCGTCGCATGCTGCGCGTTACCGTTAAAGACGCGATTGCTGCCGACCAGCTGTTCACGACCCTGATGGGCGATGCGGTTGAACCTCGTCGTGCCTTCATCGAAGAGAATGCGCTGAAAGCGGCGAATATCGATATTTAATCGTTGTTATACAGCACGACTCAGGCCGCGCATTTAGCGCGGCTTTTTTTTTGGCTCAGGCATATCCAGCGACAGCACTGACGGTAAACGGCTGGCAAGCGTATCGATGGCAATTCTGACTCTGAGTGGCAGATGCGGCGTCTGTTGCCAGACTGCATGAACGTCGAAGCGTACGTCCGGCGCCTGCTTTAAAAGCGGGATGAGTTTCCCCTGCTGTATTTCTCTGCGGGCCATCCAGCAGGGCAACCATGCAATGCCGTATCCTGCCAGCGCTGCGTCGCAAATCGCCTGCAAATCATCCATATTGAGGGATGAGCGGGGAGTAAAGGTGTGCGATCTCCCTTCGTTATCCATCAGCTGCCAGGGTAACACTTTGCCTGCCCGCAGATAGTTAATGGCAGTATGGTGGGGTAAATCAGCAACGGTGTCTGGCTGACCGCTTTTTTGCAGATATTCTGGCGCAGCACAGAGCACCATGCGGTGTTCTCCCAGCCTTCTGGCGACCAGAACGCTACTGTCCTGCAGCGTGCCGTTGCGCACCGCCATATCAAACCCTTCCTCTACGAGACCCACCACGCGGTCGCTGAATGACATTTCCAGTTCAAGACCGGGATGTTCCTGCGCCAGTTCTATCAGCAGTGGCGCGACACACTGGCGACCAAACAGCACCGGCATGGCCACACGCAGGCGGCCGCTGATCTGCTGCTTCCCCGTTTCCAGCAGCGATTCCGCGCCCCTAATCTCCTCCAGCGCGCGCAGGCAGCGCTCGTAAAAAAGCGCCCCGTTATCGGTCAGGCTTTGGCTGCGGGTGGTGCGGTGAAACAGACGGACTCCCAGCCGCTCTTCCAGGCGAGCGATGCTTTTTCCCACCGCGGAGCGCGACAAATGCAGGCGGATCGCGGCCTGCGCAAAACTGCCCGCCTCCACGGCGGCCACGAAAACGGGAATATCCTTCAGCGTACTGGTCATGGATTGTTTCCATTATGGCGTCAATAGTGGGAAAAGTTATCGCCACTGGCAACAAGGAGTCAACGGTAGACTGTCGATACTGAAGCTTATTTAACGGCAGGAGAAAAACGATGGCGAGACAATGCAACGCTGGTCAATGAACGCTTTCGGACGGGAGAATCTTAAACTCACCCAGGAACCTGTTCCGAAGCCAGGTCCAGGCGAAGTGCGCGTGCGGGTGAATGCCGTTGCGCTCAACTATCGCGATAAAATGGTTATTGAAGGCATGATGCCGATCCCGCTTTCCTTCCCGTTCACACCGGCGTCTGACATGGCCGGCGTGGTGGACAGCATTGGTGAAGGCGTGACGCGTTTTCAACCCGGCGCTCGCGTCATCTCGACGTTCTTCCCGGAGTGGATCGACGGCAGGCCGCAGGCGGATGCCCGTCATTTGCCCTATAAAACGAGCGGAGGGTACTTCCCGGGGATGCTGGCTGAGTACGTGATCGTGAATGAAAACGGGCTGGTGGCCGCTCCGGAAACCCTGGATGACGTTGAGGCCAGCACATTACCTTGTGCAGGGCTAACCGCCTGGTTTGCGCTGGTGGAGCGCGGGAACTTGCGAGCCGGACAATCGGTGCTGGTACAAGGCACCGGCGGGGTGGCGATTTTCGCACTGCAAATTGCAAAAGCACTCGGTGCAGAGGTTTACGTGACCTCGGGGAGTGATGAAAAGCTGGCGCGGGCCAAAAAACTGGGAGCCGATCGGGGTATCAACCGGCTGAAAGGCGACTGGGCTGAAGCGCTTTTAACGCTGACTCAGGATCGCGGCATTGACCACATTATTGAAACCGTGGGGGGAGAAAACCTGCAGCACTCCCTGCGTGCCGTTGCCGTTCATGGACGCATCTCGGTGATTGGCGTGCTGGCCGGGAGCGAGATTACGCTATCAGCGGGTGAGTTGTTGCTGAAATCCCCGGTTATTCAGGGGATTGGTGTCGGGCATCGCCGTGCGCTGGAAGAGTTTGTCCGCGCCGTGGAGGTGACAGGGCTGAAACCGGTCATTGAGCAGCGCTACCGTTTTGACCAGCTGGAGCAGGCGCTGGAACACCTCGATCGCGGCGCGTTTGGTAAAATCGTCCTCACCCGCGAGTGAGTCAACGTTCCCCGGGATTGCGGAAAAAGGGGTTTTCTGTTGCGCAATGTAGCTCTATTTTTGTGTGCTTAATCGCGTTAGCATGAGGTAGCACTCATTTATCCCGGGGACCTCATGGCTATCAAACTCATTGCAATCGATATGGACGGCACGCTGCTGCTGCCAGACCACACTATCTCTCCAGCCGTTAAAAACGCAATCGCCGCGGCGCGCGCAAAGGGCGTTAATGTGGTACTGACCACCGGGCGTCCGTATGCGGGCGTGCACAGCTACCTCAAAGAGCTACACATGAATCAGCCGGGTGATTACTGCATCACCTATAACGGCGCGCTGGTGCAGAAAGCGGCGGACGGCAGCACGGTTGCGCAAACCGCGCTGAATTATGATGACTATCTGTTCCTGGAAAAACTGTCCCGTGAAGTCGGGTCTCACTTCCACGCGCTCGATCGTACAACGCTCTACACCGCTAACCGCGACATCAGCTATTACACCGTGCACGAATCGTATGTCGCTACCATTCCGCTGGTGTTCTGTGAAGCAGAAAAAATGGATCCGAACACTCAGTTCCTGAAAGTGATGATGATCGATGAGCCAGAGATCCTCGATAAAGCCATTGCGCGCATCCCGGCGGAGGTCAAAGAGAAATACACTGTGCTGAAAAGCGCACCGTACTTCCTCGAAATCCTCGATAAACGCGTCAATAAGGGCACTGGCGTGAAGTCGCTTGCCGACGCACTGGGCATTAAGCCTGAGGAGATCATGGCCCTGGGCGATCAGGAAAACGACATCGCAATGATTGAATACGCGGGTATGGGCGTGGCGATGGAAAACGCCATCCCGTCAGTGAAAGAAGTGGCGAACTTCGTCACCAAATCTAACCTGGAAGACGGCGTGGCTTACGCGATTGAGAAATTTGTCCTGTCTTAGCAGTCGCCCTTAATCATCAGCCTCGGTTATCAACCGGGGCTTTTTTTGGCCCTGAATTTATTGAATTGTTCTTTTTGTGATCTGGATTGTAGTACAACATTGGCTGATTGTACTACATTGTCATCACAGCAAAGGCGAAAGGCCTCACGTTTGTACTGCAAAAGTGAGGCGAAATTCAGCGGTCGCGGTAAAGTAGTGATGGACTTACAGAGCACAAGGACTCTCCATGACTCTCAATAAAACCGATCGCATTGTCATCACGCTGGGTACACAGATTGTGGGTGGCAAATATGTTCCCGGCTCGCCGCTGCCGGCAGAGGCAGAACTGTGTGAGGAGTTTGAAACCTCCCGCAACATCATCCGGGAAGTGTTCCGCTCGCTGATGGCGAAGCGGCTGATTGAAATGAAACGCTATCGCGGCGCGTTTGTTGCCCCGCGTAACCAGTGGAACTACCTCGATACCGATGTTCTGCAGTGGGTACTGGAAAACGATTACGACCCGCGGCTAATTGGCGCCATGAGCGAGGTACGAAACCTGGTAGAACCGGCTATCGCCCGCTGGGCGGCAGAGCGTGCCACCTCAGGTGACCTGGCGCAGATTGAGTCGGCGCTGAACGACATGATCGCCAATAACCAGAATCGTGAGGCATTTAACGAGGCGGATATTCGCTACCACGAGGCGGTACTGCAGTCGGTGCATAACCCGGTGTTACAGCAGCTTAGCGTGGCGATCAGCTCGCTACAGCGAGCAGTATTTGAACGTACCTGGATGGGTGATGCGGCCAATATGCCAAAAACGCTCCAGGAACATAAAGCGCTGTTCGATGCGATACGGCATCAGGACGGCGATGCGGCAGAGCAGGCGGCGCTCACCATGATTGCCAGCTCAACACGAAGGCTGAAGGAAATCACATGACATCACGCTACATCGCAATTGACTGGGGATCGACCAATCTGCGCGCCTGGCTGTACCAGGGCGAGCAGTGCCTGGAGAGCAGGCAATCAGAAGCAGGCGTGACGCGTCTGAACGGAAAATCCCCCGAGGCGGTGTTAGCAGAGGTGACACAAAACTGGCGCGACAGCGCCACGCCCGTGGTGATGGCGGGGATGGTGGGCAGCAACGTGGGCTGGAAAATCGCGCCTTATCTGCCTGTTCCTGCCCCTTTCTCCGCTATTGGCGAGCAGTTAACGTCCGTTGGCGACAATATCTGGATTGTTCCCGGTTTGTGCGTCTCGCGCGACGATAACCATAACGTGATGCGCGGTGAAGAGACACAGCTGCTCGGTGCGCGCACGCTTTCTCCTTCTTCTGTCTACGTCATGCCCGGCACGCACTGCAAGTGGGTCCAGGCAGATGCAGAGCATATCCACGATTTTCGCACCGTAATGACCGGCGAATTGCACCATTTGCTGCTTAATCATTCGCTGTTGGGGGCCGGTTTACCGGAGCAGGTTCCGTCGCCGGAGGCGTTTGCTGCTGGCCTTGATCGTGGGATCGCTTCTCCTGATGTTTTGCCGCAACTTTTTGAGGTTCGCGCCTCGCACGTGCTGGGAAATCTCCCGCGCGAGCAGGTCAGCGAGTTTCTTTCTGGCCTGCTGATTGGCGCAGAAGTCGCCAGCATGCGTGAGTTCGTCGGGCGCGAGCAGGCTGTCACGATTGTCGCTGGTGCAGCGCTGACGTCGCGCTACGAGCAGGCGTTTCGCGCGATTGGCCGTGAAGTATCAACGGTATCCGGTGACACGGCATTTCAGGCAGGAATAAGGAGCATCGCTCATGCAGTGGCAAACTAGTCTTCCCCTTATCGCAATCTTGCGCGGCATTACCCCCGACGAGGCGCTGGCGCACGTCGGTGCCGTGATCGACGCCGGATTCGACGCGGTGGAAATCCCGCTCAACTCCCCCGAATGGGAAAAAAGTATTCCGACAGTGGTGGAGGCCTTTGGTGATAAAGCGCTGATTGGCGCAGGAACCGTCTTGCAGCCGGAGCAGGTGGAGAGGCTGGCAAAGATGGGCTGCAAGCTCATCGTCACCCCCAACATCAACCCCGAGGTGATCCGCCGGGCGGTGGATTACGGCATGACCGTTTGCCCGGGGTGCGCCACCGCCACAGAAGCCTTTACCGCCCTCGAGGCGGGTGCGCAGTCGCTCAAAATTTTCCCCTCTTCGGCCTTTGGTCCTGACTATATCAAAGCACTGAAAGCGGTCTTGCCCGCCAGCGTGCCGGTCTTTGCCGTGGGCGGCGTGACGCCAGAAAACCTGGCGCAGTGGATTAACGCCGGTTGTGTGGGCGCGGGGCTGGGCAGCGATCTCTATCGCGCCGGACAGTCCGTTGAGCGTACCGCGCAGCAGGCGGCAGCATTTGTGAAAGCGTATCGAGAGGCAGTGCAATGAAAATAACCAAACTCACCACGTACCGTTTACCCCCGCGCTGGATGTTCCTGAAAATCGAAACCGATGAAGGCGTGGTTGGCTGGGGTGAACCGGTGATAGAAGGGCGCGCACGCACCGTGGAGGCCGCGGTGCATGAGCTGGGGGAATACCTGATTGGACAGGATCCGGCACGCATTAACGACCTGTGGCAGGTGATGTACCGGGCGGGCTTTTATCGCGGCGGTCCAATCCTGATGAGCGCCATCGCCGGTATTGACCAGGCGCTGTGGGATATCAAAGGCAAAGTGCTGAATGCCCCGGTCTGGCAGCTGATGGGCGGCCTGGTACGCGACAAAATCAAAGCCTACAGCTGGGTGGGTGGCGACCGTCCTGCGGAAGTGATCGACGGCATTACGCAGCTGCGCAATATCGGCTTCGATACTTTTAAGCTTAACGGCTGTGAAGAGATGGGCGTGATTGACAACTCGCGCGCGGTGGACCGGGCGGTGAATACCGTGGCGCAAATCCGTGAAGCTTTCGGTAACGAGATTGAGTTTGGTCTGGACTTCCACGGACGCGTCAGTGCGCCAATGGCCAAAGTGCTGATTAAAGAGCTGGAGCCCTATCGTCCGCTGTTTATTGAAGAGCCCGTCCTGGCCGAGCAGGCGGAATACTATCCAAAACTGGCTGAACAGACCCATATTCCTATCGCCGCGGGTGAGCGTATGTTCTCGCGCTTCGAGTTCAAACGTGTGCTGGAGGCGGGCGGTATTGCGATCCTGCAACCGGATCTCTCCCATGCGGGCGGTATCACCGAATGCTACAAAATTGCCGGGATGGCAGAAGCCTACGATGTGGCGCTGGCACCGCACTGTCCGCTGGGGCCCGTCGCGCTGGCGGCCTGCCTGCACGTGGATTTTGTCTCCCGCAATGCCGTGTTCCAGGAACAGAGCATGGGTATTCACTATAACAAGGGCGCGGAATTGCTCGACTTTGTGAAAAACAAAGAAGACTTCAGCATGGAAGGCGGTTTCTTCAAACCATTAATGAAGCCGGGCCTTGGCGTAGACATTGACGAAGCCAAAGTCATTGAGCTCAGTAAAAATGCGCCGGACTGGCGTAACCCGCTGTGGCGTCATGAGGACGGCTCCGTAGCCGAGTGGTAAATCGCCGGATGGCGCTACGCTTATCCGGCCTACTCTCCCGTAGGCCCGGTAAGCGAAGCGCCACCGGGCAATAAAAACGTACATACAAAAATATAACCCTCTGTAAATTACAGGGCATGGTGAGCGGCTTCGCTATGCCCAAAATCTGGAGACAGATTGCGATGGATATTCCAGTTACTGCTACAAAGACCGGGCGTCGCCGCTACCTGACGCTAATCATGATCTTTATTACCGTGGTCATTTGCTATGTTGACCGCGCCAACCATGCCGTGGCATCGGCCCATATTCAGGAAGAGTTTGGGATCACCAAGGCGGAAATGGGCTACGTCTTCTCGGCGTTTGCCTGGCTCTATACGCTCTGCCAGATCCCGGGCGGCTGGTTCCTCGACCGCGTGGGGTCGCGTCTGACCTACTTCATCGCCATTTTAGGCTGGTCCGTGGCGACCCTGTTCCAGGGCTTCGCGACCGGGCTGATGTCGCTGATTGGCCTGCGTGCTATCACCGGCGTTTTCGAGGCACCCGCGTTCCCCACCAACAACCGTATGGTCACCAGCTGGTTCCCGGAGCATGAGCGTGCCTCTGCGGTGGGCTTTTACACCTCCGGGCAGTTTGTCGGCCTGGCATTCCTGACCCCGCTGTTAATCTGGATCCAGGAGCTGCTAAGCTGGCACTGGGTGTTTATCGTCACCGGTGGGATCGGCATTATCTGGTCCCTGATCTGGTTCAAGGTCTATCAACCGCCGCGTCTGACAAAAAATATCACCAAAGCGGAACTGGACTACATCCGCGACGGTGGCGGCCTGGTAGACGGCGATGCGCCAGTGAAAAAAGAGGCGCGTCAGCCGCTGACCCGCGCGGACTGGAAGCTGGTCTTCCATCGTAAGCTGGTGGGGGTTTATCTCGGTCAGTTTGCGGTTACGTCGACGCTGTGGTTCTTCCTGACCTGGTTCCCGAATTACCTCACCCAGGAAAAGGGGATTACCGCGCTGAAAGCGGGCTTTATGACCACCGTGCCGTTCCTTGCCGCATTCTTTGGCGTGCTGCTCTCGGGCTGGCTGGCGGATAAGCTGGTCAAAAAAGGCGTCTCATTAGGTGTTGCGCGTAAAACGCCGATTATCTGCGGGCTGTTGATCTCAACCTGCATCATGGGCGCCAACTACACCAACGATCCGGTGTGGATTATGACCCTGATGGCGCTTGCGTTCTTCGGCAACGGTTTTGCCTCTATCACCTGGTCGCTGGTGTCGTCTCTGGCGCCGATGCGTCTGATTGGCCTGACCGGTGGTGTGTTCAACTTCGTCGGTGGACTCGGCGGGATCACTGTGCCGCTGGTCATCGGCTACCTGGCGCAGGACTACGGCTTTGGCCCGGCCCTGGTCTACATCTCCGCCGTGGCGTTGATTGGCGCGCTCTCCTACATCCTGCTGGTCGGCGACGTGAAACGAGTAGGCTAATCCCTTCGGATGTTTTACCCTGATGCGATAACTGCGCATCAGGGTATCCCATGAAACAAATCACCTTTGCTTCCCGCAACCACCAGCTCACCAATACCAATACCTGGACACCGGACAGCCAGTGGCTGGTCTACGATGTGCGCCCGTCCGGGGCATCGTTCACCGGCGAAACCATAGAGCGGGTAAACGTCAGTACGGGCGAGGTTGAGGTGATTTATCGTGCCACGCACGGCGCGCATGTCGGGGTGGTGACCATTCATCCTGCACAAGACAAATACGTCTTTATCCACGGCCCGAAAAACCCGGATGCAGACTGGCAATACGATTTTCACCATCGCCAGGGCGTGATTGTCCATAACGGCCAGGCGAGCAACCTCGATGCCATGGATATCACCGCGCCCTATACCGCAGGCGCACTCCGTGGCGGCAGCCATGTACACGTCTTTAGCCCGAACGGGCAGTTCGTCAGCTTCACCTATAACGACCATGTGTTGCATGAGCGCGATCCAAAGCTCGATTTACGTAACGTTGGCGTCGCCGCACCCTTTGGCCCGGTCACCCCGCAGGGCAACCATCCTCATGAATATCCGGGCACCTTCTGGAGCGTGCTGGTAAGCCGCACGACGCCGAACCCACAGCCGGGCAGCGATGAGATCAACCGCGCCTATGAAGAGGGCTGGGTGGGCAACGGCAGGCTGGCGTTTATTGGCGATACCCTGTCTGTGAAAGGCGAAAAAGTGCCTGAACTGTTTATTGTCGATCTGCCCAAAGACGAGCAGGGCTGGAAACAGGCAGGCGATGCGCCATTACAGGGCACGCCAGAGACGATGCCAGCACCGCCTGCTGGCGTGCTGCAGCGCCGTCTGACTTTCACCCATCAAAAGGCGTATCCGGGGCTGGTGAACGTGCCGCGCCACTGGGTGCGCAGCAACCCGCAGGGTACGCAGATTGCTTTTCTGATGCGTGATGATAACGGCATTGTCCAGCTGTGGCTGGTCTCACCGGAGGGGGGCGAGCCGCGTCAGTTAACGCATACCGAAAGCGGTATCCAGTCGGCATTCAACTGGCATCCTTCGGGCGACAGTCTGGGATTTGTGCTGGGAAATCGTATCGCCTGCTGCGACGCGCAGACCGGAGAGGTCACGTTTTTGACGTCCGATCACGGCAATCCGCCGTCTGCCGATGCGGTCGTCTTTTCCCCGAACGGGCGCGCTATTGCATGGATGGAGGAGAAAGAGGGTTTCCGCCAGCTGTGGCTAACGGAAACCGCACAGGATTAGCGTCGCGGCATCTCGGCGGGCGGGATAACGGCGTTGGTTGCCAGATTTTGCTGCTCGCTTTTCTCAACGCGCGAGCGTACGGAACTGTCCGTGCGGAACATATCCCAGGGCAGCAAAAGCGTATCGGCCACTGCCGTGAACGGCATATCGAGGATCACCAGGGATTTGGTGCCCCAGTTCGTGTCATCATCGGAGATCATCGCCGCGCTGGCGCGCGTCCCCGGATATGTTCCTTCTTTACCGCCGGTGTGAGACATCACGCTCGAACACCCGCAAAGTAAAACCACCCCGCTGAACGTCGTCAGCTTAATCAGAACATTTTTCATCATCACTCAGTCATCGTTAATGGCACTGCATAGACCTGCAACTCTGGGTTATAGCGAGCCTTGTTGAAAATGAATAGCCCAATAACCCCGCACTGTGGCAGCCATCGCAATTTAACCCTTTGTGCTGTTGTCCCAGTCTAAGCGAGAAGCTCAAAAGTGCAAAAAAAAGTGCGAACGTCGCGGTTGAAAACACCGTTTCCAGACCCATTTTAAGAATGTAACCCGATAACGAGCACGCCTGATGGGTGTTCGGGGGCGCAATGGCCTGTCCATGGTGGAAGGCTAAAATTTCTCGCTGATTTCAGGAGCTTTTATTTATGCGTAACTTCGATCTTTCCCCGCTATACCGTTCTGCAATTGGTTTTGACCGCCTGTTTAATCATTTAGAAAATAACCAAAGCCAGAGCAACGGCTACCCTCCATACAATGTTGAGCTGGTTGATGAAAACCACTACCGCATTGCGATTGCTGTCGCCGGTTTTGCAGAGAGCGAACTGGAGATCACCGCGCAGGACAACCTGCTGGTGGTGAAAGGTTCACATACGGCTGAGCAGAAAGAACGTACCTACCTTTATCAGGGCATCGCCGAGCGCAACTTTGAACGCAAGTTCCAGTTAGCGGAGAACATTCACGTTAAAGGCGCGAACCTGGTCAACGGTCTGCTGTTTATCGAGCTGGAACGTGTGATTCCGGAAGAGAAAAAACCGCGCCGTATCGAAATTAATTAATGCCGCGGGTCGCGTCAGCGGCCCACTCAGAATTGCTTGCCGAACCGGGAGCATATGCGAATCCACAAGGATTTGCAGGAACAACTGTGCACAAAAATAAACTGTGCCGAACTCGCTTCTCAGAAGGAGATTTAGTATGCGTAACTACGATTTATCCCCCCTGCTGCGTCAGTGGATTGGTTTTGACAAACTGGCTAACGCCCTGCAAAGCACCACTGAGCACCAGACGTTTCCGCCGTACAACATCGAAAAAAGCGACGATAACCACTATCGCATCACGCTGGCGCTGGCCGGGTTCCGCCAGGACGATCTGGATATCCAGCTCGAAGGCACGCGTCTGACCGTGAAAGGGTCGCCGGAAAAACAAGAAACCGAGACCAAATGGCTGCATCAGGGGTTGGTGACTCAGCCGTTTAGCCTGAGCTTTACCCTGGCAGATCATATGGAAGTCTCCGGCGCGACCTTTACCAACGGGTTGCTGCATATTGACCTGGTCCGTAACGTGCCGGAAGCCATCGCGCCACAGCGTATCGCCATTAGCGAGCGTCCTGCGTTGAATAGCTAATACATTTTTTTGGCCTGGTGGCGACTCTATGCCGCGATGCGGCATCGGTTAGTTCTGCAATATTGCCGAGGTAATATCCATTTTTTGTTGTCAAAAATCGTTTCGGGAATATGCTTTCTGAAACTGATCAGCGAGGCGATAAAATGGACACGTTGCTTTTACCCGGCCAGAACTCCCGTGCCTGGGCGGAAACCATGATTAACCTGGAGGCCAGGAAACTGGTTAACACGGCCAACTCGGTGGCGGCTATGCATCTCCAGGATGGTTTTATCCGGATTCAGTTTGTGGATGAGATCAGGGCATTTATCATGGCCCAGTTTGAGGCCGCACGCCGGGCAAAAACTGATGATGACTGTATGGCCTGCCTGCAGGCATTGCGCGCAGAGAACACCAGTCTGCTTGAACAGTCCCGTTCGCTCAAAACCGGTTATGCAAAACTCTATGCCGAGGTGAAGGTTGTCCGGGACGAGAACAAAATTGTGGGCTACATCATTTCAGCGGTCGACGTCGTGGTGGCCGGTGCGGCCATTTTTGGTGGGATCGTCATGATGTCTTCGATGACGCCGGTGGGCGTGGTGGCCGGCGCGGTGATTGTCGTAAATGGATTCAACACGATTTCACGGGAAGCCGCGCACAACCTCCTCGGTGATAAGCAGACGGAGGGAGTTTTCGCTGACGGCTCGATGGAGATCGCTGAATTTCTGGGCTTCAGTCGGCAGCAGGGTCTGGGGACCTATAAGGCGATCACACTCTTCAGTGAAGTCTACGGCGCGTATGGTCTGAGGCTGAAACCAGAAGCACAACGGCTGTGGTACTGGACCAGGCCTGATTTCTTCAGGAAAGTATCCGGCACACCACGTCCCGCGATGGCGCTTAAAATAGCGGGATGGGGTGTTAAAGCCAAGGTGGCGCTTGATTTACTGACTATCGAGCCTTCCGGGAAATAGTCTTCTGCAGGCGGGATGCTTTCCAGCCAAGCGCAGGTGGAAAGGTCACCCAGGCAATGATCAGGACTACAAGGGAACTCATGCCCCCGGAAAGAATGTGTGTCCGGCTGCCGGCAATGAGGGTGACCAGCATAACCAGAACCAGCGCGACAGTGATCCATACCGACACCCGGAAGCGCCGTGAGAGCGCATCGATGAGATGCGGCATGGTGCCTCCGCCTGCTGCAAGCCGGCCCTGTAAATTCTCCACTTCGCTCTTACTGAAACCTGCCTCAAGCAACTCTTTCTCACTGATAGCCATCACGCCCTCCCTAATTAGGCGAAAGTATACTGTATCAGACCAATTATCCCCAGGTGACCGGCGGAAGCATAATAAAAGAAATTACGCGGCATGAAACGCTTGCGGCCCTCAGGACAGATTTTCCTGCAGAAGGGAACCACTGCCAGGGGGAATGCCAGAGTAGGCAGCGTGGCCAGTAATAATGTTTCTGCGGGCAGATCCAGGAGATGCGATAACCCGTTTAAACAAATCAGTGATAACACGACGCTAGCGACTGCCAGTCGCTTCACTTCGGTTATACCGCTGTCTGATAAGGTTATCATACTGATGGCCAGCGTAATTCCTGCCAGCCCGTAGCTTGCCGGCTGCAGTGGCCAAATCATGAGGGCCAAGAGCAGATCTCCGGTAAGCATTCTTTTCCGGCCGTACCGGTATTGCAGGGCAATAAGCTGTGTGACGCCTGCGAACACGAAAAGAATGTTCCACTAAGGCTGGTGATGCCAGTAGGCTTGGCTGAACACCTGCTGCGTGTTGAGTGCCCAGATCCACAACCGATTGGCTCTTTTCTGCAGTCGTTCCGGGGTGAGCTGTACGTTCATCGCCCATATTAAGCGTGAACAGGGGGAAGGCCATCCGGCCAATTGCATACATCGCCAGCCAGGCTGGCGACAGAGACACCGCATTGGTGTGGTCTATAATCATGGCCAGAAGTGTGAGAAGCTTGACCATATCAAGAGCAGCCGGACTGAGCTGGCTGGCGTTCCGGATGTTGTGAAGAATATCGGGTACTGAATGATTTATGCTGTATATTCCCCTGGCGACACGCGGTTAACAGCCAGCCCTGAAAATAACGCCAGAAAAAAATATCACCATATGTATTACAAAAGAAATACACCAGTATTCGAAATGTAATCACAATGGTTGATCTTTGCACTGACAACCATTAATATTGAGCTAAGGGTAGCCCTACTACCCTTAGCTCATACAACTTGCTACCGACTACTTCTGGTTTACGACCCAACGAACCAAACCTAACAACAATGTAGGGGCGGCGCAGACGCCAAAAGCAATGATACCAGTAGCCAATACTGGCGCTACCCCTGAAGACACCCCCAACCAGATTAGGATAGCCGTCAAGCCTGACATCATTACCCCGTTGTACATTGACTGCCATAAGGTAATACCTGTTCCAAGTAAAATACTGGTGGTTTCAAAAACCCAGCCGCGTTTCTTTTTCGCAGGAACAACCGGTGGTTCTTCAGGGGGGGGGACGGGACAGCCGTAGTAGTTGTTGATGGTGACTGGCGCGTTGTAGGTATTGTGATTTACTGCTTCTTTCAAGTTGTTTGTAGACATAATAGTCTCCTTTATTAGTGATTGATTTACTACTCCGATTTACAGCATTTAAAGTTTTCATTTAGAAACCTTCAGATTGTTTAAAAGTGGTTGGCAATAATAGCCACGTGATACTTCTTCAATAGTTGTCAGCTCATTTCATTTCCTTATTCGCGAAGCGCGAAAGTTGTTTTCAGGGTGAACTAATCCGGCCTCAGATAACGAGGGGAAAGATTCGTGGCTCTTTCTTCGGGCACAAAAAAAGCAGGCCCGGGCGCACCGGTGCCTGCTGTCTTGGCTGAGCCAACAGAACAGGGAACCGGATAGTATTATTCGAATCTGGGTTGCCCTGGCCTCTGTCGGCCACATGACAGTATTCTCTGTCATGTTCAGAATAAGGTCATCTTACCCTGAAATAAGCATGTTTGTCAATAGTCAACATGTATTTTTAGTTATTTTCTTTCTATTTCGCCGATTTCGCTATTGCGTCAACGATTACCACGTGCTAAGCACAACTTTCCGCTAACCCCTCACGAAGAGAATCCCCCCTCGCAGCTGCGTTGCCTGGCACAATGGGTCAGGTCTGTGCTTCTGTTACCATTTCCTGCGAAAACCGGAATAATGAAGTAAGCCAGTCAGCGGTGCAGATAATATTTAACTTAAGTGCAGATATCGCAATATGCCGGAACCAGCACGTAATGAAGCCAGCTGCGGTCTGACATTCACCGTCTGGCGAAATAAGACTGCAACAAAATCAGCGTCGAGTTGGGTGGTCATCTTTTTTGATTATAATGCCAGAGTGCCTGATGAATGTCAAAATATATTTCATTGCAGAGTTGACGTGTGTATTAAAATAGTATCTAAAAAAGTATCTCTTATTTAAGTTATACCTGATACTTAGTCATTCGTTACGTTTAGTTTATTTGTTGTACTCAGTGCATAACATACATGTGCATAAATACGTCGAACTAATATCGTCCTTAGGACTATCTTGCGGGTAAGTACGTTGTCCATTTGAACAACATTCCTTCAGATTCCTTTAGTCGGGATAGTTCTTCAACCTCTGAACTATCCCTCTTTATGATCTACGACTACTGCAGCCGTGAAGCATATACGGCCGGGTACTTCACTGATTTCCAAACTTGCGGTGCAAACGTCTGGTGAGGACGTCTATTGACTCCTTACGACCGGAAAAGAGGTCATTCACGACATACTCCATGATCTCAAAGGCCGCTTCGATATCGTCTGTGGTCACTTCATCATAGGTATGGCTGCCGGCATTGCCCAGGAATTTAATGGCCATCAGCGTGTCCATATAAGGGGCATATTGCCCGTCGAGAAGCTCAATGCGTTGATGAAGATTAATCCGTTTTTGTTTATTATTATGTTCTGGAATATCAATTGCCGTCAGCATTCTCTCAACCGAGATCCTGATTAAGTTGGCCGCAGAACCAGGCTGACTGAGATAGACAGAAAATGAGGCCATAAGAGGGTCCGTAATCACACCTGGACATTTTTCAGGAATAATAAAAGGGTGTAGTGAGGGTATAAAGCTCCGAGGTTTATACCAGGGATAACACTCGAGTTGATGAGTCCTGTCATTCCAGTCCTGATCCAAACCTCCCTTTCCTACACATGCGACAACTTCACCACAGCTCACCCGAGTACACCGCGCCATACAACTGAAAACCCTTGATACTAGCTCAGGTTCAAACCATTCTTCCTCTTCCAGTCTTCGGCTCTCAAGCGAATCATTTTTTTTGAAACTTTCTTGATCAATCTGCAGAGTTTTCTGACCACATGCCGGGCATGGCCACTCAACTTCCAAATCCTGACCAAAAGCAGCCGAAATTTTATGAACAGGCATTTATCTGGACTCCGTGTGTAATGGTGGTGGGATCTGAATCAGCATCTTCAACTTATAAAAAGCAGGGTTTCAAGATAAGCCATTAGCCGTTTTTGAAAAAGAGTCACGCCCCTCGATTATCGACATGTCGGATAAACGGGTTTTCGACTGTTCTCCATTTCCTGCCCTTTCCGTTTTCCGCTATTTCAGGAATCCTGAGACAGGCTGAGGGCAGTTTGTCACAGAACACAACATACAGCCCTCCCCTGCTGACCCCATCATCCAGGCAAAAACGATCCTTTTTCGATTCTTTCCCGATCCCTTTCTGCCAACCACCTCCGATTAATTATTTCCTTTTTATGGCATATTTCCAGAAACCGGAAATTCAGCGCGCACCGCTCTGCGGGTTTTTTCCGTGGTAATCGGCGGTGGTTGCCTGCATAAGGGAAAAGCGCGAACCGAGTGGCGGCTATGCCTACCCTGCTTAAAAATCTGTGCGGGCTGATGCCCTCACCCCGGCCCTCTCCCACAGGGAGAGGGTGAAAAGTTAAAGCCCTGCCCCGGCAGGGCTTTTTTGTGCGCCATCACCCATACAACGCCCTTCACCTCTGAGAGAATCCTTAACATAACTAAGGTTATGCAAGGAAGTGGATCATGAGTGATATCGCGTTAACCGTCAGCGTGTTGGCCCTGGTCGCTGTTGTTGGATTATGGATTGGCAACATCAAAATCCGTGGCGTCGGGTTTGGGATCGGTGGGGTGCTGTTTGGCGGCATTTTTGTCGGACACTTTGCTGATAAACTCGGGCTGGTTCTCAGCGCCGATATGCTCCACTTTACGCAGGAGTTCGGCCTGATCCTCTTCGTCTATACCATCGGCATTCAGGTCGGGCCGGGCTTTTTTGCTTCCCTGCGGGTTTCCGGATTACGCCTCAATCTGTTTGCCCTCGGCATCGTCGTAATGGGTGGACTGGTCACCGCTATCCTGCATAAACTCTTCGCCATTCCGCTGCCCGTGGTGCTGGGCATTTTCTCCGGGGCCGTGACTAACACGCCCGCGTTGGGTGCGGGCCAGCAAATCCTGCGCGATTTAGGTATCGAACCCGGCATTGTCGACCAGATGGGGATGAGCTACGCCATGGCTTATCCGTTCGGGATTTGCGGCATTCTGCTCTCCATGTGGCTGGTTCGGGTGCTCTTTCGCATTAACGTCGACAAAGAGGCGAAGGACCACGAAACCACGCTCACCAACGGCCATATGCCGATCAAAACCATCAACATCCGCGTCGATAACCCCAATCTGAACAACATGGCGATTCAGGACGTGCCGATCCTGAACAGCGCCAATATTATCTGCTCGCGCCTTAAACGTGACGAGATGCTGATGGTGCCCGCGCCTGGCACCATTATCCGGCAAGGCGATCTGCTGCATCTTGTCGGGCAGCCCGGGGATTTAAACAACGCGCGGCTGGTGATTGGTCAGGAAGTGGATACCTCGCTCTCTACCCGCGGCACCGACATGCGCGTGGAGCGTGTGGTGGTAACTAACGAGCACGTTCTGGGCAAGAAAATACGCGATCTGCAGGTAAAAGAACGTTACGACGTGGTTATCTCTCGTCTCAATCGCGCCGGTGTTGAACTGGTCGCCAGCCCGGAAGCCAGCCTGCAGTTCGGCGATATTCTTAACCTGGTCGGGCGTCCGTCGTCCATTGACGCCGTGGCGGATATGGTCGGTAACGCTCAGCAAAAACTGCAGCAGGTACAAATGCTGCCGGTGTTTATCGGTATCGGGCTGGGCGTGCTGCTTGGCTCCATTCCGCTGTATATACCGGGGTTCCCGGTTGCCCTCAAGCTGGGTCTGGCGGGCGGGCCGCTGATTATGGCGCTGATCCTCGGTCGAATCGGCTGTGTCGGTAAGCTCTACTGGTTTATGCCGCCGAGCGCCAACCTGGCGCTGCGCGAGCTGGGCATTGTGCTGTTTCTGGCGGTCGTCGGGCTAAAATCCGGTGGCGATTTTGTCGATACGCTGGTCAGGGGGGAAGGGATGAGTTGGGTCGGCTACGGCATCTTCATCACCGCGATCCCGCTGCTGACGGTCGCCATACTGGCGCGAATGTTCGCTAAAATGAACTATCTGACGCTGTGCGGCATGCTGGCGGGGTCGATGACGGATCCACCGGCGCTGGCCTTTGCCAATAGCCTGCACGCCACCAGCGGCGCGGCGGCGCTGTCGTACGCTACGGTCTATCCGCTGGTCATGTTCCTGCGCATCATCACCCCGCAGCTACTGGCGGTGCTGTTCTGGGGGATGAGTTAGCAGGTCGTCCGGGTGGATGCGCCGCAGATGGTAGTCCACCTGGTAATCACTGGTATTTCGGAACATCACGGAATAGTTAAGGAACTCGCCGCTGTCGCTGTAGGAGAGAGAGGTAATGCGCAGCAGTGGCGTTTGCTCCGGCAGATTCATGTAACCAGCGAGTTGTTTATCGGCCAGTACCGGCGTCAGGCTCTCGTAATTGCCGCTGATTGTAATTCCGCACTCCTTCTCGATGTAATCAAACTTTGACCCTTCCAGATGCGCCAGCGAGAGGTTGCGAAACAGCTTCACGGGCATAAAGCTGTCCTCCAGCATCAGCGGTTTTCCGTCCACGTAGCGCACCCGGCGGGAAAAGTAGATCCGCTCATCCACCTGGATCCGCAGCTGGCTGGCGATGGCGGGCGGGGCGGGCATCACTTCAAACTGCAACACCTTGCTCTGTACCTCTTTGCCCTGCTGACGCAGTACCTCCACCAGCCCGGTGAGGTTGGTGGTTTCATGGTGCACATCTTTGCGTGCTACAAACGTCCCGCTGCCGTGTCGCCGCTCAACCAGCCCCCAGCTCACCAGCAGATCCAGCGCCTTGCGAATGGTCATGCGCGCCACGCCAAACTCCTGCGCCAGCGCTTTCTCACCCGGAATGGGGCTGCCGATGTTGTAGTCCGATGAATTCAGCCGTAGCCGTAATCGGTCGGCAATGGATTTGTAGATCACCAGTAGACCTCTCTGCCTGTATCAGGGCGTGGATTGCATCCTGACATGTCCATATTTACAGCGAAAAGTAGACCTGATTGGTCAAAATAAAACCATGAATGCGATCACGAATCGCAGCGGCACGCCATGTTCGCGCATCAGTAACTTCTTATGCTCACCTCAGGCCAGCACAAAACCATAAAGGCCTCTCTCCCCTACAGGTTGTTACGTGAGGATTTAAAGATGCTCAGTCAAATACAACGTTTTGGTGGTGCCATGTTTACCCCGGTGTTGCTGTTTCCCTTTGCCGGGATCGTGGTGGGAATCGCCATCATGCTTCGCAATCCGCTTTTCGTGGGCGAAGCCTTAACGGCTCCTGATAATCTGTTCGCGCAGATCGTGCACATCATTGAAGAGGGCGGCTGGGCGGTGTTCCGCAATATGCCGCTGATTTTTGCCGTTGGCTTACCGATTGGTCTGGCGAAACAGGCGCAGGGCCGCGCCTGTCTGGCGGTGCTGATCAGCTTCCTGACCTGGAACTACTTCATCAACGCGATGGGGATGACCTGGGGCCACTTCTTTGGCGTCGACTTTTCCGCCGAACCGACGGCGGGAAGCGGGCTGGCGATGATTGCCGGGATCAAAACCCTTGATACCAGCATTATTGGGGCGATTGCGATTTCCGGTATTGTCACTGCGATCCATAACCGCTTTTTCGAGAAACCACTGCCGGTTTTCCTGGGCATTTTCCAGGGCACCTCGTTTGTGGTGATTATCGCGTTTTTCGTCATGATCCCCTGCGCCTGGCTGACGCTGCTGGGCTGGCCGAAAGTGCAGATGGGCATTGAGTCCCTGCAGGCGTTCTTACGCTCCGCCGGTGCGCTCGGTGTCTGGGTGTATACCTTCCTGGAACGCATTCTGATCCCAACCGGGCTGCACCACTTCGTCTACGGTCCGTTTATCTTTGGCCCGGCCGCCGTTGAGGGTGGGATCCAGGTCTACTGGGCGCAGCATCTTCAGGCGTTCAGCCAGAGCACGCTGCCGCTGAAAACCCTGTTCCCGGAAGGTGGTTTCGCGCTGCACGGTAACGCTAAGGTGTTTGGATCGGTCGGGATTGCGCTGGCGATCTGGTACACCGCCTCACCAGAAAACCGCGTCAAGGTCGCGGGCCTGCTGATCCCGGCCACGCTTACCGCCGTGCTGGTGGGGATTACCGAACCGCTGGAGTTTACTTTCCTGTTTATCTCGCCGTTGCTGTTTGCCATTCACGCCGTGCTGGCGGCCACCATGGCGACGGTGATGTACACCTTTGGCGTGGTGGGCAACATGGGCGGTGGCCTGCTGGACCAGTTCCTGCCGCAAAACTGGATCCCCATGTTCCATAACCACGCTTCAATGGTATTCACCCAGATCGGCATCGGCGTCTGCTTTACCGGCCTTTACTTCGTGGTCTTCAAAACGCTGATTGAGCGTCTGAACCTCAAAACCCCGGGTCGTGAAGAGAGTGAAATCAAACTCTACAGCAAGGCCGACTATAAGGCGGCGCGCGGGCAAACCACCGCCCCGGCTGCCGCCAGCCAGCAGGTCGGCCAAGCCGCCGGATTCCTGCAGGCGCTGGGCGGCGCGGCCAACATCGAAAGCATCAACAACTGCGCCACCCGCTTGCGTATCGCGCTGGTCGACATGGCGCAAACCCAAAGCGATGAGGTGTTCAAAGCCCTCGGCGCACACGGCGTAGTGCGACGCGGCAACGGCATACAGGTGATCGTTGGCCTGCACGTTCCGCAGGTGCGCGACCAGCTGGAATCGCTGATGAAAACCCCTTTAACGAATGAACAAACCACCCTGACAGAGGCTATATCATGAAAAAATTCTCAGTTGTCATTGCAGGCGGCGGCAGCACCTTTACGCCTGGTATCGTCCTGATGCTGTTAGCCAACCGTGACCGTTTCCCGCTGCGTGCCCTGAAGTTTTATGACAACGATGGCGCACGTCAGGAAACCATCGCCGAGGCGTGCAAAATTATCCTTAAGGAACAGGCACCGGAAATTGAGTTTAGCTACACCACCGATCCAAAAGCGGCGTTTACCGATGTGGATTTCGTGATGGCGCACATCCGCGTGGGCAAATACCCGATGCGCGAAAAAGACGAGAAAATTCCGCTGCGTCACGGTGTGCTGGGTCAGGAAACCTGCGGCCCGGGTGGGATCTCTTACGGCATGCGCTCCATCGGCGGCGTACTGGAACTGGTGGATTATATGGAGCAGTACTCCCCGAACGCGTGGATGCTGAACTACTCCAACCCGGCGGCGATTGTGGCGGAAGCGACGCGCCGCCTGCGTCCGCATGCCAAAATTCTCAACATCTGCGATATGCCAATCGGTATTGAAGGGCGCATGGCGCAGATTGTCGGCCTGAAAGACCGCAAACAGATGCGCGTGCGTTACTACGGCCTGAACCACTTCGGCTGGTGGACATCGATTGAAGATCTGAACGGTAACGATCTGATGCCGAAACTGCGCGAATACGTGGCGAAACACGGCTATGTTCCGCCTTCGGAAGATGCGCATACCGAAGCGAGCTGGAACGATACCTTCGCCAAAGCCAAAGACGTGCAGGCGCTCGATCCAGATACCATGCCAAACACCTATCTGAAGTATTACCTGTTCCCGGACTACGTGGTCGCGCACGCCAACCCGGAGCGGACCCGCGCCAATGAAGTTATGGATCACCGTGAGAAGCATGTATTCAGTTCGTGCCGGGCGATTATAGAAGCCGGAAAATCCTCTGCCGGGGAGCTGGAGATCGACGAACATGCCTCGTACATCGTCGATCTGGCGACGGCGATTGCCTTTAATACCCAGGAGCGGATGCTGCTGATTGTGCCAAACAACGGGGCCATTCATAACTTCGATGCCGACGCGATGGTGGAAATTCCGTGTCTGGTGGGTCATAACGGGCCAGAGCCGCTCACCGTGGGCGATATCCCGCACTTCCAGAAAGGGCTGATGAGCCAGCAGGTGGCGGTGGAAAAACTGGTGGTGGATGCCTGGGAGCAACGCTCGTACCAGAAACTCTGGCAGGCAATCACCTTGTCAAAAACCGTACCGAGCGCGTCGGTCGCGAAAGCGATTCTGGATGACCTGATCGAGGCCAATAAGGATTACTGGCCAGAGCTGCATTAACTCTCCTGACCGGCATCGCCTGATGCCGGTCTCCTTGTCCTGGCCGATTTACGCTATGCTGAAGCCTGCCTGCCGCATGACAAGGAGCCTTCATGAAAATTTCCCGCCTCGGTGAAGCCCCGGACTACCGCTTCTCGCTGGCCAATGAACGTACATATCTGGCGTGGATCCGTACCGCGCTGGGCTTTCTGGCCGCCGGCGTCGGTCTTGATCAGCTCGCGCCCGATTTCGCCACGCCGTTGATTCGTGAAGTGCTGGCGCTGCTGCTGTGCCTGTTTGCGGGCGTACTGGCGATTTACGGCTATCTGCGCTGGCTGCGTAACGAAAAGGCGATGCGCCTGAAGCAGGATCTGCCCTATACGCGTGGGTTACTGATCATCAGTGCGATTTTGCTGACAGTGGCGGGCGTGGTGATGGTGCTGGTGGTGTATGGCGGATAGTCGCAAAGCGCGGCGCGAAGCGGACCCCGGCCTGCAGCCGGAGCGGACGTCGCTGGCGTGGCTGCGCACGCTGCTGGGGTATGGCGCGCTGATTGCCCTGGCGATTCAGCACAACTGGCACCGCACGGGGCTACCCTTCTGGATCTCACTGGTTGTGCTGGCGCTGGTGGCCATCATTTTATGGCGCTATACCCGCAGCCGTAACGTGATGGACGTGGCGCAGGACGATTTTGTGCAGCCGAAGGCGGTGCGGGATAAGTTCCTCATCGCCCTGGCCGTGCTGTCGCTATCACTGCTGTTTGCGGTAACCCACATTCAACAAATTGTGCACCTGTAGGCCGGGTAAGGCGCAGCCGCCACCCGGCATAATTACTTCCCTTTCGCCAGATACTTCGCCATCTCGTCTTCCGGCACCATGCCGCCGCCGGTCGCCCACACCAGATGGGTGACGTTGGCATCAGCCTGAACACGCAGCGGCCCGGCCATGCCCGCCAGCGCCGATGGCTCCAGACGAATCCCTTCCTCCTGCGCCAGCCAGCCGAGCATGTCATACATGCTTTGATCGGAAAGGGTATAGAACCCGTCGAGCAGACGTTCCATCGCGCGGCCGACGAAGCCCGACGCGCGTCCGACCGCCAGCCCGTCCGCTGCCGTCACGTTGTCGATACCCAGATCCTGCACGGCAATCTCATCGTGCAGGCCGGTATAAACCCCCAGCAGCATGCACGGGGAGTGCGTGGGCTCGGCAAAGAAGCAGTGAACGTTGTCGCCAAACGCCAGCTTCAGACCAAACGCCACACCGCCAGGACCCCCGCCAACGCCGCACGGCAGATAGACATACAGCGGGTGCTCTGCATCCACCACACGGCCCTGTTCGGCAAACTGCGCCTTCAGGCGCTCGCCGGCAACGGCATAGCCCAGGAACAGGGTGCGGGAGTTTTCATCGTCGATAAAGAAGCAGTTCGGGTCGTTTTCCGCCGCTTTTCGCCCTTGTTCCACCGCCACGCCATAATCCTGCTCATATTCCACGACGGTAACGCCATGGCTGCGCAGTTTGGCTTTCTTCCACTCGCGGGCGTCGGCGGACATATGTACCGTCACCTTAAAGCCGATGCGTGCGCTCATGATGCCGATGGACATTCCCAGGTTGCCGGTTGAACCCACCGCAATGCTGTACTGGCTAAAGAAGTCTTTAAAGCGCGGTTCCAGCAGGATGCTGTAGTCATCTTCAGTGCTCAGCAATCCCGCTTCCAGCGCCAGTTTTTCCGCGTGGGTCAGCACCTCGTAGATGCCGCCGCGCGCTTTAATCGAGCCGGAGATGGGCAGATGACTGTCTTTTTTAAGCAGCAGCGTTCCGGGAAGAACCTTGCCAGATTCTCTCTCCAGCCGTTTTTTCATGGCCGGAATAGCAACCAGCTCAGATTCGATAATCCCGCCCGTTGCCGCGGTTTCCGGGAAGGCTTTCGCCAGATACGGCGCGAAGCGGTTGAGGCGCGCATGCGCGTCGTCCACGTCGGCTTTGGTCAGCCCGACATAGGGCAGCCCTTCTGCAAGCGAAGTGGTTCGCGGGTTAAGCCACGTGGTCTCTTTCAGAGCCATCAGATCCTCAACCAGAGGAAACTGTGCGGTTAAAGCAGTGATAGTTGCGTTTTCCATAATACGTCTCGTCGCGCTCAGATAATGAAAGAAAGCAGGAATGTGCCGCCAAGTGCAAGCACCGAGGCGATAAACGTCGCCGTCGTATAGTATTTGAAGGTCTCATTCAGGCTCGCGCCGCAGTATTGCTTGACCAGCCAGAAGAGGGAATCGGTCACGATCGTGCAGCCAATAGCGCCGGAACCGATGGCAATGGTGATGATCTCCGGGCTTACGTTCGGGTAGAGCGGTAGCACCGGCGCCACTATTGCGGTCGCACCCATCATCGCGACCGTAGCGGAGCCTACAGCGGCATGCAGCACCAGCGCCACCAGCCAGGCGAGCAGGATCGGATGCATGTGCAGGTTCGAGAGAATATGCGCCAGCGAATCTGCCAGCCCGCTGGTTTTGAGAATAGCGTTGAACGCGCCACCGGCACCAATAATTAACAATATGTTCGCGATAGAGCCAAAGCCGTGCTCCGTATGGGTCAGCATTGCGCCCATGCCCATATGCTGGCGGATCCCCAGCAGATAGTAGGCGACAAATACAGCGATAAACATTGCCGTGATCGGGTTGCCGATAAACTCCAGCAGGGTATACAGCGTGCCTTCCTTCGCCATATTGAGCTCAGCGAGGGTCTTCACCAGCATCAGAACAATCGGCAGCAGCACCGTAAACAGCGTTGCCCCCAGCGACGGCAGGGTATGCTCCTCCCGCACCTTCAGGTCGGAAAATTCTGCCGGAACCGGTTTATACGGCAGACGGTTGCCGAGCAGTTTCAGGAACAGCGGGCCACCAACCAGAGATGCCACCAGACCCACCAGCAGGCCGTAAACAATCACCGTTCCGACGTCCGCACCTAATTTGTTGGTGACAAACAACGCAGCCGGATGCGGCGGTACCACGCAGTGCACCGCCATCAGTGCGGTACAGAGCGGAATGGCAAGCTTAAGCAGCGACGTATTCGTCTTTTTGGCGATAGAAAACGCCAGCGGGATCAGCAGTACCACGCCCACTTCCACGAACAGCGTAATACCGCAGATAAGACCCACCAGCACCATAATGACGTCCGCTGACAGCCAGCGGCAGCGCTGTAGCGTGATCCCGATGCGCTCCGCCGCACCGGAGACTTCCATCATCTTACCCAGAATGGTACCCAGGCCGATGACTGCTGCCAGGAAGCCCAGCGTACCGCCAATCCCGCTTTCAATGGCGTTCACCATATCCAGTGGGCTCATCCCCATCATCGCGCCGACGAAAAAGCTCGCCAGCAGCAGCGCGAGGAACGGGTGAAACTTCAGTTTTACGATGGTTAAAACAATCAACACAATGCTGACAAGCAGCGTTACCACAACCCAGACCGGCGATCCCATATCTCACCTCACCCTTATGTCATCTGTGGGTATTGGACGAAAAAACGGCGTGAGCTGACAAACGATAAAAATTGCCGTTCAGGTGAGCCAGATTGGATCAACTGAGTGACTGAACTCAAAAAAGCGCACTTATTTCGCTGTTGGTTCACATAAATTCATGCCTGGGCGGTATGCTGGGCGCAGAAATAACGTGTGAGAATTGTGATGACCGATGCGAATGAAGTCAGAAACCGGCTGCTAAATGGCTGGCAACTGTCAAAAATGTACACTTTTGAAGTGGCTGCCCGGCATGAATCCTTCGCGCTGGCGGCGGCGGAACTGTCGCTCAGCCCCAGCGCGGTGAGCCACCGCATCAACCTGCTGGAAGAGGAGCTGGGCATTCAGCTGTTTGTCCGCTCGCACCGTAAAGTTGAGCTGACGCAGGAGGGAAAGCGCGTTTACTGGACCCTAAAATCATCCCTCGACACCCTGAATCAGGAGATCCTGGATATTAAAAACCAGGCGCTGTCCGGTACGCTGACGGTGTATTCCCGGCCGTCAATCGCCCAGTGCTGGCTCGTCCCCATGCTGGGGGATTTTACCCGCCGCTATCCGTCGATATCTCTCACCATTCTCACCGGCAATGAGTACGTCAATATGCAGCGAACCGGCATCGATCTGGCCATCTATTTCGACGATACGCCGCCAAACTACCTTTCTCATCATTTCTTGATGGACGAGGAGATTTTGCCCGTCTGCTCGCCCGCATATGCTCGCGAGCATGCGCTGTTGAAAAACCCCGATAACCTCAGCCACTGCACGTTACTGCACGACCGTCAGGCCTGGAGTAATGATTCCGGTACGGATGAGTGGCTCAGCTGGGCGCAGCATTTTGCGATGAATATGCCGTCATCATCGGGTATTGGCTTCGATCGTTCCGATTTAGCGATAGTGGCAGCCATGAATCATGTGGGCGTGGCGATGGGGAGAAAGCGGCTGGTGCAAAAGCGCCTTGAGCGGGGCGAGCTTATCGCCCCGTTTGGCAACAAGACCCTCAAATGCCATCAGCACTATTACATCTCAACGCTTACCGGCCGTCAGTGGCCGAAAATTGACGCTTTTATTGGCTGGCTAAGAGAACTGGCAGGCTGAAGAATTATTACGCTTTGACGCTACACCAAATGCGAGAAAGCGTGCTAAATACAGGTAATGCTTTTGATTTATCCAGGGTAAGCCGTGTTAAAGCCTCTTATTGCGACCGCGTTACTTCTCTCTTCCGGCTGGGCGATAGCCGCCGAGCCGCCGCTGACGGCTGCGCTTTATGCACAAAAGCTGGGTGTGGGTATGGACGTGGACTGGGCGCGCACCGAGCGCGGGATACGGGAATTCGACCCGCTGGTGGTACGCGACTTTCGCGCGAAAGGCATCAGCCATGTGCGTATTCGTGTGGCCGATGAGCCGACCGAAGCACGGCTGATCCACCTGCGTAAGCTGGTGGAAGCCTGCGAGCAGTACGGCGTGATCCCGATTATCGCGTATCAGGCGGACAGCTATAAAAACGATCCGAAAGCCGATAACGAAAAAGAGGTTACCGACTGGTGGATTGCCGTGGCGCACTATTTCGGCAAACGTTCGCCGCTGCTGGGCTTTGACCTGATTTATGAGCCTGCGGACAAGCTCAACCACAACGCAGCCTCGCTCAACCGGGTGTATGAGAAAACCATTAAGGTCATCCACAGCATTGATGCGGACCGGATGATCTTCATCGCTCCTCGCCTGCGTGCGGCCCCCGAAGATCTCCCCAGCCTCAAGCTGCCTGCGCACAGCCAAAACTTCCTGCTGGCGGAGTGGCATATCTTTCCGTGGGGGCCGCTGAAAAATAACGGCAAATACCCGTGGACCTCCGGTACGGCGGCGGAGAAAGCGGCGATTCACAATCGCATCGCGACGGCGCTGCGCTGGCAACAAAAAACCGGACACGTCAGCTGGGTCGGGGGCTGGGGCGTGGGGGAGTCAAACCGCTTTACACCCACCGCGTCGCAAATGGCCTTTGCCACGTTTATGGCCTGCGAGCTGCAAAAGGCGAAAATACCCTACGCGATTAACGCCGATTTCCAGTTTTATGACGGAGAGGAGGGGGCCTGGCGGCCAGCGCCAGAGCCGCTGCTGGAGGCGATGATTGCCCCGGCGTGTGAAAAGCCCGGCGAGAAGCCGGGCCATCATGCGGTTAAACAGGCTGCTCGTGGTGGGGAACACGCGACGCCAGCGGCAGCCAGCACAGCAAAATCAGTAGCCCCATCAGCGTCATCAGTAAACCCAAACTAGCCTGCCCGGTTTGCGGCATCATGGCCGAGAGCCAGGCCAGCGCGCCGGAACCGATGTTTTGCAAACCGCCCACCAGCGCACCCGCCGTACCCGCGAGGAACGGGAACGGCTCCATGGCGCCGCTGGTGGCAAGCGGGAACAGCATCCCCGCGCCGAAGAAGAACAGCGCCGCCGGGATCAGCAGCGTCCAGACGGTCATTACGCCAAACAGACCCGGGATCCACATCATCAGGCCAGCCAGCAGGCAGCTGATTACAGACTGCCACATCAGCGTTGAGAAGCGTTTGTTCTGACGTCCGGCGAACCAGGCCCCAAAGAACGCCGCCGGGATCGGCAGGATAAACAGAATACTCACCACCATACTGCTCAGGCCAAGCCCCGCTCCCAGCAGCACGCCGGAGCAGGCTTCGAACACCGCAATGCCCGCCAGACCGCCGATCAGCATCAGCAGGTAACAGGTAAAAGCCCCGTTGCCGAACAGCGTTTTGTAGCTGGCGAGAAGCTTCGTGCGCGGTGCGTCCTGGGGACGGGTTTCCGGCATCCAGCGCGCCATGCTGAAGGTGACAATCACGCACAGCACCAGCAGGAAGGCATAGCAGGCGCGCCAGGACCACATTGTGTCCAGCAGGCCGCCAATCAGCGGTGCCAGCAGCGGGCTGACCAGAATACCCATATTCAACAGGCTGTTGGCATGGCGGAGTTGCGTGCCCTGATACATATCGCGCGGTAAGGTACGCGCCATCACCCCACCGACGCCCGTGCCTACCCCCTGCAGCGCGCTGGCGGCAATCAGTACGGTCAGGCTATGGGTGGTAATAGCAATCACCGTCGCGACCATGAAAATGCACATGCCGGTCAGAATGACCGGACGGCGGCCAATGCGGTCGGACAATGGCCCGTAGAACAGCTGCGAAACGCCATAGGTCAGCAGGTAGGCGGCCATCACGCTTTGTACCGCGCCCTCGCGGACGTTAAGTTCCTTTGCCATGTCGGCAATCGCCGGAATGTAGATGGTTTGCGCCATCTGACCGACGGCCACCAGTAACACCAGCATCAACAATAAGTTAACGTTCCTTTGTTTTTTCATGTCGCTGAATACTTTTGCCAAAAGAGAAAAATGAAGAATAAGTGACTACGCATTCCCATAAATGCGCGAGGAATCTACCACAATGAGATGACAAATTAAGCATTGTCATGATGAATGAAAAAAAGGATTAAGGCAGGTTTTGTAAACAAGAACGGCAACTAATGTTGCCAGTGAATTACGCCAGACGCAGCAGGATCGCACCGGCTGCAATACCCAACGCGGCAGCGATGCGCAGACCGGCAACCTTTTCTTTTAAAAGCACAAATGCGATCAGCGCACCGAAGAGTATAGAGGTTTCACGCAGCGCAGCGACAACCGCCAGCGGAGCCTGCGTCATCGCCCATAAGGCCAGGCCATACGAGCCCATGGTTCCCACCCCGCCGAGCAACCCCTTTTTCCAGTGCAAACGCAGGTAGCTGGAAGCTTCGCGGCGTCGCGCCACCATTGCCCAGCACAGCAGGCAGAAGCCGTTCATAAAGAAGGTCCACAGCGTATAGCCCAGCGCGGTATCCGATAAACGTACGCCCGTTCCGTCCACCAGCGTATAGCCGGCGATAAAGCAGGCGTTCAGCAGTGCCAGCCAGATCCCTTTGCGGGACTGCAGTCGGCCATTTATCGCCATCGCTAGGATCGACAGGCAGATCACCCCGATGCCCGCCCAGGCGAGCCAGGAGAGGCTATCCCCGAGCACCAGCACGCTGATCAGCGCCACCAGCAGTGGGGCTGTTCCGCGCATCAGCGGATAGGTCTGGCTCATGTCTGAGACCTGATACGTCTTCGCCACCAGTACCGTGTACACCACCTGCAGCGCGCAGGAGACCACTAAAAATGGCCAGCTGGCTACGGAGGGTTGAGGAGAAAATGGCAATAAAACCAGTGCAATGAGCGTGGCGGAGCCGCTAACGCTGATCGCCGAGTAAAGCTTATCCGTTCCGGCTTTGACGATGGCGTTCCAGCTGGCATGCAGCAGTGCGGCGAACAGCAAAATACAGAAAACGGAGAGGGTCATGGCGTCTTTGGCGGTGAATTGTCACTCAACTGTAACATTCACGACCTGATGTCGCCAGCCAGCTACACCGCGCAAAAGAGACGATGGGTAACCCGTGGCTCGTCTGACACCAGCCTGAAGCCTGCCCGACGGTAGAAGCCGCAGGCCGTATCGGGTGCATGGGTATTGAGGAAATCAAACCAGATGCTGGCATCGGCCATCACCACCGTTAACAGCTGTTTACCAATGCCCAGACCGCGGCACTTCTCGCTGACATAAAGATGGCGAATACGTCCGGCACGCGGCTGCTGGCTGAACGGATCGCGGTTAAGGCCGCAGACGCCCACCAGCTTGCCGTTTAAAAAGGCACCCAGCAGCTTTTCACCCGGCGCGTTAAAGCGGTTTTCACCACGCTGCCAGTTCTCTTCCAGCCTGCGCAGCATATTGAAATTCGCCGCGATGCTTTCGGCTTTCAGCGCGATATACCCGGGCTCTTCCGGCGTGATGGGTTCAATTAACAGACGCGACATAGCATTCCCTCGTTATTAAAGAGGGGCGGTTGCCCGCCCCTCTCAGGTGCGACTTGAACCTGAATCACCGAAGGTATTTCAGGACAGCATCAAGCAGTTGCAGAACAGCAACAATGAGTTTGAGGATAAGTATCACCATATCCACTACGCTCATACGCGTCTCCTTTTGGTAAAAAGGAGCACGATGCTGGCGTACCTTTCCGCCGCCTGTTGCCAGCACCTCGATTGACGTAACACAGTGTGCTCACTTCAGAGGGTTAAGGCACTGACGGCACCACCCGTTTCAGCCAGGACTTCGTTGCGCCGGTAGAACTGCGGCCCCCTCGCTCACTGCGAACATCCTCAGTATAGATAAATACTGTATGCATGAACAGTATTTTGTGGACAAAATTCGAAACCCATTCCATACTCAAAAACGTCAAAATCCGTGCCGGAATTGCGCGTTCGTCTTCGATCGCATATACTTCGTGCGTTGACGTAACACAGTGTGTTCTGCGGCAACCAACCGCAAAACCCTGAAAAAACCTCGCTCCGGCGGGGTTTTTTGTTTTCTGCTTTCTGTACCGAACGGGATGCTGGTTGACTTATTGGCAACGACTGCTATTGTTGCCATAATGGCAACGGACGCGGCAGGCATGCAGTATGCATTTAATCTCGATGAAGGCAATTTTGGATGCGGTTATCCAGTTTCCGCAGCACAGGGAAGAACTCCTCGTTTTGGGACGCACTCTTGAAAAGAGTCATTGCCCAACACCTGCTGCGTTAAAAAAACTATTTCCGACGCTGGATAACTTCAAGTATCTGGATAAGCATTATGTTATTGATATTGCGAACAACAATCTTAGGGTAGTGGCTCTCATATTCTTTGAAAGCCAAAAGTTTTATGTGCGCCATGTTTTTACTCATAAGGAATATGACCGTTTTACGGAAAAACATCGCACTAAGGGGAAGAAATGATGATCGTCGCTGATGCAATGAAAGCTACGCATGCCCTTGTTGAGGCCGTTCCTCTATTGGGAGAGCAGCCGAGCGAGAAAGATTATAACGATGCACTGGAACTGGTTGAGTATCTGCTTATTAACGAACCTAATAGCCCATTGCTGGATATCGTGTGCGCCAGAATCAGCCGTTACGAAGCCAATCGGCCAGAGATCGTCGCGTTACGCAAGGAGATGGAACTCGTGCCTGTCGGTATCGCGGTTTTAAGAACCTTGATGGATCAGTATAAACTGACAACATCTGATTTTCAGGATGAAATTGGTAGTAAATCAATGGTTTCAAGGGTTCTGAATGGTCAGCGACAGCTTACTCTGAACCACATTAAAAAGCTGGCGTCCAGATTTGGTGTTTCACCAGCACTATTTATTGAATAAGGCAAAACGGCTTTTTTGCTTTCATCACCCAACAAACGAAATGTGATCCCTGACGCATTTTTGCGCAGATGAAAATATTTCCATTGTCACGCCCGAAAACCTGTGTTTGTATAAATTCAATCAATGATTCCAAACACAGGTCCCCCATGACTGCATCCATGAACACCGCGACCCTACTAAAAACTGCGCAACCAGCCGCAGTGGTCGTCGTGCGTGTGGTGGTGGTCGTCGGCAATGCGCCGTAGGGACTGGATCAACACACGAATCCAAAACCCCGCCGGCGCAAACCGGGCGGGGTTTTTCGTTTAGGACTCCTCCCCGGAAAGTCGGCCCATAAAAGGACTGGAGCATGGCAAGTTCGGGCACAACATCCACCAAGACGCGTTTTACAGGCGCGCAGCTGATTGTTCATTTACTGGAACGACAGGGCATTACCACGGTTGCGGGTATTCCGGGCGGTACGGTGCTGCCGCTGTATGACGCGTTAAGCCAAAGCACGCAGATCCGCCACGTGCTGGCGCGTCACGAGCAGGGAGCGGGTTTTATCGCTCAGGGCATGGCACGTACGCAGGGTAAACCGGCAGTCTGTATGGCCTGTAGCGGTCCGGGGGCGACCAACCTGGTAACCGCCATCGCCGACGCGCGTCTCGACTCCATTCCGCTGATTTGCATTACCGGCCAGGTGCCGTCCTCAATGATCGGTACCGATGCGTTCCAGGAAGTGGATACCTACGGCATCTCTATCCCCATCACCAAACATAACTATTTAGTTCGCGATATTACCGAGCTTCCTCAGGTTATCAGCGATGCGTTCCGCATTGCACAGTCCGGACGTCCAGGCCCGGTGTGGATAGACATTCCTAAGGATGTCCAGACCGCAGAAATTGAGATCGACGTCCTGCCGGAGCCGGGCGAGCGAGCACCCGCGCCAGAATTCAGCGCTGAGAGCGTGCGCGATGCCGCGGCCATGATCAACGCCGCTAAACGTCCGGTGCTCTATCTGGGCGGCGGGGCAATCAATGCCGCAGATGAAATCCGTCAGTTCGCTGAAAAAGCCAACCTGCCTACCACCATGACCCTGATGGCGCTCGGCATGCTGCCCAAAGCACACCAGCTGTCATTAGGAATGCTGGGCATGCACGGCGCGCGCAGCACTAACTACATCCTGCAAGAGGCGGATTTGCTGATTGTGATGGGCGCGCGTTTTGATGACCGGGCGATTGGTAAAACCGAGCAGTTCTGCCCGAACGCAAAAATCATTCACGCGGATATCGACCGCGCCGAGCTGGGTAAAATCAAACAACCGCACGTGGCGATTCAGGGAGACGTGGCCGACGTGCTGGCACAGCTGATCCCGCAAACGGACGCAACTGACCGCGCCGACTGGCGTCAGATGGTGGCGGATCTGCAACGCGAGTTCCCGGGCGCGATCCCAACCGAAGGCGACCCGCTGAGCCACTACGGGCTGATTAACGCCGTGGCCGCCTGCGTGGACGACAGCGCGATTATTACCACCGACGTTGGGCAGCACCAGATGTGGACCGCCCAGGCCTATCCGCTGAACCGTCCGCGTCAGTGGCTGACCTCCGGTGGCCTGGGAACCATGGGCTTTGGTCTGCCTGCGGCAGTTGGTGCGGCGCTGGCGAACCCGGACCGCAAGGTGATCTGCTTCTCCGGTGACGGCAGCCTGATGATGAACATTCAGGAGATGGCCACCGCGGCCGAAAATCAATTAGACGTTAAAATCATCCTGATGAACAACGAGGCGCTGGGGCTGGTACATCAGCAGCAGAGCCTGTTCTACAAGCAGGGGGTGTTTGCGGCAACCTATCCGGGGATGATTAACTTTATGCAAATTGCCGCCGGTTTTGGCCTGCATACCTGCGATCTGAACGCAGAAGAGGACGCCCACGCAGCGCTGCAGGCGGCGATCTCTCGTCCGGGCCCGGCGCTGATCCACGTCCGTATTGACCCTGAACAAAAAGTGTATCCGATGGTGCCGCCGGGTGCGGCAAATACTGAGATGGTGGGGGAATAAGCCATGCAGAAACAACATGAAAACGTCATTCTGGAACTCACCGTCCGCAACCACCCTGGCGTCATGACCCACGTCTGCGGGCTGTTTGCCCGTCGCGCGTTTAACGTCGAAGGCATTCTCTGTCTGCCGATTCAGGGCAGCGAGCACAGCCGCATCTGGCTACTGGTCAATGACGATCAGCGTCTGGAGCAGATGATGGCCCAGATCGACAAGCTGGAAGACGTCACCAGAGTGGCGCGCAACCAGTCCGATCCCACCATGTTTAACAAAATTGCGGTGTTCTTCGAATAGATCGCTTAAGGTAAGCGTCTTTCGCTCTTGTAGGCCGGATAAGCGCAGCGCCATCCGGCGTTTTCAGACCGCAGGAACAGACATGACCACCATCGCTCTCATCGACGACCACCTTATCGTTCGCTCCGGCTTTGCCCAGCTTTTAAACCTCGAACCGGATTTTCAGGTGGTGGCAGAGTTCGGCTCGGGGCGCGAGGCGCTGGCGGGCCTGCCGGGGCGTGGCGTACAGGTCTGTATCTGTGACATCTCAATGCCAGATCTCTCCGGGCTGGAGCTGCTAAGTCAGTTACCGAAAGGGATGGCGATTATCATGCTCTCGGTTCATGACAGCCCGGCGCTGGTGGAGCAGGCGCTCAATGCCGGTGCGCGTGGGTTTCTGTCAAAACGCTGTAGCCCGGACGAGCTGATTGCCGCCGTGCGCACCGTCTCGACGGGCGGCTGCTACCTGACGCCGGATATCGCCCTCAAGCTGGCGGCCGGACGTCAGGATCCGCTTACCCGGCGTGAGCGTCAGGTGGCAGAAAAACTCGCGCAGGGGATGGCGGTGAAAGAGATTGCCGCCGAACTGGGTTTGTCGCCCAAAACCGTGCACGTTCACCGCGCTAACCTGATGGAAAAACTCGGCGTCAGCAACGACGTCGAGCTGGCGCGCCGTATGTTCGATAGCTGGCAATGAACCCGTTGATTTCGCGGCTGATCGCCGTTGTTGCCAGCTTTTTTATCTTCTCTGCCGCCTGGTTCTGCCTGTGGAGCATCAGCCTGCATCTGGTGGAACGCCCGGAGCTGGCGGTGCTGCTGTTTCCCTTTGGCCTGCGTCTGGGGCTGATGTTGCAATGCCCGCGCGGCTACTGGCCGGTTTTGTTGGGCGCAGAGTGGCTGATGCTGATCTGGTTGTCGCAGGAGGTCGCCCTCGCGCATCTACCCTTATTGATGACCGGAAGCCTGCTCACGCTCCTCCCGGTTGCGCTGATTTCCCGCTATCGTCACCAGCGCGACTGGCGCACGCTGCTGCGCCAGGGGGCGGCGCTGATTGCAGCAGCGCTGCTGCAATCCCTGCCGTGGGTAGGCGAAAAGGAGATGCTTAACGCCCTGCTGCTGACCCTGACCGGCGGCCTGACGCTGGCACCCACCTGTCTGGTTTTCTGGCACTATCTCACCAGCACTGTCTGGCAGCCGCTCGGGCCATCGCTGGTCTCCCAGCCGGTTAACTGGCGCGCCCGGCATCTCATCTGGTATCTGCTGCTGTTTGTGGTGAGCCTGTGGCTGCAGCTTGGCCTGCCTGCTGAGCTTTCCCGTTTTACCCCGTTTTGTCTGGCGCTGCCGATCATTGCTCTCGCCTGGCATTACGGCTGGCAGGGGGCGCTGATCGCCACACTGATGAACGCCATCGCGCTGATTGCCAGCCAGACCTGGCACGATCACCCGGTCGATTTACTGCTCTCTCTGCTGGCGCAGAGCCTGACCGGGCTGCTGCTCGGGGCAGGTATTCAGCGCCTGCGTGAGCTGAACCAGTCCCTGCAAACCGAACTGTCGCGCAATCGCCGCCTGGCAGAACGCCTGCTGGAGACCGAAGAGAGCGTGCGCCAGGAGGTAGCGCGCGAACTGCACGACGACATCGGCCAGACCATTACCGCCATTCGCACCCAGGCGGGTATCGTCCAGCGCCTGGCGGCGGATAACGCCGGGGTGAAGCAGGGCGGGGCGCATATCGAACAGCTCTCTCTTGGCGTGTACGATTCGGTGCGTCGCCTGCTGGGCAGGCTGCGTCCGCGCCAGCTGGACGATCTCTCTCTGGAACAGGCGGTGCGCTCCCTGATGCGCGAGATGGAGCTGGAAAGCCGCGGAATTGTCAGCCATCTCGACTGGCGCATTGATGAATCATTGCTGAGTGAAGGCCAGCGCGTCACGCTGTTCCGCGTCTGTCAGGAAGGGCTGAACAATATCGTCAAACACGCCAACGCCAGCGCGGTGACGCTGCAGGGCTGGCAGCAGGATGAAAGCCTCAGGCTGGTGATTGAGGACGACGGCTGCGGCCTGCCGCCGGGCTCGGGGCAGCAGGGGTTTGGCCTGGCGGGCATGCGCGAGCGCGTGAAGGCGCTGGGCGGCACGCTGAATATCTCCTGCACCCACGGGACGCGCGTCAGCGTCAGCCTGCCGCTAAGGAGCCATCATGTTTAAAACCCCCGCAAACGCCGCGCCGATAGGCAACAAAGCGGAGATCGACGCCCGCTACCGCTACTGGCGTCGTCATATCCTGATCACTATCTGGCTCGGCTACGCGTTGTTCTACTTTACCCGCAAAAGTTTCAACGCCGCCGCGCCAGAAATCCTTGCCAGCGGCGTGATGACGCGCACCGATATCGGCCTGCTGGCGACGCTGTTCTACATCACCTACGGCCTGTCGAAGTTCTTCTCCGGCATCGTCAGCGACCGCTCCAACGCCCGCTATTTTATGGGTTTTGGACTAATCGCCACCGGCGTGGTGAACATTCTGTTTGGCTTCTCCACCTCGCTCTGGGCCTTTGCCCTGCTGTGGGCGCTGAACGCCTTTTTCCAGGGCTGGGGCGCGCCGGTCTGCGCCCGCCTGCTCACGGCGTGGTATTCGCGCAACGAGCGCGGCGGCTGGTGGGCTATCTGGAACACCGCGCATAACGTCGGTGGCGCGCTGATCCCAATGGTGGTCGGTGCCGCGGCGCTGCACTACGGCTGGCGCGCGGGGATGATGATTGCCGGTGGTCTGGCGATCCTGGCCGGGTTGTTCCTCTGCTGGCGGCTGCGCGACAGGCCACAAACCGTGGGGCTGCCCGCGGTGGGCGACTGGCGGCACGATGAAATGGAAGTGGCGCAACAGCTTGAGGGGGCGGGGCTGACGCGCAAAGAGATCCTCACCAAATACGTGCTGTTAAACCCGTATATCTGGCTGCTGTCGCTTTGCTACGTGCTGGTCTACGTGGTGCGCGCGGCCATCAACGACTGGGGTAACCTGTACATGTCCGAGACGCTGGGGGTGGACCTGGTGACCGCCAACTCGGCGGTGACGATGTTCGAGCTGGGCGGGTTTATCGGCGCGCTGGTGGCGGGCTGGGGCTCGGATAAGCTCTTCAACGGCAACCGTGGCCCAATGAACCTCATCTTTGCGGCAGGAATTTTACTCTCCGTCGGTTCGCTGTGGCTGATGCCGTTCGCCAGCTACGTGATGCAGGCGGCGTGCTTCTTTACCATCGGCTTCTTCGTGTTTGGCCCGCAGATGCTGATCGGCATGGCGGCGGCAGAATGCTCGCATAAAGAGGCGGCGGGTGCGGCGACGGGCTTCGTCGGGTTGTTCGCCTACCTGGGCGCGTCCCTCTCCGGCTGGCCGCTGGCGCGGGTGATCGACATCTGGCACTGGAGCGGTTTCTTTGCCGTGATCGCCATCGCGGCGGGGATATCGGCCCTGCTGCTGCTGCCGTTTTTGCATGCGCAGGCGCCGCGTGAAGCCAGTGTGATGTGATGCGCCTCACCTTTTCACCCCGAGTGGCGCAAAACTAAGAAATTTTCCCGGTTTTACCTGGACGCTGTCTCAGGCATCTCTCCTGGCTGATTTTTACAATGCCTGCCATTCGCAGGTAAAAATCAGCTCAGGAGCAAACCATGCTGGCCTTCCTTAATCAGGTGCGCAAGCCGACCCTGGATCTGCCGCTCGACGTGCGGCGCAAAATGTGGTTCAAACCGTTTATGCAGTCCTATCTGGTGGTCTTTATCGGCTACCTGACCATGTACCTGATCCGCAAAAACTTTAACATCGCGCAGAACGACATGATCTCCACCTACGGGCTGAGCATGACGCAGCTGGGGATGATTGGCCTGGGCTTCTCCATCACCTACGGCGTGGGCAAAACCGTTGTCTCGTACTATGCAGACGGCAAAAACACCAAGCAATTCCTGCCGTTTATGCTGATCCTCTCCGCCATCTGTATGCTCGGCTTCAGCGCCAGCATGGGCGCGGGCTCCGTCAGCCTGTTCCTGATGATCGCCTTCTACGCCCTGAGCGGTTTCTTCCAGAGTACCGGTGGGTCGTGCAGCTACTCCACCATCACCAAATGGACCCCGCGCCGTAAGCGTGGTTCATACCTTGGTATGTGGAACATCTCCCACAACCTCGGCGGGGCGGGTGCAGCAGGCGTGGCGCTGTTCGGCGCGAACTACCTGTTTGACGGTCACGTCATCGGCATGTTTATCTTCCCGTCGATTATCGCCCTGATTGTCGGCTTTATCGGTCTGCGTTTTGGCAGCGACTCTCCGGAATCTTACGGCCTCGGCAAAGCCGAAGAGCTGTTCGGCGAGGCGATCAGCGAAGAGGACAAAGAGACCGAAGAGAACGAGATGACAAAATGGCAGATCTTTGTTGAGTACGTGCTGAAAAACAAAGTGATCTGGCTGCTCTGCTTCTCCAACATTTTCCTGTACGTGGTGCGCATCGGTATTGACCAGTGGTCGACCGTGTATGCCTTCCAGGAGCTGAAGCTCTCTAAAGAAGTCGCGATTCAGGGCTTTACCCTGTTTGAAGTGGGTGCGCTGGTCGGTACGCTGCTGTGGGGCTGGCTCTCTGACCTCGCCAACGGTCGTCGTGCGCTGGTGGCCTGCGTCGCGCTGGCGCTGATTATCGCTACCCTGGGCGTCTACCAGCACGCCAGCAACCAGTACGTTTACCTGGCGTCCCTGTTTGCGCTCGGCTTCCTGGTGTTTGGTCCGCAGCTGTTGATCGGCGTAGCGGCGGTAGGTTTTGTACCGAAAAAAGCGATCGGCGCCGCCGACGGGATTAAAGGCACCTTCGCCTACCTGATCGGCGACAGCTTCGCCAAGCTGGGTCTGGGGATGATTGCCGACGGCACGCCGATTTTCGGCCTCACCGGCTGGGCAGGCACCTTTGCGGCGCTGGATGCCGCCGCCATCGGCTGTATCGTCCTGATGGCAATGGTTGCGGTGCTCGAAGAACGTAAAATTCGCCGTGAAAATCGTGTGCAGAAATTAAAAGCAGCCTGAGTGTGCAGGTGACTTCTTTGCCCGGTGTGTGATGCCGGGCTTTTTTGTTTTAAATTCCAGTTTTTACCCCGCTTTACACACTCGCCCCTCTCCTTGCTCTACAGTTTTTTTTGCTGCCGCTTTTCGCGCAGCCTTATTCCTTTTGCTATGGGAGAGCTTGCATGTTGACCCGACGATTATCCTGCCTGGCGCTGTTGATGGCGCTGGCAACCCCCGCAATGGCTACGGATGCGCCCACCTACGGCGAGAAGCTGGAAGGTTTCGACTACGGCTGGCCGGTAAAACACTTTACGTTTACCTCCCAGGAACAGTCTCTGGATATGGCTTATCTGGACGTGAAGCCGGAAAAACCCAACGGCCGCACCGTGGTGCTGATGCACGGCAAAAACTTCTGCGCCGGTACCTGGGACGGCACTATCCGTGCGCTCTCAGCCAGCGGTTATCGGGTGATCGCTCCCGACCAGATTGGCTTTTGTAAATCCACCAAACCGGAGCACTATCAGTACACCTTTCAGCAGCTGGCTGATAACACCCACGCCTTGCTGAAAACGCTCGGCGTCGATCGCGTGACTGTTATCGGCCACTCGACTGGCGGCATGCTGGCGACCCGCTACGCGCTGATGTGGCCGCAGCAGGTGGAGCAGCTGGTGATGGTCAACCCAATTGGTCTGGAAGACTGGAAAGCGCGCGGCGTGCCGCATATTACGGTCGACCAGTGGTACCAGCGCGAGCTGAAGGTCAGCGCCGACGGCATTCGTCAGTACGAGAAAAATACCTACTACGCCGGAGAGTGGAAGCCGGAGTACGAGCGTTGGGTCACCATGCTTGCCGGGCTGAACAACGGGCCGGGAAAAGAACGTGTGGCCTGGAACTCGGCGCTGCTTTACGACATGATTTACACCCAGCCGGTGATCTACGAATTTAGTGAACTAAAGATGCCGGTATTATTGATGATCGGCACGAAGGACAACACCGCCATCGGGAAAGATCTCGCCCCGCCTGAGATCCGCAAAACGCTCGGCAACTATGCGGTGCTGGGGAAGGAGACGGCGAAACGCATCCCGCACGCGACGCTGGTCGAGTTCAACGACATGGGGCACGCGCCGCAGATGCAGGATCCTGCACGCTTCCACGAGGCACTGCTGAAAGGGCTTCAGGCGCGCTGACAGGTTTCCAGCAACAACCCGCGCAGCCACATCTGCGCGGGATTACGGTGTGTTCTGGCGTGCCAGGCCATGCACTTGGTGAAACCCGGCACCGGAACCGGTGTGTCGCAGACAAACATTCCCGTCTGGTTTTCCGCTATCCGTGACGGTACCACGGCGATCATATCGCTTATCGCCAGTACATCTGGCAGTACCAGGAAGTTGCTCACCGATAACCCCACGTGCCGCGTCCGGCCCATTTTTTCCAGCGCGCCATCCGTCACGCCGCGAAAACTGTCACCCTCATAAGAGACCAGCACGTGCTCAAGGGCGCAAAAGCGCGCCAGAGAGAGCGGTTTGCCCGCGTCCGGGTGGTCGGCACGCATCATGCAAACGTACCGTTCATCATAAAGCGCCCGGCTGTGCAGGTCGTCTGGCGTGGTGTGGGGCGTGATCAGCGCCACGTCAACGTTCCCGCGTTCAAGCTGGTTCATCATGCGCTCGGAATCGACAGGTATAACCCGCACGCGTATTGCCGGTGCCCGCACCTTCAGTGCCGCGATAAACGGCACCGCGATCGCGCGGAGCGCGTAATCGGTGGCAGCAAGCGTGAAGGTGAGAGTGGCCTGTCGTGGGTCAAACGCCACCGGCTGCAGCAGGAGGTCGATATCTGCCAGGATGCGCTTCACCGGCGCGGCCAGCTCTTCCGCACGCGTCGTGGGTACGATGCCGTGGGGCGCTCGGATAAACAGCGGGTCGTCGAAGTAATCCCGCAGGCGGTTCAGCATGCCGCTGACCGCCGGCTGGGTCAGGGCCAGACGCGCCGCCGCGCGGGTGACGCTGCGTTCATCCAGCAGGGCGTCGAGCGTTTTCAGCAGGTTAAGATCCAGCATGCGCAGATCCGTTTTCATGACGATGTTCTACCTTTTTTCAGTTCACTATTATGGCCGTGCCCGCTGTCGATACCCTGCGTTTCCCGCTATGATGAGCGGCTATTCAAAGGAGAACGCATGGTCTGGATAATGCTGGCAACGCTTGCCGTGGTGTTTGTGGTTGGGTTTCGTGTCCTGACCTCGGATTCCCGCCGCGCCATCAAACGTTTAAGCGAACGGCTGGGTATCACCCCGATGCCGGTCGAGTCGATGATCGACCAGTTCGGTAAAACGCCCGGCAATGAGTTTATCCGCTATCTTGAACGCCCGGACGAGGCGCATCTGCAAAACGCTGCCCAGGTGCTGCTCATCTGGCAGGTCTGTATCGTCGACGGTAGCGAAGAGAATCTTCACACCTGGCACCGCATGTTGCGTAAAGCCCGTCTGGCCGCGCCGATCACCGATGCGCAAATCCGCCTCGCCCTTGGCTTTATGCGCGAGATGGAGCCGGATCCGCAGGAGCTGAACGCTTTCCAGCTGCGTTACAACCAGCTCTTTCTGCCGGAAGAGGGTGTGTTTTACCTGCACTGATATCACGAACCGTGATGATGAGTATAAGGCATCATCATTAGTTTTATACCACTCACGGGCGCACCATCACCTCATCCACTAACGATGAGGTGAACCATGAAACAATCCACCATTATCTGGCCAGACGATTACCTGCCAGGCACCACCGATAACTTTGCGTCCAACGAAATCATTGTCGCCGGGCTGAGCGCAAAAGAGATTTGGGCGCAGCTTAACGACACTACCCTGTGGCCGAACTACTACAGCAACGCCGAAGATATTCGTTTTCACGACGGCAGCGGTCCGGAACTGAGCGCCAACGCCCGCTTCCGCTTCACGACCTTTGGCTTTCCGGTTGAGGCGCAGGTGACGGAGTATGTTCCGCCGGTCGATGGCGAGGCGGCGCGTATCGCCTGGCACGGCTGGGTGGAAGGGGAGGAGAGCGCGCGTCTGGATGTGATCCACGCCTGGCTGTTTGAAGACTTACCGGGTAACCGCGTCCGTATTTTGACTCAGGAGTCGCAGAAAGGCGTTCCGGCACAGGAATTAGCACGTACCCTACCGAACCCGATGATCAACGGGCATCAGGAGTGGATCGTCGGGCTGGCGAAGGCGGCGATGCAAGAAAAGTTGTCGAAACGTTAAATTCGTCACACTTTTGATGATAAACTGCGCGACTTTCCCGCACGTTTTTATCTCAGGTGACACCATGACAGAACATATCCAGCCCACGACCAGACCGCAGACCAAAGAGGTTTCTCGCCCCAACTGGTCGGCGGTTTTTTCCGTGGTGTTCTGCGTCGCCTGTCTGATTACCGTCGAGTTTTTACCGGTCAGCCTGCTGACGCCGATGGCGCAGGATCTGGGCATTTCCGAGGGCGTAGCAGGGCAGTCCGTTACCGTGACCGCGTTTGTGGCGATGTTTGCCAGCCTGTTTATCACGCAGGTTATTGGCGCGATTGATCGCCGCAAAGTGGTCATTCTCTTCAGCGTGCTCCTGACGCTCTCCTGTCTGCTGGTCTCTTTCGCGGAGAGCTTCACCCTGCTGCTGCTCGGCCGCGCCTGTCTGGGTCTGGGGTTGGGCGGTTTCTGGGCAATGTCCGCCTCGCTCACCATGCGTCTGGTGCCGGCACGCACCGTGCCGAAAGCCCTCTCCGTTATCTTTGGCGCGGTCTCCATCGCGTTGGTGATTGCCGCGCCGCTGGGGAGTTTCCTTGGCGGAATCATCGGCTGGCGTAACGTCTTTAACGCCGCAGCGGTGATGGGTTTTCTCTGCATTCTGTGGGTGTGGAAAGCGCTGCCGTCCCTGCCGGGAGAAGCGGCGCACCACAAACAGAACATGTTCAGTCTGCTTAAGCGCCCCGGCGTGCTGGCGGGGATGACCGCCATCTTCATGGCCTTTGCCGGGCAGTTTGCCTTCTTTACCTATATCCGCCCGGTCTTTATGACCATGGCGGGCTTTGACGTGGATGGCCTGACGCTGGTGCTGCTCAGCTTCGGTATCGCCAGCTTTGTCGGCACCTCGCTGTCGTCTCAGTTCCTGAAGCGTTCCCTGAAAGTGGCGCTTGCTGGTGCCCCGCTGGTACTGGCTGTCAGTGCCGTCGTGCTGATCCTGTGGGGCAGCGACAAATGGGTTGCCTCGGCGATTGCGATTATCTGGGGCTTTGCCTTTGCGCTGGTGCCAGTGGGCTGGTCGACGTGGATCACCCGCTCGCTTGCCGATCAGGCTGAAAAAGCCGGGTCGATTCAGGTGGCGGTGATCCAGCTGGCGAACACCTGCGGCGCGGCGGTGGGCGGCGTGGCGCTCGACCACCTGGGGCTGACGTCGCCGCTGGTCATCTCCGGCACGCTGATGTTGCTGACCGCGCTGCTGGTGGCAGGGAAAGTGAAGGCGAAGTAATGCTTTTCTCCCTCTCCCGTGGGAGAGGGCTGGGGTGAGGGCAACAGGCTACGCCGGGGCTTTCACCCTTTTTCTCCTCATAAGATGCCGTGACAGAACAGATCCACTCTGCCCCTTCGCTCCATGCCGGAGAGATTGCACACCCCAACTGGTTGGCGGTTTTTTCTGTGGGGTCAGTTTGGATATCGAAAATTATTGTACGTTAAGTTTTTTTGACCTTTCTATTTTACCAGGTCTGAGCTGGCGCAATTTATCAGGAGATGACGTTCGATTTTTTCCAGATATAAATACTGGTTAAGTCATTTTTCTTGCTAATGAAAATATCTTATTTTAAAAAAACAACAATCAATTAATGTCAGCGGGAATAACCTTTAAGCCTCACAATGAAATAATGTGACACGGTCATCATTGCTTGTTTCAATATGAAATAAACTTGTTTTTATTTTGAAATGAAGAAATATTATTGTTAACCACATCACAATTTAAAATCTCTCGATAAATAATAAAATAATTAAATTTCAATAAGTTATAGTTAATTGTTTTCCGGGATAAATTTTGGCACATTGTATGCTTATCACGTGTTGTAGAAAACAACACTGGAGAACGTTAATGGCCTACAAAATTTTACTTCCACAAGAAATCATGAAGGAAGGGAGAGAGTATCTTGAGAGCCGTGGTTATGAACTGATTACCGGTTCAGGAATGGAAGAAGATATCATCCGTGATATCCCGGATTGCGACGGTATTATTGTTCGCCTCTCAAAAATGTCCGATCGTGTATTCGAAGCGGCGAAAAAATTAAAAGTAGTGGCCCGCCATGGCGCAGGTTATGACACCGTTGATTTAGATTCCGCGAAACGCCACGGTGTAACCGTATTAAATGCGCCGATTGCTAATAGCATGTCTGTTGCCGAACTGACCATTTTTTACATGCTGCACTGCTCACGTAACTTCAAGCTGGTTGAGCAGAAAATGCTTGAGGATTATTACTGGGCAAAACTGCGCACCCCAAAAGTCGAGCTGGATGGAAAAACCTTAGGTCTTGTGGGCGTGGGGAACATCGGATCGCGTGTTGCCATCAAAGCGCTGCATGGCTTCAACATGAAAGTCATCGCCTACGACCCGTACAAAACTCAGGACCAGATACCGGAAGGTGTGGAGTTAACCAACGACTTCGATCGCATCTTCAAAGAGAGCGATTTCGTCTCCCTGCACTGCCCAACCACTGCGGAAACTACCGATTTCGTCGGCGAAAAACAGTTCGCCCTGATGAAACCCAGCGCCTACTTCATCAATACCGCACGCGGCAAGCTGGTCGATGAAAAAGCCCTCTACCATGCGCTTTCTACTCACGCCATTGCCGGTGCCGGTGTCGACGTGCTGAAAAAAGAGCCTTTCGATCCGGCAGATCCGATTTTTGCTCTGAGCAATGTTGTGATTGCCCCGCACATTGGTGCTGCCACCAAAGAAGCTACTGACCGCGCCTCGCTGCACTCCGCTATCGGTATCGATGAAGTGTTATCAGGTAAAAAACCGTCCTGGCCGGTGCCGGGTTTTTAAGGAGAAAATTATGTCTATTGGAAACCGTATCTACACGAAACGCCCGGCATTCGACGTTGAGTTGTTAAAACATTATGAACAGCTTCCCGCAGCAAACATCGCCGACACCATGAACCGCATTGCTGTGCTGGGTAACGGCATCAAGCGCATCTCTTCACCGAAGAAACCGATTATGGCGGGTTACGCCATTACGGTGAAAGCACGCGCAGGTGACAACCTGATGCTGCATGCCGCACTGGATATGGCAACGGAAAATGATGTCATCGTGGTCTCTAACGAAGGCGACCGTTCCCGGGCGCTGATGGGTGAAATCATGGTGGCTTACGCCCACAGCACCAAAAAAATCGCCGGTATCGTGCTGGATGGCCCGATCCGCGACATTGATGCACTGTCGGTGCTGGATTTCCCTCTCTTCGCCACGGGTTCAAACCCGGCAGGCCCGTTTAAAGAAGGCCCGGGTGAAGTGAACACGCCGATTGCCGTTGGCGGCGTAGCGGTGTGTCCGGGCGACCTGATTGTGGGTGATGCAGATGGCGTGATCGTGGTACCGCTGAACGATGCCGCCGCCCTGCTCGACAAAGCCACAGACTACGCCAAATTTGATGCGGGCAAAGTGGAAGCCGCAAAGAACGGTACGGCCAACCGTGCATGGGTAAGAAAATCATTAGACGAAAAAGGCGTTGAGTTCATCGACGATATCTATCGCTAATTCATACCAATAATGAAAGGCTGCACGCCAGCATCACGGCGTGTGGCTTCCAGGTACAGGTAATGTAAATATGCTTTATCTAAAACTCTTACCCATTATCTTTTTCCCCGTTCTTTTTTGGGTCATCCCTCACCCTGAAGGCGTTTCTGCCCAGACCTGGGAAATGGTCGGTATCTATCTGGCGATGCTGTGCGGGTTAGTCCTGCGCCCGTTTACCGACGCCATAATTATGCTCATCATCCTCGGTTTCGCCTCGCTGGTAGTTGAACCGGGTCCGCTGTTTGCTGGATTCGGTAGCCCGATGGTGTGGTTTATCATCAGCGCCTTTATTATCTGCAAAGCTTTTGTTATCACCGGTCTGGGCAAACGTATCGCCTATCTGCTGCTGCAACGTTACGGCAAAAATACCCTGACGTTGGGCTATTTGATGATGATCACGGATACTGTTCTGGCACCGGCAACTGGCTCAAACATGTCACGCTCTGGCGGCATTACTTACCCGATTTTCCGTAATATTGCCGAAGCGTTGGGTTCAAAGCCGGATGAAGGCAGCCGCAAAATCGGCGCGTATCTCACGATCCTGATGTACGTGGTGTCGATGGGCACTTCCAGCCTGTTCCTGACAGGGATGGCGACCAACTCTATTACCGTCTCGCTCGCCAACGAGATCATGAACGTAAATCTCGAATGGATGGTGTGGTTAAAAGCCGCCGTTGTGCCCGCTGGCATTGTGCTGCTGGCTGCGCCGTGGATCCTCTACAAGCTCTACGCGCCTGAGCTGAAAACCATTACCAACGTTAACGAAATCGCCACTAAAGGGTTGCAGGAACTGGGCCCAGTGAAGCGTGAAGAGAAGCTGCTGATTGTCTTCTTTGTGTTGGGAATTATCGGCTGGATGACGGGTTCTATCACCGGTATTGAGTTTATTCCGGTCGGCCTCGCGTTCCTTGCCTGCTTGTTGCTGTTCGGCGTATTGAGCTGGAACGATGTGGTCAGCGAAAAATCAGCCTGGCAGACCTTCGTCTGGTATGGTGCATTTTACGGATGTGCGGTCGCGCTCTCCAAAGGAGGCTTCTATGTCTACCTGGTGGATGTGATCAAAAACTACCTCGACCTGTCACAACTGAGTGAAATCAGTGCCCTCGGCGTGTTGGTGTTTATCAGCCTCGCGGTGCGTTATTTCTTCGTATCGAACAGTGCGTTTGTGGTTTCGTTCTACCCGGTGCTCTTTACCCTTGGGATGACCACGCAGGCGCACCCGATGTACATCGCCCTGTCGCTGGCCTTCTCAGCCGGTTACGGCGCATTGCTCACCCACTACGGGAATGGCGCCGGGGTATTCACCTTCTCCAGCGGTTATGTGCCGCAAAAAACCTTCTGGCTGCTTGGCACCATCATGGTGCTGGTCAACGTGCTGGTCTACTTCCTGATCGGCATTCCCTACTGGAAAATGATCGGTATTTGATAAAGAGGGCGAAATGAAACTCGACATACTCATTAAAAATGGTCTGGTGGCCGATCTCGACAACGCAGACTATGTAAACCAGAACATCGGTATTGTCGGCAACCGCATTGTGGATTTGCAGGACGTTGAAAACGCGCAAGCGGAAACCATTATCGACGCGGCAGGCTGCATTGTCCTGCCGGGGCTAATTGATTTTCATGCTCACGTTTTTCACGGCGGCACCGCCATCAGCGTAAACCCCGATGTGCTCTGTCTGCCTAACGGGGTCACAAGCGTAGTGGATGCCGGGAGCAGCGGTTGGGTGAACTACAAACTGTTCCGTAATAGCGTGATGAATACAGCCCAGACGCGCATTAAAAGTTATCTTAATGTGGTCAACGTGGGGTTATCCACGCTGGGTGGCGGGCCGACGGGGTATCTGGAAAACACCAACCCGGCTAACTTTAACGTGGAGAAAATCAGCCAGACGCTGGACGAAAACCGCGACAACATCCTTGGGCTGAAGCTGCGCTATAGCCAGGATATTGCCACCGGGCGCAACTTCAGTGGTGATCCGTTCTACGCCACCGTGGAACTGGCCCGAGCGCTGAAAACCACACTGTGCGTACATGTAACCGATTCACGTCTGCCTGCTGATGAACTGATTGGTCACTTTCAGGCGGATGACATCTACGCCCACTGTTTCCACGGTACTGGCAACGCCATTCTGAGGGAGAGTGGCGAACTGTTTCCGGCAATCCGCGATGCGAAAGGTCGCGGGGTAATATTCGACTGTTCTAACGGTGTGGCGCACTTTGATTTCAATGTAGCCCGCAACGCCATGGAACAGGGCTTTAACCCGGATATCATCAGCACCGACCTGACGCTGCGTAACAGTCTGCGCACCGACAAAGTGTTCAGCCTGCTGTTTATCATGTCGAAGTACCTCAACATGGGCATGTCCTTCTTCGAGGTGGTTCGTGCTGTCACCCGCACGCCAGCACGACTGATGAAAATGCAGGGGCAGATTGGCACTCTGGCGCCCGGTGCACTTGCGGATATTGCCATCGTGAAATTGCGTAAAGACAAGATAGTGTTTGAAGACACCAAAGGAGCGGTGCTTGAGGGGGACCGTTATATCGATAACTGCGCCACCATCATCAACGGGCAAATTGTCTATCGTCGCCAACGTTTTTAAGTGAGAAGTCTGTTTAAGAGCCTTTGCCTGCGCCCTCAATGCGCAGGCTTTTTTTTCGTTTTGCCGGATGACGCATTTTGGCGTGAAAGGCCTGACTATATGATGTGCTGCATAAACCGATAATCCTGGATTGACTATGAAAAACAATGGAATAGCTATTTTCTCGGTGTCAAAAACCATCACGCAACGCATATCCAATGTGCTTATCGAAAGAAAAATCGACATCCCCGTTTACGAATATCACTTCTCTGACGTGGTGGAAAAAGCCCAACAGCTCATTCAGGGCGGCACAAAAATTTTTATTAGCCGGGGTGGGACAGCGGCACTGCTGCGTAACAACCTGAACATTCCGGTCGTTGAAATTGCCCATGACCTGCACGGGATCTATCGCATCCTGCAGGAAGCCCGTAAGAAGTCACAGAAAATTGCGGCGGTAGGGTTTCCCCAGTTCTGCAACGTACTACGCCACTATCAGAACATGACCGACGATGCGTTTAAAATCTGCCAGGTCTATAACCATAACGACATCGAAAATGTGGTGAAAAATCTTGCGGACAATGACTATCAATTGGTTATCGGCGGCCTGACGGTGGCCGAGATGGCGAAAAAGTACGATCTGAACGTTATCATGGGCGATACGGACAACATCTCCATCGAACAGGCGCTTGATGTCGCTACAAGCATGTTGAAATACATCAACAGCGAGAGCGTGAAGCTGGCTATGTCCTGGTCAGCACTCAACCAATCGCGCGAGGGGGTGATGTGCCTCGACCAGTCCGGAGAAATCATCAACATTAACGCCCGAGGCTTCTCACTGTTCCAGTGCAGTATTGGCGAGAAGATCTTCAAAAAAGAGGCCTATAAGGAGATTTTCGGCAGCATCATCAATGAACAGGACGTCAAAGAGCATGCGCTTGAGATTAACGGTGAGACGGTGTATCTGTCGGTGAAGCACTTTTCCAATAAGAACAGTTTTTACACCATCATTACCGGCATCAGACCAGAGCAAACAGGCTGGTCTGCTTCTCGTAGTGTCAGGAAGAGCGATAACAAAGGTTTTATCACCACTTATTCCTTCGCCGATATCATTGGCGATTCTCCGGTTATGGCGTCGGTAATTTCACAGGCCAAAATCTATGCTGCTCATGACCTGCCAGTACATATTTTGGGCGATACCGGCACCGGCAAAGAGCTGTTTGCCCAGAGCATCCATCACGCCAGCCCACGCAGCGCCGGGCCCTTTATCGCCATCAACTGTGCCGCTATTCCAGAAACCCTACTAGAGAGTGAGCTTTTCGGCTATGCCGATGGTGCCTTCACTAACGCGCGTCGGGGCGGCAAACCTGGCATTTTTGAGATGGCGATGAACGGCACCGTGTTTATCGATGAAATCAGTGAAGCACCGCCTGCGGTGCAGATTAAATTGCTGCGTATTTTACAAGAGAAGCAGTTCTGCCGGGTGGGAGGCGAAACGCTGATTAGCGCTAATTTTCGCCTGATTACCGCCAGCAACAAAGATCTTAGCGTGCAGGTGGCGGCGGGTAAGTTCCGTCAGGACCTGTGGTACCGTGTCAATATTCTTGAGCTACGGTTGCCCACACTCAGAGAACGTACAGGGGATGTAATGTTGATTATTGCCTCTCTGCTGGCAAGGCAAGGGAAGTTATTAACTTTCACCGATGAGGCTGTGAATTACCTTAATAGCTATCCGTGGCCTGGGAATATCCGGGAGCTTCAGGCTGCTCTTTTCCGCCTGATAGTTCTGCATAATAAGAGCGTGGTGGATGTGGATGTATTGAAGTCCCTGTGTCACCTTTCGACTTCTTCCTCAGCTAGCGAAGAAACTGTAATCCCACTGACGGATGAGGTTGATTTACTAAAAAAACAGGAACAGAAACTGATTGCTTCCGTGATGAAACAGACCGACAACGATCGCGCCAGAGCAGCGTTGATTCTGGGGATCAGTCCGACCACGCTGTGGCGAAAGATGAGAATGTATGGAGTAGAAAATGTCTAATGGAGTAGTACTGACTGATTACTCTATCTCAGGGCTGCTATTTAATCAGAAGCTACATTCCTGTAGAGAGCCTGAATACGGCAAATCTGAGAAGCACTGTAGCCCGTCGTGATTTCCGGCCCCCTGATGCTGCTGACGGCGGGGAAAGTAAAGGCGCAGTAAGCGGCGTAAAGACTGTGTGCTGGTTGATAAGTGACCACCAACTCTTTATACTTGTACCGTAACTTGTACAGGAGGAAGTATGCAGGTTGTGACGTTTACCGAAGCGCGAAGCCGACTCAAAGATGTGTTGGACGACGTGAATGACAACGTGGAGACAACCATTATCAGCCGTCGCAATGGTGGTGATGCGGTAGTGATGTCTCTGCAGCACTACAACTCAATGATGGAAACCATCCATCTGATGAGTTCGCCTGCCAACGCCAGCCGACTGATGGAGTCAATCGCACAGGCAAACACGGGAAAAACCACGCAGAGGGATCTGATAGATGACCAGGCTACTGATTTGGACTGATAACGGCTGGGACGATTACCTGTGGTGGCAGGAGCAGGACAAGAAGACGCTTCGCAGAATCAACAAGCTAATTGAAGATGCGAAGCGCCAACCCTTTGACGGCCTGGGTAAGCCGGAACCGCTTAAGGGCAACCTTTCCGGGTACTGGTCCCGCCGGATTAACGACACTGACCGTCTGGTTTACGGGGTGACGGATAGCGCTCTCACCATTCTGATGTGTCGCTATCACTATTATTCATAAATCACGCCGGGGCTTTCACCCGTTTTCTCGAATCCATCGAAATCAACACCACCGACGACACGATCAGCAGCGTGCCCAGCCAGTCCGGCAGCGTAAACGCCACGCCCAGTAAAATCACCGACAGTAACGCGCTGCTCAGCGGCTCGGCGCAGCTCAGAATGCTCGCCTTCGGCCCGCCGATCATCTGCGCGCCTTTCAGGTACAGGCTGAACGTCAGCGCCGTGCCGATCACCACCAGGTAGAAAAACGCCAGCAGCAGGCTGCCGTCAATGACAAACGCGGTGCCGCGCCCAGCGTAGAACGGCGTCAGCGTTAAGCCGGCGATCAACATACTCCAGCCGACAATCGGCAAGGTGCCGTAACGGGCGATCAGGGTTGACGGATACGTCGTGTAAAACGCCGCGGCAAAGGCCGAGGCAATGCCGAAGAACAAAGCCGCAGGCGAGATGGAGAGTGAAGTGGGGTCGCCGTGGGTGACCAGCAAAAATGTCCCCACCAGTGAGGTCAGGATCGCGGAAAGCACAAACAGACCCGGCCGCTTTTTCCGCGCCAGCGCAAACCACGCCACGATAATCGTCGGTGACAGAAACTGCAGCACGGTGGCCGTAGCCGCGTTGGATTTCTCGATTGTCACCAGGAAGGTGAGCTGCACCGTGAGCGCGCCAGCCAGGGAGAAAAACAGCAGGCTGAGGGCGTCTTTGCGATGTTTGATGACCGAGAAAATTTTGTCGCCGTGAACGAAGGAAAGCGTCAGCAGGATCAGGCCGGTAAACAGCAGGCGAACCATGGTCAGATACGGTGACGAGATCTGGCTTTTCTCCATGATGTACTGCGCGCAAACCCCTGAGCTGCCCCATAAAACGGCGGCGATCAGGACGTTCAGCATCCCTTTACGTGTGGAACCCATGTTCTCCCCTGCGATGTTGTCGTTAATTCGGTCAACAGCATAGCATGGTTGTGTGCGGCCTGACGCCCTCACCCCGACCCTCTCCCACGGGGAGAGGGGGATACACCGTTTTGCTTTTACCTTAGAACCACGCCTCCCACATTGCGCCGACGTTGAAGTCGTCCAGCGTTTCGTCTTTGGTATTGTTCACGCGGGCGGTACGTTCGTTATCCACTTTGCCGCCGGTGACGTAGAAGCGCAGCATCGGACGGAACTCCGGCCCCATGGCGATAGACATGTTCTGCGACAGGGTCAGCTTCCAGCCCTTGTTGTCGCCGCCGTTGTCGTAATCCACATGCTGCCAGCCTGCTTCCAGCCAGGTGGAGTGAACGTCGTTCCACCAGTGCATCGGACGTACAATGACGTTGTAGTTCTTACGGTTATCGGTCTTATCACGGCTGTTGTCGTAGTCGTGGAAGGCGAGGATGTACTCCACCTGCGTGGCCTGGGTGAATTTGTACAGCCCTTCGAAGCTGGCATAGACCGTGGTCAGATCCTCGGTTTTATTGAACACGCTGTTGTCCGCGTTATCAGAGTAACGGGCAATCACCTTGTTCACGCCGCTGTCGTTGGTGTGGCTCAGCACCACGCCGCCCTGCCAGGCATTCAGACGCTCATCGCTCTCCACCGCTTTTGAATCAAAGCCGTAGTTGGCGTACAGCTCCAGATCCAGCGGACCGACTTTCATGCCGTGGATTTTCGAGGTGGCCGCGTAGTTACCTTTGTCGCCCGTGCCGGACCCGCCGGTACAGGTGATGCGTGACGGGTTGGCTTCATCTTCCATGACTTCCGGGCTACAGGATTCCACCGCCGCCACGGCGGCCACGTCAAACTGCACGCCGCCGATGTCGAAGTTCTTCACCCCGGCGCCCTGGCCGTCGTGGTTCATCCAGAAGTAATCGTTGATGCCCTGCTGCGGACGCTGGTGGAAGTCACGACCAGCCCAGAAGTAGGCGTTCGGGTTGGAGGCCATAATGTTGGTCACCCCCGCGTAGGCTTTTTTCAGGTTAACTTCATCGCCCCAGTGGTCGATCATCACGTTGATGTCCCAGATGGCGCCGTTGTCACCCTTGAAAGCCTTGGAGAGCTGGAATTCACCGCCGTTGCCTTCGTTACCCAGACGACCGATGGCTGATGCCCCGTTATAGGAACCGTCCACCGCCACGTATTTCTGGTCAGCGGCCTGGAAGTGCGCGCCGTAACGGGCATAACCGGTAAATTTAATGCCGAACGGAATAGCCATATCCGGGGATTGCGCCGCGCTTTGCGGCTCCGTCACCACGTCGGCTTTTTTCGCGACCGCGGCATCCATTTTGGCCTGACGCTCCGCGAGGGCTTTATCCACCGCTTTTGCCACAATGGCGTCGATTTGTTCCTGGGTAAATTCCTGTGCGAGTACAGAAATTGGGCAAAGCGCGGCGATAACCGCCATGGTTAATGGAAGTTTTTTTAGGGTAGTCATGGTTATCTCAATATAGTTTAATTTTATTCAGACAATAACCATCCCGCTCCGATCTGACAGAGTATGTCGCTATCATCAGAACAAGTGGATTTCTATTTAAGGTACAGAGGTATTACTCGTTATTTCGCCATAGATTATCTCTGATATAAATGAATAATTTCTTCGGATAATTCACGCGCCAGTAATGAATTCATTAAATGATCCTGCGCGTGCACCATAATTAACGTCATCGGCTGACGGGCTTCACCCGCATCCTGCTCAATGAGTTTGGTCTGCATCTTGTGCGCCTGGCGCGCGTAGCCATCGGCTTCGCGCAGCAGGCTTTTGGCTTCGTCAATGTTGCCCTGCCGCGCAGCGTGCAGTGCTTCAAAGCACAGGCTGCGCGACTGACCCGCATTGACGATGATTTCCATCACGGCTTCTTCCAAGGCAATCATCGTCTTTCTCTCTATTTCTCGAAACTATTATGTAAAGAGGTGGCAGCAAACCACTCTCCGCTCTTTTTAATGGTGCGCTGTTGCGTAGTTAAATCGAGCTGAATAAAGCCATAGCGGTTTTTATACGCATTACACCACGACCAGTTATCAATAAACGTCCACATATGGTAACCAAGACAGTGACACCCTTCGCTAATACCTTTATGCAGCCAGGCTAAATGTCCGGAAATAAAATCGATGCGGTATTGATCGTTGATTTGGCCATTTTCAATAAAACGCTGTTCATTTTCGACACCCATTCCGTTTTCAGAAATAAAACAGCGTGGGTTGCCGTAATTGTCGCGCAGATTAACCAGAATATCGTAAATACCCGGCTCGTAAATTTCCCAGCCACGGTACGGGTTCATCTTGCGGCCCGGCATCTCGTAGTTATCAAAGAACCACTCCGGCATAAACGGCGCCTGCGGGTTCACCGCGCTGTCGCGACACTTCACGCGACGCGGCTGGTAATAGTTAATGCCGAGCAGGTCGATTTTCCCTTCTGCGATCAGGAAACTGTCCTCCGGTTTACAGGCAGGCAGCTGGTCGTAAGATTTCAGCAGCGCCACCAGATCGGCCGGGTATTCGCCGCGCAGAACCGGGTCCAGAAAGCTGCGGTTGAACATCAGATCCGCAATGTGCGCCGCCTTCACGTCCGCCGGGTTTTGCGAGCGCGGGTAGGACGGCGTCAGGTTGAGCACGATGCCGATCTCACCTGCGTAATGTCCGGCGCGGTAGGCCTGGACAGCCTTCGCGTGGGCCAGCACGGTGTGATACGCCACGGTGGCCGCCCGACGGAAATCCACCACGTTGGGGTAGTGGAAATCGTACAGATAACCGCCTTCAACCGGGACAATCGGCTCGTTGAAGGTAAACCAGTGCAGCACGCGGTCGCCAAACAGGTCGAAGCAAATCTGCGCATAGCGGGCGTAAGCGTCCACCACCTCCCGGTTTTCCCAGCCGCCAATCTCCTGCATCGCCATCGGCATGTCGAAATGGAACAGGGTGATAAACGGCGTAATGCCCTGCGCGATCAGCTCATCAATGACCTGGTTATAAAATTCGACCGCCTTTGGATTCACTTCACCGATACCGTCGGGGATCAGGCGCGCCCAGCTTATAGAAGTGCGAAAGCTGTTGTGGTTCAGCTGCTTTAACAGCTGAATGTCCGTTTTCCAGTGCTGATAAAACGTGGAGGTATGCTGCGGCCCCACGCCGTTATGAAAACGGTTCGGCTCGCGGGCAAACCAGTAATCCCATGTGGTTTCACCCTCTCGTGTCCCTTCGGTCTGGAGAGCAGAGCTTGCGCTGCCCCACCAGAAATTATCGGGAAATGTATATTTCATGACGCTTCCTCTTTGACTTAATTGCTTGCGGTCTCAGCGGTACCGACGGTTGCCTGAGCTTTCTGCTCTTCGTTTTTCATCAACGTACGCTCGTAAGCACGCAGGAACGGCAGGTACATCAGCGCTGACATCACCATACAGATGAGACACATCACCACCGGGCTCAGCGCCCAGTTGGCGGCCCATGAGGCGCCAATTGGTGCGGGCGTGGTCCACGGCGTTAACGATACCACCTGTGCCAGCCAGCCCAGTTTGGTTGCCGCGTACGCCAGGCACGCATTCACCAGCGGAACACACACGAACGGGATAAACAGCATCGGGTTCATGATAATGGGGGCGCCGAACAGGATCGGTTCGTTGATGTTAAAGAAGCTTGGCACAACGCCCATTTTGCCGATGGTGCGTAAGTGCGTTACCCGGCTTCGCAGCAGCAGGAAGGCCAGCGGCAGTGTGGAGCCTACGCCGCCAATCAGCAGGTAGTGATCCCAGAAGCCCTGCAGGTAGACGTGCGGCAGCGCCGCACCGGCCGCCAGAGCCGCCTGGTTTGCCGACAGGTTCGCCATCCAGAACGGGTTCATGATGCCGGTGACAATCAGCGAGCCGTGGATACCGGCGAACCAGAAGATCTGGCACAGCAGCACGGAAAGCAGAATGGCAGGCAGCGAGTCAGACGCAGAGACCAGCGGTTCCAGCAGGTGCATAATCGCCTGCGGGATGATCATGCCGGTCTGCGCCTCGATAAACAGGTTCAGCGGATGCAGGGTGCCAATCACCACCATCACCGGGATCAGGATCTCAAACGAACGCGCCACGCCGGTCGGGACTTCCTTCGGCAGACGAATGGTCACGTTGTTCTGCTTCAGCCACGCATAGACGCGGGTGGCGTAGATGGCGGTGATCAGCGCAGTGAAAATCCCCTGACCAGACAGGTACTGGGTGGAGATCTTACCGTCCGCATACGGCGCGGCGACCAGCAGGAAGGCCATAAAGGCCAGCAGGCCGGACATCACCGGGTCGAGATTAAACTGACGCCCCAGGCTCGCCCCGATCCCCACCGAGATGAAGAAGGTCATCACGCCCATGCTGAGGTTAAATGGCAGCATCAGCTGTTCGCGATAAGTCTGGGAGAAATCCAGCCAGCCGCGGGCAAAGCTGTTGGTGGTATCCGCCGAGAACGGCGGGAAGATGAACACCAGCATAAACGAGCCGATGATCATAAACGGCAGCGCGGCAGTAAAGCCGTCGCGGATGGCAATCACATACTTTTGCTGGCCGAGCTTCGCGGCCAGCGGGGTAATTGACTGCTCAATCACCGCGACCATGGATTGATATAACGAACTCATGTGAACACCTTTTAGTGTGCCGCTTCGATGAGCGACAGAGCATAGTCCAGTACTTTATCGCCACGCTGCATGCCGTAGTCCATCATATCGATGGGCTGGACCGGAATGCCTTTTGTGGCCGCCTTGTCTGAGAGTGTCTGTAACATGTATTTCACTTGCGGTCCGAGAAGCACCACCTGATATTGCGGAAACTGCGTATCAAATTCGGAAACGCCGTACGCATCAATTTTTACCGCCAAACCGCGTTCTTTCGCCACATCGACCATTTTGCTGACCAGCAGGCTGGTGGACATCCCGGCAGAGCAGCAGAGCATAATCTTGAACATCGACAACCATCCTCAAAATGTAAATAGATATTGCGGTAATGATTGGATATCAGATGGAAACCGGTTTCCATTTATAAAAGACAGAAGTGTGACAACCATCAAGATCCCTTATATATGAGGCTAATTAACCCGATGTGCGTCACAGAATTTGGCTGTTTTGACATCATTTTGAGTGGAAACGGAAAATCGGTTTCCATGGAAAACGGAAACGGATATACTCCTTACTGGCTATAATGTGAGCCGTAGCGGTAATGGAATTTGCAGGCGCGAGGTAAGCCTGTCAGGGGAAAAAGATGTCGACAATCAATGATGTATCACGTCTTGCCGGGGTGTCGAAAGCCACGGTATCGCGAGTGTTGAGTGGGTCGCGTGGCGTAAAGGAAGCCAGCCGTCAGGCCGTTCTGAAAGCGGTAGATGAACTGAACTACCGGCCCAATGTGATTGCGCAGTCGCTGCTGAGCCAGTCGACGGGGTGTATCGGGGTGATTTGCGCGCAGGAGAATATTAACCAGACGACCGGTTATCTGTACGCGCTGGAAAAACAGCTCAGCCAGCATCAAAAACACCTGCTGCTGCGCTTCGCCCATAGTAAAGCGGACGTGCTGCACGCCCTGGAAGAGCTCTCCTGTGGGCTTTGCGATGACATTCTGGTGATTGGCGCGCGTTTTCCACTGGATATCGACATGGATAACGTCATCCTGGTTGACTGTATGGGCTCAGAAAATCCCAACAGCATCCAGTTCGATCACGCCTTCGCCGCCGAAACCGCCTGTAACTACCTTACCAGCCAGGGACGCCGCCAGATTGCCCTGATCCATCCGCACGGTAGCGGCTTTGCCGATCAGGTGCTGCTGGGCTACAAACATGCGCTGGAAAAAAATTTCCTGCCCTTCAACCGCAACCTCGTGTTTATGGATGCGACCTCCTCGTCCGTGGCGCTGCAGGAGCTGCTGAATAACGCCAGCACGCTGAATTTCAACGCATTACTGGTTGCGGACGAGCAGGAAGCGCAGCGGGTGATCCCGCAGTTGCAGGCGTTTAATAAATCGGTGCCGGAGGACATCATGGTCTTCAGCCTTGCCGGATCGCTGCATCTGCCAGGCATTCCGGTGATCCCGGCCATTGAGTATTCCATGGATGCCATGGCGGCACGCATCGTGAGCTGGTTGACGGAAAAAACACAGATGCTCGGGTCGTACGTGCTGCGCGGGGATTTGATCATTCCGGATGTGCGTAAGCGTTAAAAATGTTGTGCAGGCCGGGTAAGGCGCAGCCGCCACCCGGCGAGAAGCACGTTTCCAGCCCTCAATAATCCTCCATACAATCCACTCGCCGCATATCCGCTTTATTCAATCCCACCCCCCAGCGACTGCCACAGGGTGATGCGGTTTTCCAGGTCGGTTTGCTGCAGCGATATCAGTGATTCCTGCGCCGACCACAGCGACCGCTGCGCGGTCAGTACCGTCAGATAATCCCCGGCACCTGCCTGATAGCTGCGGGTCGCCACATCCAGCGTTTTTTGCTCGGCCGCAACGTATTCACGCTGGGCATCAAGCTGCTCGCTGAGCGTTTCACGGCGTGCCAGCGCATCGGCCACGTCTTTAAACGCGCTCTGGATGGTTTTCTCGTAGGTGGCGATCAATCCCTTCTTCTCCGCTTCCGCGTAGCGCAGCTGGGCCAGATTGTTGCCGCCGCTGAACAGCGGCAGGGTGATGGACGGTGCGAATGACCACACCTTCATCCCGTGGCTGAAGAGGGACGAAAGCGAATCGCTGCCGACGCCCGCACTGGCGGTCAGTGAAATAGTGGGGAAGAAGTTGGCGCGCGCGGCACCGATATTGGCGTTGGCACTCAGCAGGTTGTGCTCCGCCTCCTTAATATCCGGGCGACGCAACAGCGCGCTGGAACTGACACCCGCCGGGATCAGCGTGATGGCGTTATCGCTCAGGCTCTCCAGCGTACCCGGCAGCAGAGTGTCCGGCACCGTGTCACCCGCCAGCAGATTAAGGGCGTTTTTGTCCTGCATTACCTGCGTTTGATAGCTCGCCACGCTGGCTCGCGCCTGCTGGTAAACCGCCATCGCCTCGCTGACGTCCGTAGCCGCCGCCACGCCGACCTGCTGCTGACGCTTCACTATCCTGAGCGAGCTGGCGGCGCTCTCCATCGTCGATTTTGCCAGCGCCAGGTTGCTGTTATCGGCCGCCAGGGTCACCCAGGCGGTGGTCAGTTCGCTGACCATCGTCAGGCGCGTGTTCTGCGCGGTAAATTCACTGGCAAGCCAGGTTTCACGTGCTGCACGCGACAGGCTCTGGTTGCGGCCAAACAGATCCAGCTCGAAGCTGGAGACCGTGCCGTTGGCCTCATCGCTGGTCGCGACACCGCTTGCCAGCGTGCGGCTGCGGGTGTGGCTCAGCTCCGCGTCCACCGTCGGGAACAGGGACGATCGCGTTTCGCCGTACTGGGCGCGCGCGGCGTCAATATCGGCAATCGCTTTTTGCAGGTCGCGGTTGCTGTTGAGCGCCATCGTCACTACGCCTTTCAGGCGCGCATCGTTCATCACCTGTTGCCACTGACTCACCACGGCGGTGGCTTCGCCGTGCGCACCCGGCAACGTCGCCGGGACGGGCGCAGCCGGGCGCTGATACGTGGGATCTAAAGAGACGCAGCCCGCGCTCATCAGCGCTAACACGAAAACAGATAAACGAAACATTATGACCTCCGGTTGCTGTGTTTACCGGAGAACAGACGTTTCACCAGTACAAAGAATAACGGAACGAAGAAGATCGCCAGCAGCGTGGCGGCCAGCGTCCCACCAATAATGCCGGTACCGATCGCCACCCGGCTGTTGGCCCCTGCACCGGTAGCAATCGCCAGCGGCGTCACGCCTGCAATAAACGCCAGCGAGGTCATGATGATGGGGCGCAGACGCGTCTGGGCAGCACGCAGCGCCGCACGTGTCAGGGAGTAGCCTTCGGCGACTTTCGCCTCGGCAAATTCAACAATCAGAATGGCGTTCTTCGACGACAGGCCGATGGTGGTCAGCAGTGCCACCTGGAAGTAGACATCATTGTTCAGGCCGCGCAGGGAGGCGGCAATCGCCGCGCCCAGCACCCCAAGCGGGATCACCAGGATGACGGAAATCGGTACCGACCAGCTCTCATACAGCGCCGCCAGACACAGGAACACCACCAGGATCGAGAGGGCATACAGGCTCATGGCCTGGCCGCTCGCCAGTTTTTCCTGTAAGGACAACCCGCTCCACGCCCAGGTGCTGCCGGACGGCAAATTATTCGCCAGCTGCTCCATTTTGCTCATCGCCGTACCGGAACTGGCGCCACTGGCGTTCTCGCCCTGAATTTCATACGCCGCCGATCCGTTGTAGCGCACCAGGCTTTCCGGGCCATACTCCCAGCGGGTGGTGGCAAAGGCGGAGAACGGGGTCATGGTGCTGTCGCTACCGCGTACATACCATTTGTTGAGATCGGACGGCACGGCGCGATAGTCGCTGTCGCCCTGGATATAGACCTTCTTCACGCGGCCGCGATCGATAAAATCATTCACGTAGGTGCCGCCCCATGCGCTGGAGAGGGTGTCGGTGACGTCGCTCAGGGAGAGCCCCAGCGACACGGCTTTATTGTTGTCGATATCCACCTGAAGCTGCGGCATCTGCGGCAGATCGTTGGCGCGCACCGCGTGCAGGGAGGCATCCTGATTCGCCTCGCCAATCAGCTGGTTACGCAGCTTGAGCAGCGTGTCGCGGTCGGTGCCGCCGCTCGCCATCAGCTCAAAGGTAAAGCCGTTGCTCTGGCCCAGGCCGTCCACCGCCGGTGGCGTCATGGCAAAGATGGTCGCATCGCGGATGGTGCTCAGCTCCTGCGTGGCGCGCAGGGCAATGGCCTGAGCGGTGTTTTCATCCCCCTTACGTTCGGACCAGTTTTTCAGGGAGACAAACGCCATCCCGGCGTTCTGGCCGCTGCCGCTAAAGCTGAAGCCCTCAATGGTGAAGATAACGTTGGTGTTGGCTTTCTCTTTGGTGAGGAACCACTCGCGCACCTGGCGGCTGACTTCGGCGGTGCGTGTCGATGTTGCGCCGGCTGGCAGGGTGTACTGCACCATGATTTCGCCCTGGTCTTCCGTCGGCAGGAAGCTGCCCGGCAGTTTCAGCATCGCGAACCCCATCGCGCCGCAGAGCAGGGCGTAGATGACCAGCATGCCGCCGGAACGGCGCAGGGCGCGCAGCACCTTGTTCTGATAGCCATGCTCGGTCTTGCTGTAGAAGCGGTTAAACGCGCCGAAAAAGCCCTTCTTATGTGGGGCGGTGTGGCTCAGAATCGAGCCGCACAGCGCAGGCGTCAGGGTTAATGCCACCACCACGGAAAGGAGCATCGCCGAGATAATGGTGACCGAGAACTGACGGTAAATCACCCCGGTGGAGCCGCCAAAGAAGGCCATCGGCAGGAACACCGCAGAGAGCACCAGCGCAATCGCTACCAGCGCACCGGAAATTTCGCCCATCGATTTTTCCGTGGCTTCCCGGGCGGGCAGCCCTTCGTCGCGCATAATACGTTCGACGTTTTCCACCACCACGATGGCATCATCCACCAGCAGCCCTATCGCCAGTACCATCGCAAACAGGGTCAGGGTGTTGATGGAGTAGCCGAACAGCGCCAGTACGCCAAAGGTGCCCAGCAGAACCACCGGAACGGCCAGCGCCGGGATCAGCGTGGCGCGGATGTTTTGCAGGAACAGGTACATCACCACAACCACGAGGATAATGGCTTCGAACAGAGTCTGAATGACATCCTCAACGGAGATTTTGATGAACTCGGTGCTGTCTTTCGGGTAGGCCACGTCGTAGCCTTCCGGCATCGACTTTTTGAACTCGGCGATTTTCTCTTTCACCGCCGTGGCGGTATTGAGCGCGTTAGCGCCCGGTGAAAGCATCACCGCCATCCCCGCGGCCGGGTGGCCGTTCAGCTTCGCGGTGGAGGTGTAATCTTCGCTACCCATCTCCACGCGCGCAACGTCGCTGATGTGTACCACCGCGCCGTTAGACTGGCTCTTGACGATGATATTTTTAAACTGATCCACCGTCTGCAGACGCGACTGGGCGCGCACGGTCGCGGTCAGCTGCTGGGCGTTCGACGAGGGCAGCGCGCCGATTTTACCGGCGGAAACCTGCACGTTCTGCGCTTCAATCGCACTTTGCACATCTGAAGGCATCAGCGAGTAGGACGCCAGCTTCGCCGGGTCGAGCCAGATACGCATCGCGTATTCCGCACCAAACACCTGCAGACTCCCGACGCCATCCACACGCGCCAGCGGATCCTGCATATTACTGACCAGCCAGTCGGCGATATCCGAGCTGCTGGCGGTGTCGGTTTTGTCGTACACCCCCATGATCAGCAGGAAGTTGCTCTGCGATTTCTCGACGGTGATCCCGGACTGCTGTACTTCAGTCGGCAGGCGTGATTCCGCCTGCTGGACTTTGTTCTGCACCTGGACCTGCGCGGTGTCCGGGTCGGTCCCCTGTTCAAAGGTGACGGTAATGCTCACCGAGCCGTCCGAACTGCTGGTGGAGGTGAAGTAGAGCAGGTTATCCAGCCCGGTGAGCTGCTGCTCGATCACCTGCGTCACGCTGTTTTCCAGCGTCTGCGCGGAGGCACCGGTGTAGGTGGCGGAGATCTTGATCGACGGCGGGGCGACGTCCGGGTACTGCGCAACCGGCAGCGTGCGGATCGCCAGTATCCCGGCGAGCATGATGAGGATGGCGATCACCCAGGCAAAGACCGGGCGACGCACGAAGAAACGGGAAAACATCAGGCATTTCCTCCGTTGGATTTCATCTCTTCGGCCTTCACCTGTTGGCCGGCGGTGACTTTGTCGGTGCCTTCCACAATCAGCCTGTCGCCCGCCTTCAGACCGCTCAGCACCAGCCATTTATCGCCGTAGGTGTCACCCGTTTCCAGCTGACGTTGCTCCACCTTGTTGCTGGCGTTCACCACCAGCGCGGTGGCTTTGCCTTTGGCATCGCGGGTAATGCCCTGCTGAGGGGCCAGGATCGCGTCATTCATGATGCCCTCGTCCACTCTGGCGCGGACAAACATCCCCGGCAAAAGCTGATGCTGTGGGTTCGGGAAGACGGCGCGCAGGGTGACCGATCCGGTCGATTCATCCACCGCCACTTCGGTCAGCGCCAGACGACCCTTTTCGCTGTAGGTGCTGCCGTCTTCTAGCTGCAACGTGACGCTGAGCGTATCGCTGTTCGAGGCGAGGGTTTGTTTGCGTAATCGCAGCAGATCGGCACTCGAACGCGTTAAATCGACATACATGGTGTCCAGCCCGCGAATGGTGGCCAGCGCGGTGTCCTGCTGAGCGGTCACCAGCGCGCCGGGCGTGACGGAGGAGATGCCGATGCGTCCGGCAATCGGCGCGGTGACGGTAGTCCAGTTGAGGTTAATGCGCGCGCTCTCCTGCGCGGCTTTCTTTGACTCGACGCTGGCCTTGTCCTGCGCGCAGGTGGATTTCGCGTCTTCCGCATCCTGGCGCGACACGCCGTCGTCTTTCACCAGCTGCGCATAGCGCCGGGCTTTCTGGCAGTCGGCCTGCACCAGCGCTTGCGCCTGTTTCAGCGCCGCGGCGGCTTCATCAAACGCGGCGCGGTAGCTGGAGGGATCGATCTGATACAGCGCTTGTCCGGCTTTCACGGTATCGCCTTCGGTGAACAGCCGCTTCTGAATAATGCCGCCCACCTGTGGGCGAACTTCGGCGCTCATTGCGGCGGTGGTACGCCCGGTCAGTTCACTGACGACGGACACCGGCTGGCTCATGAGTGTGACAATCCCCACTTCCGGAAGAGGACGTTGGGGAGCAGATGTTTGCGCATTATCACACCCTGTCAGGAGGAGTAATGCGGCGATGGAGGTTGTTATCTTTTTCATCATCTTTTTCCAGGGTGAACGATGCCCGCCCTGTTAATGGCTTAACAAGGAGGAGGGCGTTTTAAAGGCACAGCGATACCGTATCTCTGGCAGAACCAGAAATGGTAAACCGGGAAATTACCTGTTCCCGTTAATTATTCACATGCGATTACTTCGCAGTGAAAAGCATATTTAAAATATTCTGATAAATCGGCTCTAATTGTTCTGACGGCACGTTTAAAGGCGTAAGCCGACGGTAAATTGTGCCTTCGATCATCACGGCGGTAATCTCCACGCAGCAGCGAATATGTTCATCACTTAAATGAGGAAACTGCTTTTTCAGGTGCGCACAGGCGTTGCTAAACATACGGGCCTCGGCTGCGGTTAACATGGCGGCCACCTGCGGATTACGCGTCGCCTCGGCGGACATTTCGAGCATCAGCGCATCGTCGTCTTCGTTAATCGTCTGACGCCAGGCGAGCGCCTGCGGCATGCCTTCCACCACCGTTTTGTCCTGCATTCCCTCGATACGGGAATCGATAATACGGCGGATCATCTCTTCAATAATCGCATCTTTGTTACTGAAATAACGGTAAATTTGCCCGACGCTGAGTTTCGCCTCGCTGGCGATTTGCGACATACTGGCCGCATGAAATCCACTGGCGCGAAAGCAGCGGCGCGCGGCGGTGATGATCTCGTCCTGACGTTGTTTCTGCCGTTCTTCCAGTTTTGTGCTCATCGTCGATTACCGGGTAAAAAGTGAGAATGATCGTTCTCATTATACGTTTTGGGTGCGTATTGGAAAGGCTTTTTTTATTTACATATTGAATGAATATTTCAGGATTTAAAAAATGGAGGAAATAAGGAGTTTTTATGAAGGTTAACCTGTGAGATATTCAGATTGCGTGGAAAATAAGGAGAAAAATATGCACCTGAGCATAACAGAAAAAGTCACACCCGAAGAAAAAGAAGAGTTATTTGTGGGATTAAGAGCTTACAACGCCCAGTTTTTAGATATGACGAACTTTAGTGGTGATATTGGCGTTTACATGCGAGACGAAAAGGGCGTCATGCTGGGTGGATTAATCGGCGTGCGAAAAGGTGAATGGCTGAATATTGATTATCTCTGGGTGAGCGATACCGTGCGGGGAACCGGCGTGGGCAGCCAGCTTATCAAAACGGCGGAAGAAGAAGCCAGACGTAAAGGCTGTACACATGCCCTGGTCGACACGGTCAGCTTCCAGGCGCGTCCGTTTTATGAAAAACAGGGGTACCAGCTGCAGATGTCTTTGCAGGATTACCCGTACCCAGGCATGCAGCGTCATTATCTGACGAAAGCGCTTTAGGCCCGGTTCTGCATTAGTCATTCCGCTATTTATTGCGAGTCGCTTTCTGAAATTGACGCGTCTCGCTTGCCTCCCTTGAGGGCGATGGCACATGCTTCGGCCTGGTCATTCAACCAGGGAGATAGCAATGAAACGTACAGCAAAACTCTTCAAAAAGGGGCGACGTCAGGCAGTGATGTTGCCTGCTGACTTCATGTTTGATACGGAGAGTGTTTACATCCGACGAGATGAGGAAGGGAACGTCATCTTGACTGCGAGATCGGAAAAGGAGCGTCACAGAGATAATTTTTTACGTTTACTGAAGCAGACTGATGTTCCTGATTCTTTCCTGAGTAAAGAGGAACGCAATCAGAGCTATACAACAAGAGATCCATTTGAAGGGTTCTAGAAAATGCTGCATATGTTGGATACAAACATAGTAAGCCACCTCGTCAGGCAACATCCCGGGGTGATAAAGCACTATTCTCGCACCCCAATAGAAAAAATGTGTATTTCAAGCGTGACGGAGGCTGAACTGCTTTATGGAATAGCCAAAAAGCAAAGTGACAGATTACAAAAAACAATACTTGAGTTCCTTAAAACCATCACTATTTGCGACTGGGACAGTGAAGCCGCAGCAACGTACGGTGAACTCCGCGCAGAAATGGAGAAGAGAGGGAGAGTGATGGGCGATCTCGATCAACTGATCGCTGCGCATGCTCTTAGTCGGGGTACAACAATAGTGACCAACGATCATGCATTCAGAATGGTGCAGGCGCTTGCCGTTGAGGACTGGACAACAGCGTCGTGATCGCCGATGCTTGGTGGCGCAGCGTCACCCGGCAATAGACCGCATATAACCTATCCTTCTTATTGATTCCTTTTCGGTTTTTATTTCACCGCCTCGTTGCCGATATAGTCACTGAAACGTTCATCAAAAGGATAGGTCTTGTGAAACTTCGATTGGGTGCTCTGGTTCTCGCGGGTCTGCTGCTGGCAGGATGCGATCAAAGTGGCAGCGATGCCAAACACATTAAAGTCGGCGTAATCAACGGCGCGGAGCAGGATGTGGCTGAAGTCGCTAAAAAAGTGGCAAAAGAGAAATACGGTCTGGATGTGGAGCTGGTCGGGTTTAGCGGTTCGCTGCTGCCCAACGATGCCACCAACCAGGGAGAACTGGATGCTAACGTCTTCCAGCATCGTCCGTTCCTTGCAGAAGATAACAAGGCGCATAACTACAAACTGGTTGCCGTAGCGAATACCTTCGTCTTCCCGATGGCCGGTTATTCCCGCAAAATCAAATCCGTGTCTGACCTGAAAGACGGGGCGACCGTTGCCATCCCTAATGACCCCACCAACCTCGGTCGCGCGCTGCTCCTGCTGCAAAAAGAGAAACTGATTACCCTGAAACCGGACGTGGGCCTGCTGCCAACCGCGCTGGATATCACCGCTAACCCGAAAAAACTGAACATTATGGAGCTGGAAGGGGCGCAACTGCCGCGCGTGCTGGATGACCCGAAAGTGGATGTTGCCATCATCAGCACCACCTATATCCAGCAAACCGGGCTTTCCCCGGTGCATGACAGCGTCTTTATCGAAGATAAAAACTCGCCGTACGTGAACATCGTGGTGACGCGCGAAGACAATAAAGACGCAGAGAACGTAAAGGAATTTATCCAGTCCTATCAGTCACCGGAGGTAGCGAAGGCGGCGGAGACCATTTTTAACGGCGGAGCGGTGCCGGGCTGGTAATGCCCACGGAATTTACACCGTCACGCTGGCGTCTATCCGGCTTTCCGGCCAGAGGAAACCCTGGCCAAACCGTGCTCCTGAGGCGCAGGCTCGCTGTAAGTCCTGCGCGGTTTCAATGCCTTCGACGACAACAGCCCGGGCAATCTTCTCTCTGACGAAGTGAACCAGTGCGTCAAAGCGGGCGGGAGAGCTCAGCTCTGAGCGGTCCAGTTTGATGCCATCTACCGGCAGAGCAAGACGCGCATAGTCGTCTGCCAGTTCCTGAGTCAGATCATCCAGCCAGATTTTCCAGCCCGCCGCCTTAAGCTGAAGCAGGGCGTGATGGATGCCGCGTTGCTCTGCGGCACTCATGCGGGTCACGGTTAACGGATCCTGAATTTCTATCGTTAAGCGCTGCTGGTGACGTAGCGCAAGCAACAGGTCGATGGCTTTGGCATCAAGCAGCTGGTCTGCCGGGAGATTAAGCCAGTACTGGCCTTTGTCCGGCATCTGCAGCAGCGTATTGGCCTGCCAGAAAAAAATTTGCAGCGCGCTACGGGTGGGCAGTGAAGCGAAGAGTGCGTCAAGATTCACGTTGTGGATCTCCACCAGAACCTCATGCGCCACCGCCTGGCCGGAATGCAAATCGACTAAAGGCTGAAACCGCAATCCGGTGATGGCATGCAGCAGGGGAGAGGGAAGCACGGTGTACATGACAAGACCTGCAGAAAAAAAGGTTCCCGCGGACACGGGAACAAAGGCAAACGACACACGGTCGGGAAGTTAATTCAGGATCCAGCGAATGCTCTGATAGAACGAGGGGCCCCGCACGGCCTTCAGCTTATTCATGGCATTGTTTTTGTAGAAATAAACCAGCCTGACGTTGCAGCCGAGCTGACGGGCAATTTGCTTGGTTTTCAGGTTACATGAGTAACCTCGCAGCACGCTCGCTTCCTCGTTGGAGAGCCTTGCAGGGCGCTGCCGCGTCGTAATGCTCACGTTGTAATGGTTTAACGCTTTTGGCGTCTGGCTCATCAGGATTTGCCACATCGCCTTGATATCCCCCAGCGACACGCGCTTATTGATGACCCCATCCACATGCTTAAATTTCAGAAAACCGACGGATAACGAATAGATATAGATCCTCGCCGCTGGCTGTTTTTCTTTAATGCGCAGAATATCTTCATTGGGCGTAATCATAAAACTGCCGATATTCAGTGGATCATAAATGACGATGTCCCAGGTTCGTTCGCTGAGGAGAAAATCTTCAATATTGCTGAACCCATGGAAAATAACATCCCGATGCGCGTCAGGTTCACGGTTGCCAAGATATTGCAGGCCAATCATTGTGAACTCACAACTATCAATAACGGCCACATGTATTGTTTCTTTCATGGTCATTCTCCTTTAGTTGGGCACCCGGTCCGTGTAAGAGAAACAGTACCCATGCCTTTGTCGCGAGACATGGCATAAAATGTATGCCAGGAGAATGTATTGCGTAAAGCCAATCCCTTTTATTATCGAAAGATAAAATTCAAAAAATATTTTAAGGTGAGATCTAATATTTTTAATCTTCTTATAATATTAGAGATAGATTTTTATCCTGAGAAATGGCGTTTGTTAAGGTTTGATATGGATAACACGCTATTTTTATGGGGTTTTTAGGCGGGGTTTTAGCACGTTTTGGGTGTTGATTCGCCACTTGTATTGCGTCGCCAGGAATTTTAGCCACCCGGGCGTTAAAATCCTGGTGGGAATAAGTTGTGAGCATGGGCTTATTACACTACTATCAGTCTCCTTTTATCGTGTTAATAATGAAATAATATGATTTTTTCTGAATTCACTCTCAGGATTATTGTGTTTTATCGGGTCAATATTCTGCAGGAGATGATAAGCGATGCACTGCGTAAATTACTGCCTGAATATTCTCTGCAAATATCAATAGTGGAATCAACAGAACAGCTCTTTGATGCCATTAGCGACGGTCAGGTCGATATTGTTATGGCCGAGTTCAGTTATCTGTTTAACCATAAATCGTGGAGCGTACAGACCAGTAACCGGCTTAATATGTTATGTCATACGCACCACGTTAAGCGTGTACTTTTTGTGCCTGAATTACAGTACGGATTATTAAAAAGGGTGCTGGAGATGAAATACGAGCTGACCCTTTCCCTGCAGGACGAGCCCGGCGAGCTGAAAAGAGAATTACAGGCGCTGCTCAGAGCAGAAGAGGCCAGGCCGCGTGTCTCATCGTATCTGAAGGGAATGATGCGCGCTGGCGCGCGCTCGCGTTCGGTGCTTTCCGCCCGGGAGTGGGAGGTGCTGCATCTTCTGGTGGAAGGCTACACCGTGACCGAAATTGCCCAGCTGCGAAGCCGCTCGGCCAGTACCATCGCCACCCAAAAGCACAATGCGATGAAAAAACTCAACCTCACCAACCACAGCGAACTCATCAAATACCTGCAGATGGCGGGCCGGATCGGGAGTTAAGCGTCGATTCGCCGGAACGACAGCGTCCCGGCAGATGCGCATTAGGGGTAGATAATATTCAGCGTCGCCGTCGTATTGAGTTTGCCCTGACTGACCTTCGCCGGTGCCCAGACATAATAGGACGCCGCCATGGGCAGGGTGAACGTCTTGCTCAGTGCCCCGCCCGCCGCCACGTTGAACAGCAGCGTGGCATTTCCGCGGCTGGTGGTAGAGGTCGAGAAGATGACCGGCTGTTGCGGGTTATTCCGCTGAATCAGCCGCAGCCCCACGCCCTGTGCGGCACCGCTGCTTGTATCAACCAGTACGGAACTGTCGGTCGACAGCAGTTGCGTGCTGGAGAGGAACATCTCAATCGCCCGGTCAGACGTCCCGTTTGTCCCCAGATTCTGACAGCTCATATTGAGCGTAAAGGGCGTCAGCCCTGGCTGGGCAGAGGCACTCAACTGTGGGATACCCAGCGTAGGTAAATGAACCGTCAGCCCCGCGTTGTCGAAAGAGCAGGTGGTCAGCTTCGGTGCATATTTGATGGTCATCGGCTGGCCAAACATATCCCGGTTATCGTATGGCCACTTAAAGCCGTTAAACAGCCACTGCACGATTTTCACCAACTGATTGATCGGCCAGGTAATGATCTCCCAGAACGACATGCCGCTCATATCGCTGACGAACAAGACATCGCTCATGGTCGCCGTGTCCCCCGAGAGGGTCGTACCACTCTGATCAACCAGCGTAAAGCGCACGGTAAACGGCGTGTTCAGTTCAGAAGCCGTATGGTTACCGCTCGCGCTCAGCGTCATGTTGGGATGCGTGCTGGTGATCTCCGCCCGCACCCTGTATTTGTCATTGCTGAAGCCCAGAATGGTGGCGTACTTACTGTCGGTCGAGAGGATCGGCGTGTAAGAAAACTCGCTGTTGCCGGTTGAGCAGTTAAACGAGCCGCTGTACTGGGTGCTGAAGCTCCCGGTCCAGGTCGGCGTGGCGGGCGTCAGCTTATCCGACAGATCGACGCTGATCGGCGGGCCATAGGAAATACTGCCCCCGGAACAGGTGGCATAGCTTGCCCCGCTGACGCAGGCGAGAAACAGAAAGGTCAGTAACCGTATCATGTTGATGTTCCGTTAGTAATGGCAAACAGAGGACGGGCTTTCCAGTCCCCACGCCGGTGCGGCGATAGTGCAATTTCCGCCACGCAAATGAACGCTAAGCTCACGTGGTGGTTGTTCCGCGCGAATGTAGAGCACGCTGGCCTGGCCGACATAACCCACCGACTCGCCGCGCTCGTTCAGCACTTCGGTACCAAACGGCAACGGTGCCCCGTCCGGGCGGGTGGCGCGCAGCATCCAGGACTGGCGCTGGTCGGTATCGAAGCGGATATAGTTCACCGCGCCATCGTAAGGGGCGACGTTAGCGATGTTGCCCAGCACTTCTGCCCCGCGGCTGTTCGCCGTTTCGGACAGGGTGATGGCATTTTTACGGTACGGCGTGGCGTAAGGCACCAGCGCCACGCCATCACGGTTGGTCACGATACTTTCGTCGCCGTTAACCATCAGCCCTTCCGCCTGCGGCGCATCGACAATGGTCATGGTGGAGCCGGTTTCGTTGGAGGCAAGCAGATGCCACGGCACGGCCACCAGGCTGCCGCGCCCGTTCAGCCCCATCTGGCGGTAGTCGGAGGATTCACTGTAGGAGCCGCCAAGCGTTGCGAAGTTTGCCCGGTATGCGGTGTTCACGCTGGCGGTGTTGTTCCCGCCCCGCGCATTGCTGCCGGAGAACGTATAGCTCAGGCGGTTCGACGCCAGCGCGTTGCCGCTCATGCTGATATTGCTCTGTTCATAATGCGAGTCGCTGGCCGTCAGGCTGGAGGTGACCCACGCGTTGTTTTCAAACAGCGAGAAGGGCAGGCTGAGGGAGAGGTAAAAACGCGTCTCTTCTTCACGCTCGCTGTTGCGCACCCGGCTGGCGGAGACGGTATAGCTGGCCCGGCCGATGGCGTTGGAGTAGCCGGCCTGATATTCGCGCGAGGTTTGGCGGGAATTCCAGTAGTCGCGCTGTGTACCCGAGATAAACACCGTGCCCCAGTTGTCGGGCAGACGCTGGTTCAGGTTAAGCGTGAAGGTGTTTTTAGGCTGTGCGGCGCGCAGGGCATCCCAGGTGCTCATCGTCATCTCCGGGGCGACCCCGAAGCGATCTTCATACTCGTCATACTGCGCTTTCAGGCGTTGATACCCTTCCCGGGAGTAAAGCGCGTCGCTAAAGCTGTAATACCCTTTCGTGGAGTAGCGGTAGGCCGCCAGCGTGAAGTTGGTGGCTGTGGTATCGATAAATTTACTGTACGACACGCGAAAGCTTTGGCCGCTGTCGGTTCTGTCCTGCAGCGTGGTTTTGGCGTGGGTGACATCCACGGATACCGCGCCAAAGGGCAAATTCCAGCCGGTGCCGATAAGCCCCGCCTGATAATTATCGCTCACGATCGTGCCCGTATAGCCGGTCATCAGGTTATTAAAGCCATAGCGCAGCGTGGCCTGCAGGAACGCCGGGTCCGCCTCAAGGGTGTTTTGATGAACCTTTCCCGCCACCACGCTGTACTCGCTCACACCCTCTTTGAGCATGCCGGGCACGGCAGAGAAAGGCACCGTGAATGATTGCTGGGAACCGTCCGCTTCGCGCACGACCACCAGCAGGTCGCCCGCTGAACCGGTCGGCTGAATGCTGTCGAGGGTGAACTGGCCCGGCGGAACGTTCTCCTGATAGATGACGTTACCGTTCTGCATTACCTTCACCAGGGCGTTAGTGCGCGCCACGCCATGTACCACCGGTGAAAAGCCCTGCTGCGAGTTAGGGCGCATTTTCATATCGGAGGCCAGCGACACGCCGCGCACACGAAGGGAATCAAACAGATCGCCGGGAATATAAAAGTCGCCCAGCGTCAGGTTGGATTTCAGCGCTGCCAGCGGGCGGCGCAGGTAGCGGGTGTTATTCTGCCAGCTGCTGTCACCGCTGGCGGATTTGCGCCAGGTACTGCTGTCGCGAAACTGCCAGCCGAGCAGGTTGGCACCGGAATCCAGCCCGGCGTAAAAATCATCGTTGGTCTCTTTGGCGGAGCCTTTTGTTCGCGTGTTGTACCAGGTGGTGTTCCAGGAGAGCATCAGCGCCGGGATCCCTTCGTCCCAGAACTGAGGGGCAACATAGCCCTCTTCGGTACGTAAGACGGCCGCCTGTGGCACGGTGAGTGCCAGACTCAGCGTGCTGGTGTCCGTTTTTACCTCGCCGCCCTGAACCAGATCGTGCAGCTGCACCTGGCCGTCAATAATGGCGGGGGCCGGAATCGCTTTGGTGTTGATCCCCAGCATAAGCGCGTCTTTCCAGGCAAGGCGAACGTCATCCTGTTGCTCGCCGTAGGTCACCGTATAGCGCCCCTTCCAGTCTCCGTTGACGTAAATATCCATCTCCTGGGGACCGGCTGGCATGGCGTTGTTTTCGTAAAAGCGTGACAGATCGGACTCACCGGATGCGCCAGCAAGCAGGGAGGTATCAAACGTTACCGCACCTGATTTATGCGAAAGCAGAAGCGAGCAGACAGCCAGCATGCAGAGCCTGTTTTGTTTCATTTTCATGGTGAGTCTTTCCGATCACTGGCTGGTGAGCGTGCGGGTTTTATACGCACCCAAATCATCCACATACATCAGCTGGTAGGTTTGGCCGTGTTTCACCGCGTTTTTTGTTGCGACGGTGAGTTGACCAAATGGCGCGACCATCGGTGATTCCTGCAGTAATTTGGTTTTGCCCTGGGAAATATTGGCAACCGTAATATGGAAAGGGCTGTCATTAACGATGCGGAACTGTTTACCGCTGGCAATCAGCGTCAGTTTCCCCGTTGCGTTATCCAGCGTGCCGGTTAACGAGGCCGGGCGATAAAACATTTTGATGCGTGATTTAATCGCCAGCTGAACGGTATTCTGGTTTTGTATATTTTCCGGCTTTGGCGGAATGTCGAGCACGTTCAGGAAAAAGACCGATTCGCGATCGCCCGGTAAATTCGCAGGCAACTTTTTTATCCGCAATTGCTGACCATTATGTTCGCTGACCTTCACCACCGGTGGCGATAACAGAAAAGGAACGTTTGCCGTTTCCGGGGTGGAGTTAATATCGCCGTCATCAATCCAGGATTGCACCAGCGCAGGGGCATCACCCGTATTGATTAACTGAACAATGACCTCTTTGTTATTCTCAGGATAAAGAACACGCGTGCCATTAATCACAATATTGGCCCATGCGTTGCCCGCGCTGAGCAGCAGAGATGCCAGCATAATAATCTTACGCATATTGGTAACCTTAAATACAGGCTTCGCCGGGACGAAGCCTGATTAACTGAAATTACAGGTAGGAAATGGTGTAGGTCACGTTAGAGCTCAACGCACCGACCGTTGCAGCAGCGGCGTTGGTTTTATAGTAATAAACGTCCAGCGTCAGCGTTTCTGAATCTGGCGCCGCTGAGGTACCCATAATGCTGGTGGTGTAAGCCTGGTTCAGCGTAACCGGTGTAGATTTACCTGGTTCAACTAAGGCGAAACCGACATTACGCGCCACGCTGGCGTCGTTTTCATTAACGCTGTTATTCAGCAGGTATTTGCCGTCGGTAGAAATATTATCGGCGCTGGAGAAATACACTTTCAGCGGCGTACCGGTCGTACCTGCTGCTGGCGTACAGCCAGAGAAGGTTAACGAAATGGATTTTTTATTTTTTGTAATCAGGCCAACCGTTGTTCCGGCATCCTTAACCGAAATGGGGGAGAGGGCGACGGTCATATCCGCGCTTTTCCCGCCATTAATCGTACAGGTGGTATCGGTAATAGCACCGGTAAAGTTAATTACGCCACCCGCTGAGTTATCTGCGGCAATGGCGTGAGTAGAGGCAATGGCTGCGCCAAGCACAGATACGGTCATGATCGTTTTGAACATGATAAACTCCATAATATTTTGTTTTATCTAAGAAAGAATGTTTCCCGGCTGCGCAACACACTGTGACAGGCTTACGCGCATCGCGACCTGAGTACGAGCCTTGACGATATTATGTTGCATCAAAAAGATACATAACAAAACATTATTCCGTTAAGATTAAGATAATGAGATTATAATCTTGCTATAACGTTCTTTTAAGGATCATAACCTAAATGCCTTCATTCGAAGGTCTTAATTAATGAATTAATAATTGTTAATTTATGAAGTTTTCTATGTGGCGTGCTCAAATAATATTTGATGACTTGACCACACCCTCTTTAGACCTATTATTGCGAGGGAAATACAGTCGTTTATAACAGTGGTGTAACAATCATATGAAGTATCTTATTGATCTCGCAATGCTTTATGAAGTGGACTCCGGTGTGATCATGATAAATGGAGAAGAGGAATCTTCCATTAAGTTATCAAATCAGGCGGCACGTTTGTTATATGAACTCATCATTAATAATGGTAAAACCCTCGACAGGGACGACCTGATTAAGAAAGTCTGGGAAGACCGGGGTTTTTCCGGCTCCTCGGTCAGTCTTAATGTTGCCATAAGTGAAATTAGAAAAGCTTTTCGGAGTTTAGGACGTGACCCGCTACTGATTAAGACCATTCGTGGAAAAGGTTTTAGTCTGGCCGCGCATATTGAACATCACACTGTCAGGCCGCCCGTGGCCGCTCCGGAAAAAATGGTGGCGGAAACCGTCGATATTGTGACGCAGCAGCGAGACCCGCCTGAAGGTTTGCGTCGTCGGGACAGCGGCTTTACCACCCTGTTCGTGATGGCGCTGGTGGCAATAATGGGTATTGCCGCGCTGCTGTTCTACCAAAATATGCGCGTCGCCGATCGTCCGAAGGAGTCCGATATCTATCGGCTGGGCAAAATTGACCGCTGTACGGTTTATCTTATCGATAAGAACATGTATCAGCCTCAGCAGGTCTATCTTAACCGCGCTAAAGAGGCGATCGTCCGTCAACATATCGACTGCGAACATCAGGCTGCTGATGCCTATTATTCAAAATTTAAAAAATCACAGCTGGAAAATGATTTTTTGGCCGTCTGTTATCTGCAGGATGGCGCCGATAGCTATAAAAATTGCATCTCTTACAGAAGCCTGACAGGGAGTTAAGATCATGTCGAAGAGACAGATGGGTATATTATTGGGCGTGGTACTGCTGCTTTCCGTTATCGTCATTGCCGTGCTTTACCCGAAAAGAACTCAGGAAGTGGGATTTGGCTGTCAGTCTGATACGGTTTCCAGGAAAAACTATTCCACGGGAGAGTCGACCGCCCTGTCGTTAACCACGCTGTTTCTTTTTAATGGCAGCGATATTGTCACGGTGATCCATAAAGGGGTATTCACCCGCGGCGACAAACGTTATTTGATTGACCGAAACTATGTCCTTAACGTTGAGAAAGTTGCTGGCAGTGATATTTACTATATTAAAGGAAAAAAACTGCAGAAATCTGATGATGACATTGCCCCTGATGGAATTGTCAATGAGCTGCTAATGGACAGTATCGACTTCTTTTATGTTACCCGGGTTAAAGGTCATGCCTGGCTAATTAAAGGGCTGGTATTACCAATAATGATGTGCGTGGCTGTACCCACATCCTGATATTCTGCAGAATGACCAGAATAGATGTTTATCTATTCATCAAAAAGTCTCAATTTTATTCATTATGTAACAACAAGATGCAAAAGCAGGCGGATATTTTTCATCTTTTGCTTTAAAGGGAATGAAATTTTCTGTATTGCCTCGTTATTTTTCGGGTGACTATACTTCGCCCCGAAAAAGGGGCTCCCCTTTTTTAAACATCTGGATTCTTTTTTGAAGGACTAAATAAATGAATAAACTGAACGCTATCGTTCTGGGCTCACTTCTGTCTCTTTCTGCCCTGAGCGTTGCTCATGCAGCGGAAACTACCGCTTCTGCAACCTGGCAAGCTTCTGCAACGAAAGACAGCGATTCCGATCTGGTTGTCACCCCAACACGCGCACTGAACTTCGTTTATAGCGCAAACACGAAAGCCTTTAACACCGACACCGGTCTGTTTGATGTGGCTATTCGTGGCGATCACTCTTCTGCAACCAGCTTCAAACTGGAAGCTATCGTTGATGACTCTGACAACACCCTGTTCAGCGTTGGCGGCGAAGCAACCAAACTGAAAGTGGGCGCGCGCTTTGGCGGGACCGATCTGGGCTCCATCGGTGGCACAGTGGGTACGAAGTCAACGGCATGGACTACCCTGGTTGACTCTTCAAACAACACCGGCGTCTCTTCTGGCCTGTGGAACCTGACCACCAGCGCAGGCGCGACGGCAAACACCGAAGTGACCGGCCAGGACAAGTTTGTGTTCTACGTCGATTCTGCACAGGACAGCACCGGTGCGGCGAAAGAGTTCAAAGACCTGACCAACAGCCTGTGGGAAGGTACTGTCTCCGTTGCGTTCCGCGCAACCTGGGGCTAAGAGCTGACAGTTACAGGGGCGTAAGCCCCTGTTTAGGGAAATATCATGTTTAGCCTCAAACCCATCTTCTTCTCTTTATTATTTATTTCCTCCTCCGCGCTGGCGATTAATGTTGGCAAAGTCACCACCATTATTCCTGCCGATGCGGATTCCACCGCCAAGGAATTAAAAAACGAAGCGGACAGCGTGCGCATTATTTCCATCAGCGCCCAGCGTATCAGCAGCCCGATGGATGAAGGCGTGGTGATTAATCCAGAGCAAACCGACGAGTTGCTGCTGACGCCCACGCGCATGGTCATGCCCGCCGGAACCAGCAATATCGTCAAATTTTACTATCACGGTAAGGCCGACGATCGGGAGCGCTATTACCGCATTACCTTCATTGATGAAGGGGTCAGCGAGGATCTCGACAACGGCACGCAAAAGAATGGCAAAGGGATGACCCGTGCCGTGGTGAGTACCATTCTGGTGGTCCAGCCCCGGAAGAAGAACGTCGATTTCGTCTACGTGGCCGGGAAGATCACCAATAAGGGCAATACCGCGTTTCGTGTGAACGCGAGCGGAACTTGCCTGAAACCCAACCCGGAATCGCCGACCACGCCGTGCGTCAAAAACTTTTACCTGATGCCGGGCACCTCCCGCGCGATCGACGATATCAACGTAACGGACAGCCATTTTCATCTCGGAATTTGGGACCTGAAACAGTTCATTCCTGTTAAGTAAGGATGCATGGTGAAAAATAAATTAGTGTTGCCGGTGATGATGGCGTGCACATCCGGCCTCTTGCCCGCGTATGCGCATGCGGCCTCCAGCTCCGTGGTTATCGCTAATTACCGTTTTCCCGACTCGCTCTATGCCCTGCTGGAGCAGGGGATCAAAATCCCCGTTTATCTGGTCAATACCCGCCCGGGTGCAGCGCAACAGGCGGGCAGCACCGGTGACGTGAGCGAGTATGTCCGTATTGGCGACGTAACGATCTACGCAGAAGACCGACAGCTCGGGCTGCGCGATGTCCAGGTCCAGGAGTCAGACAACGGTATTCGCCTGTCAAAAGAGATGCGGACGCTGCTGCAAAGCATCAACGGCAAGCAGTTTGACGACCATATGCGTATTCCGGTGAGCGCCGGGTCGGCGTTCGAGTTGGATCAGAAAAAAATGCGCCTGCTGCTGAACCTCTCCCAACGTGACTACGGGGTCAATATTCGTCCGCGTGAGGTGGATATCGATGCCCCTGAATCAGACGATCTGAGCGGCACGCTCTCCTATAACCTGGGGGCGTATCACACCGAGAGCGGCTACGGCGACAGCTGGTCATCCGGCTATCTCAACGCCAAAAGCTGGGTCTCGATGGGGGTCGATCACCTGCTGGTCGATGGCTCGGGCTACGTTAACGAGAACAGCAGCGACACCCAGATGAACGCGGTGATGTGGGAACGTGACTATCAGGGCATGCGCTACGCCGCTGGGATGTTGAACGGCTGGGCGATGCAGTCTCTCGCCAGCGTCAGCGGGATCTCCGGCGGAGAGGTGTACGGCGTCTCCGTAGGGAACCAGGCCAACTCGCGTAAGCGGGACAATACCCTCTCCCTGACGCCGATCGTGGTCTATTTCCCGACCGCCGGAGAAGCCCGCATTCGTCTTGACGGCCAGCTTATTGGTATTCAGCGCTTTGACGTGGGTAACCACGAAATCGACACCAGCGCGCTGCCCTACGGGATTTACAGCGTGGAAGTCGAGGTGGTCAGCGGCAGCCGCACCGTGTCACGGAGCATGTACACGGTGAACAAACCTTTCACTAACAACGTGTCGGAATCGCTGCGCTGGCAGACGTGGGGCGGGATTTATAGCCGCGACAAATCCGTCGTTAACTATAAGAAGTACGCCAAACGGAAAAACGAGCAGGACAACAGCTACTACTACGATTACGACACCAAACATAAAGACACCATGTCGCTGGTCGGCGCCTCCTTCAGCAAGCGCAGCGGGATGGTCGACTGGAACGCCTCCGGCTATATGATGCGCGAACACGTGGTCAGTGAACTGTGGGCCTCCCTGAACCTGACCGGGTACTTCTCGGTGAATACCCAGACGATGGCCGCCTCTGACGGAACGTACCGCGCCAACTACGGGGCTAACGTCAGCCTGCCGTGGAATATCGGTTCGGTCTGGTACTCGCATGAGCAGCTCTCCAGCGGCAAGTTCCTTGATATCTATGAAAACAAAGGCAACACGTGGGGGGCATCGTTCAGCCTGCCGTCGTTTGGCCTGCCGTCCGCCGGCAACCTGAGCCTGATGCGACAGGAAGACGACGTATACCGCTATAAACGCTATCAGGTTGACTACTCCCAGGGGCTGTATGCCGGTCGTTATGGTACGGCGCGCCTGCGGGTGGGGATGTCGCGCAATAAATACGAAGGCTATTACGAAGAGAAAGACCGCTACGTGATGCTCGATTTCTCGATCCCGCTGGGTAACACCGTCTCGGTGGGCGTTTCCCATAACCGCGATACCGGCACGGCGCTTAACGTCAGCGCCAGCCGCCAGTTCGAAGGGGATTACCTGAAGTCGGTTACCGCCAACGTTTCACGTGCCTTCAGCAGCAACCAGGATCGCACCGTGAGCGGCGGGGGCAGCGTGAGCTTCGACACGCCGTGGAACAGCAACATTCTGAGCGTGCAGAGCGGCACCAGCAAAGGCTGGAACTCCACGCTGACCAGCGACGGCAGCGTGGGCTGGTCGAAAGAGGCGGTTGCAGCCGGTAAAGGCACCCACAGCGCAGGGGTGATCGTCAGTACCGGGCTTAAGTCCGACGAGTCGCTCACGCTGAAGCTCAACGGCCGCACGGAGCGCATCAAGGGCGATAAAACCTGGCTGTCGTTACCGGCCTATCAGGCCTATGACCTGGAGGTCATGAACAGTGAAACCGGCACCGAAAGCTATGACATTGGCGCAAACGCTCGTCGTCATATCACGGTTTACCCGGGGAACACGGTGGTGATGAAGCCGCAGGTGAAAAAAATCGTCACCCTGTTTGGCCGCCTTGTTGATGCCAACGGTAATCCGGTGAGCGCCACGCAAATCAAAAACCACGTGGGTCTGACCCGCACCGAAAACGACGGTCGCTTCGTGATTGACGTGGACAAGAACAATCCGGTGCTCAGCATTGCCACGCCGGACGACAGCGTCTGCGAGGTGCGTCTGGATATTGCGTCCAACCGTGGCGCGCTGTGGCTTGGGGACATCTCCTGCGATAAAGGCGATTTCGTCTGGCAGGAAGCAAAAGGAACACGGGAACGTGACGATGAAAAAGATATTCGCTCTTAATCTGCTGCTGATAAGCGCGGCGGCGCAGGCGCAGCAGATGCCCTATTTCGCGATCAACAACCCGGACAACAACGGGACGGGCAACACGGCGGCGCTGTTCAGTCTGAACAGCACCTCCACCGCGTTTTTACACGGCTCGCGGGAGTGGCCCACCCTGAGTGCCAAAACCAACAACGGGATTGCCACCTATATTCCGGACAACAGTTTTAACGGCCCGGCAGGCAGCCCGCTGACCATCAACTTCAGCGTCACTGGCTCCAGCGCCTCGCCGTTCTTTAAGGGCACCGCGTGTTCGTCAAGCTGTGGTACCACGGGCTATACCGCGACGACCAGCTATACCGACACGTCCATGGTGGTGAAACCGCCGGTCATTGAGCCGGGCACCGCTTATGGCCGCTGGGTGCTGGGGGATCCGTTCTTTGATTATCTGCTTAATGCTGCACCTGGCAACGAGGTGACGATTACTTCCACGCCGCAGATCTCCTCTATCGGCAAGGTCACCACCACCAACACGCTGCATAAGGTCGGCACATTGACCATGACCAACTCGCGGGCGCTGGATCTGGGCATTGACCCGATCAGCGGCGAGGTGACCATTGTGGATGGTTCAACCGGGGCGACGTGTACTAAATACACCCGCAATACGGTGTCGGGTGTGCTTTGCGAACTGCTGGAATACACCTTTGTCGGGGAAGATATCACCGGCTACAACCCGGGGCTGGCGCTGACCTCGTCCCGCGTGAACGGCGTGCTGCAATCGCACATGAACGGGGGGACGGGGCTGGCGGCGGAAATCACCTTCGATGAGAGCAACTGGTACAGCATCTCCGGCGGCATCCTGAGCGACACGCGCGTGCTGGCGAATACCTTCCTCGCGGCGCCGCAAAAAAACGGCGGCAAGGCGTACCTGAAAATCTTCCTCCCGAAGGCGCTGATTTTGAGCGTGGCGCAGGCGGGGGATGGCAACAATATAGGCAATATCGTCAGCCTGTGCCTGACGCCGGGTAACAGCTCGCTGGCGGCAGATTTCTGCTTCCAGCCGGGGGGCGGGCTGGTGATTGACCCTATCCAGCCAGGCCTTGCGATCGTGCCGGATAACCCGGATTACACGCTCGACCCTAACGGCCTGGGCGGTTCCGGGAAAGGCACGATTGGCGAGGGGCCGATAGAGATCCCCTACACCATTACCTACAGCGGCGCGCAAAAAGATGCCGCGATTGCGGTCACGGTGAAGGTCACCGGGCCGACGCAGAGTCTGAACGGCGTGGACTACTGTGCCTTTAGCGGTAACGGCTTCACGGTGCCTGTTCCCGGTAACGTGCTGCTGGGCAAAAGCCAAACGCTGAAGGCGCATAACTGCAAAGGCGAGGCGCTGTCCATTCCCGCACCCGCCACCCATGCGGAAGAGTGGGACAAGATAAGCTCAGGCGTGACGGACATGTGGCTGTGGAAAACCCCGCTGGTATTGCAGTTTGTGATGAATAACCCGGTATCGAAAACCACCTATGACGGTAATACGTGGTTTGGTGAAGTGACGGCTCAGGGTCGAATTGATGTCAGTGCATCCTGGAATTAAACGTGTATGACTGGAAAATTCCTGGCTATTTTCGCAATAAATTGCTTCATTTCCGCAAGCGCAAATGCTTTAATTATTGAAAATCTAAATATTGATTTTCTACCTGAAAAAGAAGTTGTTTTTCAGCCAATAAAAAACGATACCGGCGTACGACAGAATTATACTGTTTCGCTTATTCAGGTTGATGTCCCAAAAGAACACGGGAAAGAGACTGAAATAAAAGATGGCGAGGTGATGTTCTCGCCAAAACAGTTAACTCTGGAGAGCGGCGAGCGGGCCGGGTTTAAGTTTTATTATACCGGCCCGCACGACAGCAAAGAACGCTATTATCGCGTTAAATTCACCGAGACGCCGCTTCAGGCGCGGGTTGTGATGAGCAAAGGCCAACGCATTCAGTCGGATGTGGTGGTTTCGCTTGAGGCTATTTTAATTGTCCGACCATGGACAAGGCATTTTGATTATACGTTTAGTAACGGGGTGGTGAGTAATACCGGGAATACCTGGTTTAAATATGTCTCTTCTCAGGGATGTAGCTCACAATATAATGACTCAAAATATCTTCCACCGGGTCAACGGCTGGAAATAGATAATTACGCGCAGCCCGCAAGGCGGATGATTATTTATGGAAATAAAATCATCCCGCTTACGCGCTGCCCGTAACAACCGCTTTCCTTCATAAAAGGAAATTATCCTTTGGCGCAAGCTGAAGATTTACAACTACAGGAGAATAAAATGAAAGCGATTTCATTCGTAGAAGCGAAAGATATTATCGGTGGTGCATTAAACCCATTCGCTGGCCTCGTTAAAGGTGCACAGCTGGGTTATGACACCGGTGCAAGCATCATGGGCATGGTAGGCGGCGTGGTTGGCGGAATTCTGGGTGGCGCAATGGGCTTCCTGGGTGCGCTGGTTGGCAGCTACAACTAATTCAACGAACAGGAAGACAATCATGCAAGTTATCGATTTCAAAAAAGCACAGGCCATCATCGGTGGCTGGGATCCGTTTGCTGCTGCCCTTCAGGGCGCGAGCGCAGGCTATAACGCAGGCAGCCAGATGTTAGGCGCGCTGGGCGGCACCATCGGTGGTGTGTTTGGCCTGGTGGGCGGCTTCATCGGCGGCTTCTTCAGCGCATAAGTTATCGACCTATGCTTATGGCCCGCTTTGCCGGGCCATTTTTTTATTTCAGCCACGGATAATTATGTTTTCGCTTTTTCAGTATAAAAAAAAGGGTAAGACACCCGTTATTCGCCAGCATGAATATACCGAATGTGGGCTGGCCTGCCTGGCGATGGTGCTGGGGCACTATGAACACCACGTCTCCGTCAGCCAGCTGCGCAGGGAGCTTACCGTCTCTGCCGACGCGGGCACTTCGATGGCGGAACTCATGACCCTCGCCAGCGATAAAAATATGACGGGCCGGGTGCTCAAGGGCGAAATCACTGAAATTGAAAGTGCCGAACTGCCGCTCATCGCCTTCTGGCGCGGCAATCATTTCGTGGTGATCGTGAAGGTTGACGGGCGCAGCGTAACGGTCCACGACCCGGCCAGCGGCGTGCGTCGCTACAGCCTCAAGGAGGCGCAAAAACTCTTTTCCGGCTACGTGCTGGAGCTGAAGCCGACGCCGCGCTTCGACAAAAAATCCCCTGACGAGACGCTCACGCTGGGGCGGCTGGCCAATAAATCCCCGAGCTTATTTCAGCGGCAGGTGCTGCTGTTTGTGCTCTCGATTTTTACCCTCATCACCATGCTGGCCAGCCCCACTTACGTGCAGCTGATCATGGATGAGGCCATCTCGCGCAACGACAACGATCTGGTGATCTTACTCACCGCCATTTTCGCTATCGTCTTTATTTTTGAAGTCATAGGTAAGTTCCTCAAGCAACTGCTTGAGATCCTGATGCGTAACATCGCCTATGACGACCTCAGCCAGTCGGTTCGCCGCTATATGCTGCGTACCCAGACCGGCTGGTTCCGCAGCCGTCCGCCGGGCATTGTGCTGGCGATTGAAAAATCGCTGCATGCCTGTGCGGAGTTCATCAGCAATGGCTATGTGCAGATCCTCTTTTCCAGCCTGATCGCCTTCACCAGCCTGCTGTTTATGCTGCTGTATAACGTGAAAATCGCCGTGCTGACGATGCTGCTGATGGGGGTGTTCTTCCTGATCCGCTTTTCGCTGATCGGCCCTTACCAGCGCGCGGTGGACGACTCCATCGAGCGCACCGCAAAGTATGAATCGCTGCTGGTGGAGACGCAGAAGGGGATCATCACCCTGAAGGCTAACAACATGGAGCAGGCCCGGGACGCGGTGATGGATAAATCCCAGCGTGAGCACATCGCCGGGCTGATGCGCAAAGAGCGCCTGCTGGCCCGCTTTGATGTTGCCTCGCTGCTGGTGATCAACGCCGAGCAGCTGCTGGTGGTCTGCTTCGGCGCGTGGCTTATCCTGGAAGGGCAGATGAGTATCGGGATGCTCTACGCCTACATCAGCTACAAACGCTATTTCTCCGACGCGATGGTACAGGTGGCGCAAAAGCTGCTGGACAAAAATGCGCTGAAAGGGCCGCTGGATCGCGTGGGCGACCTGCTGTTTGCCCCCTCTGAAGCCAGCCAGTTTGGCCGGAAGATTGTGACCTCACCCGTCAGTCTGGCCTTTGAGGATGTCTCTTTTGCTTATCCAGGACGTGAGGCGACCCTGCAGCACATCAACATGACGCTGAAGCAGGGCGAAGAGGCGGTGATTGTCGGCCAGAGCGGCTCCGGGAAAACCACGCTGCTGCGTCTGATCTCCGGGATGTTGCTCTCCACATCGGGCAGTTTGCGGATCAATGCGATCCCGATCACCGAGTGCGATCTCTCCTCTTTGCGCCAGCATATTCGCATTGTGCATGCGGACGATATTCTCTTTACCGGCTCCATTCTGGATAACCTCTCCTGCTTTGATAGCGCGCCGGACAAAGAGCGGGTGATTGCTGCCTGCCGCCTGGCGGAGATTGACCATGTGGTCGCGCGTCTGCCGCACGGATACGAAACGGAGCTGCTGCCGGGAAATACCTTTTTCTCCGCCGGCGAGATGCAGCGTCTGGTGCTGGCGCGCGCCCTGTACAGCCAGCCGAAGCTGCTGCTGTGCGATGAAGTGACGGCAAACCTCGATAAAACCACGGCGCAGAAGGTGCTGGCGAACCTGCGTGGTCTGGGGATTGGTCTGGTGTTTGTCACCCACTCGCCGGAGGTGGTGGGCTGTCACGGACGGCTCTACACCATGGAAAACGGCACGCTGCGGGAGAGTGAGCAATGATGTTTCTGCCCCGTCTCTACGCCCGACTTTGCGCCCGGCAGGCCGGACGCACGCTGCTCGCAAGCCGGATCACGCAAAACTACAGCCAGTTTATGCGCTGCCCGGAGACTGACGTCCCGCCCGATTTTCTGCGCCAGAACGCCCTGGAGATGAGCGGCTTTCATTTTGTCGAGCAGATCTTCCCGCCCGCGCTGTGGCGGCGCAACGTGCGTTTCGATCTCCACGCCCGGGTGGCGGCATTTACCCGCGAGCAGGATTTCTATTCTCAGCCCCGCACCCTGCTGCTGGGCATGCGCTGGGCCGGATTTGGCCTGATCGCGGATGCGCTGCTCGCCACCGCGCCAGACGACGTGCGCTTTCAGTTTGTTACCCGCCTTCCCGCGCTGCACAAGCTGATGGCGGCACACGAGGAGCGGCGGGCAGGGGCGTTTTTCTCCCCGCACCGGCTGGTGACCGTGCTGCTGGTGGATGAGCGCCTCCCGGATGCGCCGCTGTTCATGACCCAGGCGGGCGACCAGAAAGCGTGGTTAACGGACGTGTCGACGCGCTTTTTAACGCGCTACGGATACGTGATTCGTACGCTGCTGCCCGGCTGTTCGCTGCACTCGGCGGAATTTGCGCTGGAGAGCCAGACCTATGCCCCTGCGGAGTACCGTCAGGCCGCCACCGCCACGCTGAACGCGTTGCGTAAAACCCCCACGCTCTGGAGTGCATGGGACGATCTTTCAGTGATTTATCATGGATGACATGTCGTGAAATTAAGAAACCGAAACCGACAACGTCGGGCGCTGATCCCGCACCATTTTTCAAAGAGCTACGAGATCAACGCCCCGCGGCTGAAAGGCGTGTTAACGCTGTTTATCTCCTTTTTTCTCTGTCTGCTGGTCTTTTCGATCGTCTTTAACTTTTCGGAAACCACGCTGGCGCGCGGGGTGCTGATCCCGGCCCAGGGGGATGTGGAAGTGCGTGCCAGAGAGTCCGGCACCATCGTGGATTTTGCCGTACGTCCAGGCCAGTACGTGAAAGAGAATGACCCGCTTTTTACCGTGTCGCAGGACTACGGCGGCAAGCAGGGCTCGGTGGTGCAGTTCGATCGCCAGCAGATGGAGGCGGAGAAAAAGCGCAGCGAGCAGCGCGTGCAGACCATTGAAGATTCTATCGCTACGTACCGGAAAAACCTGGCGCAGCAGCTGGATATTGCCGACCGGCAGATTGTGGTATCCCGCGACAAAGTGAAAAAGCTGCGTGCGTTGCTCAAAAACAGCACCGATACCTATGAGGCGTGGAAAGCGATATCCGGGAAAGGCTATGTGTCGAAGGTCGATCTGGATAAAAGCCACAACGACGTGCTCAACGCGCAGCTTAACCTGACGCTGGAGGAGAGCAGTATCCTCGATCTGGAGGCGCGCAAAACCAGCCTGACCGACAGCACTCAGTCGCAAATCGACTCCCTGAGCCAAGAGCTGCTGTACGTGAAAAACCGGATCAGCGAAATTGACCGCAACCTTTCCAGCCGGGGTAGCTCTACGATGGCCATGCTGGCGCCTGCCGATGGCTACGTGGTGGCGATCAACTTCCCGCCGGGCCGGGCCATTACGCAAAACAGCGAGGTGGTGGTGGTGATCCGTAAAAACACCGCCGCGTCGATGGAGGGGTACCTCTATGTGCCAGCTACGGGCGTGGGCCGGGTGGCGAAAGGGGATAAGGTGAAGCTGCGCTTTGACTCCTGGCCGGTGGATAAATATGGCTCGGTGGAGGCCACCCTGTCTGATTTTTACGAGGTGAATATTGATGCGCATTCGGCGCTTATCCCGCTGCAGGAGGGGCAGAACTACTATCTTGCCAAGGTGCGGGTGCCTTCCTGGTTTACCGATCCGGACAACAAAAAGCGTCTGCTGATGGGCGGGATGACGGTTAACGCCGATATCGTTATCGATCGCAAACCGCTTATCAATCTGCTGATTGCGCCGCTGGAGCGGGTGCGTAAACGGTTTATCGATTGACCCGATTTCATCGTTCATCGCCCGTTAGCCCACAGGCTAACGCCGGGTCGCGGGCTATTCTCCTTATCACACGCACAGGAGAATAGCCCATGAACATCACTCATATTCGCAATGCCACCCAACTGATCACGTATGCCGGTAAACGCTTTTTGATCGACCCGATGCTGGCCGCAAAAGACGCTTACCCCGGTTTCCCCGGCACGGTGCGGGCCGAGATCCGTAACCCAATGGTTGAACTGCCCGTTGACGTCAGCACGCTGCTGGACGCTGATGCGGTGATCGTCACCCACACCCATGACGATCACTGGGATCGCGCGGCGGTGGAACTGATCGCCAAAGACAAACCGATCTATGTGCAAAACGATCGTGATGCCGCGCTGCTGCGAAGCCAGGGTTTTCATAACCTGACGGTCATGACCGACGAGTCCACCTTCGGTGATATCCGCATCGCGAAAACCCACGGCGGCCAGCACGGTACCGATCGCGCGTACGCGGTGCCGGAGCTGGCAGAGCGTCTGGGCGAAGCCTGCGGTGTGGTTCTGCGCCACCCGGACGAGAAAACGCTCTACATCGCGGGCGATACCGTCTGGCGTGATGCGGTGGCGGCCGATCTGCAAAAACACCAGCCGGATGTGGTGGTGCTTAATGCCGGATACGCGCATGTGATCGGTTTCGGGCCCATCATTATGGGGGAACAGGATCTGCTCAACGTTCACTTCCTGCTGCCGCAGGCAAAAATTGTGGCGGTCCATATGGAAGCCATTAACCACTGCCTGCTGAGCCGCCGCGCGCTGCGGGAATACGTGGAAGCGAACCAGATCGGTGATGCGGTGAGCATTCCCCAGGACGGCGAAACCGTTATATTCTGAGCACCAAAAAGGGAAGGAGAGACAGATGCCACTTATCAACGTCGCGATTGTCGCGGTGGACGGGTTTAGCCCGTTCCACTACTCCGTTCCCTGTATTCTGTTTGGCGACGCGGTTTCCGGCGAAAAGCGCTTTAACGTGACGATCTGCGCCGAAAAACCCGGCGTTCTCACCTCAAAAGAGGGTTTTGTCCTTAACGCGACGCAGGATTTTTCAGCCATCGCGCAGGCGGATATTGTGGTGGTGCCCTACTGGCAGCACGTGCTGGATCGCCCGCCTCAGGTGCTGCTCGACAGCCTGGTGCAGGCAAGAAACAACGGCGCGGAAATCGTCGGGCTGTGTCTGGGGTCGTTTGTGCTGGCGTATGCGGGCATTCTCGACGGCAAGCGCGCGGCCACCCACTGGGAGTTTGAACATCACTTCCAGTCGCTTTTTCCGCGCGTCCAGCTTGATATCAACGCCCTCTATGTGGATGACGACAATATTATTACCTCCGCCGGGACCGCCGCCGCGCTGGACTGCTGCCTGTATATCATCCGTCAGCGCTTTGGCAGCGTGGTTGCCAACCAGATCGCCCGTCGGATGATTGTGCCGCCGCACCGCGAAGGCGGTCAGGCGCAGTTCATTGCCCAGCCGGTGCCGAAGGACACCCGCGACGCGCGGATTAACTGCCTGATCGACTACCTGCAGCAACACATTACCGAGCCGCATAATCTCGACTCGCTGGCGAAGGTGGTCTCGATGAGCCGCCGCACGCTGACCCGCCATTTTGTCAACGCCACCGGCATGACCGTGGCCGACTGGCTCACCGCCGAGCGCCTGCGGCGCAGCCAGATCTTACTGGAAGCCGGCAATATGCCGGTTGAACGCGTGGCCGAGCTGGTGGGGTTTAACTCTGCGGTGACCTGGCGACAACAGTTTAAGGCGCGTTTTGGCGTCAGCCCGACGGAGTGGCGCAAGACGTTTCGTATTCAGCCGTCTGTAGCCAGGCATGATGCGACATGAAGTAACACCGTCTTTTAGGCCGGGAGACCCGGCCTGCGGATGCTTTTAACTCACAACACCTTACTGAACAATCACGCGGCCGTTCAGCGGCTGAAGCGGACGGTTATTGCTGTGCTCAAGCGCTTGCTTAAACATCTCCAGCTGCTTTTCTGACAGGGTGACGGTGTTTTTCATCACCAGCCAGCGCAGCCCTTCGGTGCACGGTGGGGTGGTCAGCGAGCCGCTGAAGCGATAATAGTGCAGGTCAGCCGGGAACAGCGGACGAAGATCGAGGTGTTTATCAATCGAGATTTCGTGGTCCTTTTCCTTCGGAAGGCGCGCCAGCAGCGGGTTGAGTGCGCTGTTTTCCGGGCCGACCTCAAACATAACGGCAAGCACCGCGACGTCGCCCTCTTTGCTGGCATGAACAAAGTGCGCTTCCAGCGGGAAGGATTTGCCGTTGATCCGGTTTTCGCTCGGGGTATGGAAATGGTACTGGCGCAGGGTAAAGATCTGATCGTCCAGACGGAATTCATCTTCGTCGCTGGCGGTCACCTGCAGGGTGTGGCCGTTGTTCACCAGCTTTTCGGCGGCGGTATGGAAATTCATCTCCAGCGGCGGCAGCGTGGCGTTATAGGCGTTACGGATATCGATGGGCGACTGGAATTTCCCGGTCTTGCAGGTGGCAAACTCGTCGCTGAGCTCGCCCCAGTTTTCCGGACCACTCTTGCCTTCATACGTCCAGTGTGGGGCAGACCCCGCAAAGACAGAGGCAGATAAGGCGAATAAGGATGCAGCCAGAATGTGTTTCATGTTGTGTCTCTCAGAATAAGAAATGCGCGTTAATATACTGATGGCATTGTACTCTTTTCCAAAAGACCCGTCTTATATTGTGGTTATTTGCGTTAAAGAAAATGAAAGCCCCTTCTTACCCCAGCTTCTCCATCTTCGTCTCTCCTTCCGTCATTGACAGCTGATACAGCGAAAACGATCGGTGCTTCTCAATCAACGTCGCCAGCTCCGGCGAGTGGCTGGTGAGCCAGATCTGCGAGTAGCGGCTGGCCTCGGCAATCAGGCTTGCCAGCGCGGGCAGCATCTGCGGATGCAGGCTGTTTTCCGGTTCGTTGAGGGCGATAAACGCCGGTGGGCGCGGGCTTAACAGTGCCACCGCCAGGCATAAAAAGCGCAGCGTGCCGTCAGAAAACTCCGCCGGTTCCAGCGGGCGGCTTAAGCCCTCGCGCTGCATCATCATGCGAAAACGTCCGCCGGTGTTGTCGCTGTAAAACACGCAGCCGGGGAAAGCCTGGTCAAGAATGCGCATCAGCAGCAGTTCATCGCCAATCTCGACAATGGTCTGGAATGCCGCCGCGAGGTTGGCGCCGTCGCTCGCCAGCACCGGAGAGCGGAAACCCACCTGCGGGGCACGCATCATGGAGCCGCTTGCAACGGAAAACTCATGATAAAATCGCCAGTTACGCAGGGACTCGCGCATCTGCGACACTTCCGGGTAAAGGTGCGGTTCGCCGAGCTGTCCGAATACCGATTCGTTCTCGTACAGCGTGCCGCTGTGGGTCACTTTCTCGTGGTGGACGTTATTCAGGAAAACCGCCTGATTTCTGCGCTTCATCAGCTGTGCCGACGGGCGGCGGTGCTGGCCGCTCAGCCAGAGCGACTCTTCCTTGATCACCGGATCGAGCTGAAACTGCGAGGGATAGGGCAGCTTCTCAACAAAGCCTACCTGCAGCTCGTATTCGTAGGTTTCGGTTTCTACCGCCAGGTTCATCCGTCGCAGCTGGTCGCTGCGGGTTTTACCCGCCCAGAACACTTTCAAAATCCCGCCTTCATTCGCCAGAGCCTGAGAAAACTGCCCCTGCGCGGCGCTGTGCATCAGGTGGATCGCCTTGTAAATATTTGATTTTCCGGTGCCATTCGGGCCGAAGACAATGTTGAGCTGTTCCAGCTCCAGCGACATATCGCGAATTGAGCGGTAGTTTTGAATGTGCAGGGTGTTAATCACAGGCCGATCCCTTTTTTGCGTTATAAACTGTATATATTTACAGCCTTTCAGGCGAAATGCAAAAAAGAGACGACAGTGAGGATGTCGTCTAAACGGGCTACTGCTTCGGGCCCCTGAGGGTCAATGGGGGCCTTCGCCTTATTGATTATTTAACGGCCAGACGCAGACCCAAATCATCAGGATAGGGATCAAAGTAGTTTTGCGTCATCAGATACTGATCCGGGTATTCGGCCAGGTAATGTTTTAGCAGCGTGATCGGCGCAAGAATGGGCAGAAGCCCTTCTCGGTAATGCAGGATCACGTCACGAAGCTCACCCCGCTGGCGGCTGTTAAGCTGGTTACGGAAATAGCCCTGAATATGCATCAGCACGTTGGTGTGATTTTTCCGCGAGGCGGGCTTTTTCAGGATGGTCATCAGTTTTTCGCGGTACGCCTCGAAGAACGCGTCCAGATCGTCCCATTCATGCAGCGAGGCGACAAATGGGCCAATCTCACGGTAACCCGCCTGATGGTGTGCCAGCAGCTGCAGTTTGTAGCGGCTGTGAAAATCCAGCAGCGCGCGGCGCGTCAGGCCGTTTTTACGCAGCGTGTTCAATTCGTGCAGCGCAAAAACGCGCTCGACGAAGTTTTCTCGCAGCACCGGGTCGTGCAGACGGCCATCCTCTTCTACGGGCAGCCACGGCCAGGTTTCAAGGAGCGCGGCGGTGAACAGCCCGACGCCCTCCTTGCGGCCCCGGTTGCCGTTTTCATCGTACACGCGCACACGTTCCATGCCACAGCTGGGGGATTTTGCACAGACGATAAACCCGGCGAGATCGCCGATCTTAGGCAGATAGCTGGCCGTAAAGTCGGCCATTTTCTGCGTGACGTCATCATGCGGCAGATGGCTAAAACGCATCTGCGTGTCGCCGCCGGTCGTCATGATCAAACGCAGCGCAGGGCGTGGCGTGGGCAAGCCGATGGCCATTTCGGGGCAAACGGGTCGGAAATTCACCCACTGGGCCAGCTCATCCATGACGAAATCCATACGCTTATGCCCGCCGTCAAAGCGAACGGCGGACCCGGTCAAGCAGCCGCTAATACCCAGCACAGGTTTCGTTGTCATGGTATGTTCCTCCAGAGCCAATACTTAAAACTTACACAATCTTGCTTATTTGTCCAAGTATTGGCGGAGGTATTTTTTATTGCCGTTTAAAATCAACAGGTTTTAACTACCCTTGTAGGTTGAATAACCGTACTGGCTCAGCAGAAGTGGAATGTGCAGTTTCTCGTTGGTCCGGGTGACGGTAAACAGCACCGGCACTTCCGGGAAGAATGTCTCCAGCTTTTTAGCGTGGAAATAGTCTGCGGTTTTGAAGGTCACTTTATACACGCCAGGCTGCATGTCCTGTTCCTGGGGATAGAGCGATTTGATACGTCCGTCATGGTCGGTTTTGCCGCTGGCAACCGGGATCCATTTGTCCTGCTGCTGCTTTTCCAGGGTAACGGTGACATCCGATGGCGGCATGCCGGTTTGCTGGTCGAGAACGTGTACGCTCAGCGTGCCGGCAGGGGCACTGAAGGCGGCAGGGGCAAAAGCCATGGAGGCCAGGATCAGCAGAGGGGCAGTTTTTTTCATGTTGTTTTCCTGTGAAGTAGTCAGTCACAGGAAAACGTTAGCATCTGCGGCGCGGAAAAATATTCAACTTTTCGTGAAGATTCCCGCAGGAGAAAATCATTAGAGGATAATGACCTCAAGGGAAAGCTGCTGCTGCCACTGCGCCACCTGTTTTTTCCGCGCGGCGGTCAGTTTACCGCTGGTGACCAGCAGCCATTTGCGATCGGGAAATATCTCCGGTGCCAGCGTGGCAGGGGGCGTGGGTAACACGTCGATGCGGTGACCCTGACCGGTCCGCGACAAGGCTTCGAGCCAGATTTCACACGGGTCGTTCAGGTACCAGCCGCTGAGCAGAATGTTATCGCCCGGCGCTTTTTTATCGCCTTCGAGGCAAAACGAGGTGTAGGCGATGAGGATGCCGTCAAGGATCGCGCGCAGGGTCATGGCGGCGGCGACGTTGGCGGACACCTGGCTGCGCAGCGGACGTAGCACGTTGGTCACCAGCTCAGGTCTGGGGTATTCGCGGCCCGCGTCGTAAATCATCTGGCGCAGGGACTCGATTTTGCCCCCCTGCAGGCGTTCCAGCATGTTCTGCTGTAGCGTTTGCCAGTTGTTGGTCCGGCGGGGTACAGGGCGCTCAAGCAGGGGTTTTACCTGGCCAATGGGCACGCCTTTTTTCACCCAGTCGAGGATTTTCAGCGCCTGCTGAACGTCTTCATCGCTGTACTGGCGGTGGCCGCCCTCCGTGCGCTGTGGCTTGAGTAAACCATAACGACGCTGCCACGCCCGCAGCGTGGTGGCGGTGATGCCGCTAAGTCTGGCGAATTCGCCGATGGAGTAAGCCATGTCCATGTCCAGAGTGGAGGAATACTCTCAATATACTACGAATTTTTCAGAACGGGATGAAGCGCCGAAAGGGTGCACTACACTTAACATCCAACCGTGCAAATGAAAGGAATTCTCATGAAGCTATGGCCTGTTGTCACCGGGGTTGCCATTGCGCTGACCCTTGTAGCCTGTAAATCCCCCACGCCGCCGAAAGGCGTGCAGCCTGTTTCCGGTTTTGATGCCAGCCGCTATCTCGGCAAGTGGTATGAAGTCGCCCGCCTGGAGAACCGCTTTGAACGCGGGCTGGAGCAGGTGACGGCCACCTACGGCCAACGGAGCGATGGCGGAATCAGCGTGCTTAACCGGGGTTACGACCCGGTGAAGAACAAATGGAACGAGAGTGAAGGCAAAGCGTACTTTACCGGCGCGCCAACCACCGCCGCGCTGAAGGTTTCGTTCTTCGGCCCGTTCTACGGCGGCTATAACGTCATCAAGCTGGACGATAAGTACCAGTACGCGCTGGTCAGCGGCCCGAACCGCGACTACCTGTGGATTTTGTCGCGCACGCCAACCGTGCCGGACGCGGTGAAGCAGGATTACCTGAACACCGCGCGCAGTCTGGGCTTCCGGGTCGATCAGCTGGTGTGGGTAAAACATTAATCCCTACTGGTACGAGAACGTAATGCTTGCCAGCGCGTTCGCCGAGCCGGGGACCAGTTCGCCGGTTCGGATGTATTGCGCCTGGAACGGCAGCGACAGGGTTTGTGCCGCAGTGGTGCTCTGGATAAAGAACTGATTAGTTGTGCCCGCCGCCGAGCTGTCCGGCCCCATCATCAGCGGGCCGATGCCGTTATAGAAAAACTGCACCCCTACGCCGGACGCGGTGGAGTCGCCGGTCAGCGTCACCACCGACGAGGTGTTTGACGGCGTGGTCTGATCGGTCATCACCGCGCTCACCGCGACGTTCGCGTCACAGGTCAGGCTGACGTTAAACGCACCCGAAGGCGATGTACTGCCCACGGTGGCCAGCGTGCGGATATCGATCGTACCCAGATCGACGTTCGCGCTTTTGGTGCCCACCGTACAGCCGCTCGCCGTCACGGTGATGGTGGTGGGGTTAATGATGACCTTTGCCGTTTTGACCTCGTTGTTATAGGCGGTCACCACCGCAGCGTCGAGGGTAGGGATCTGGTAAACCCCTGACTTCAGTGCTGTCGCGGTCTTAATAAAGGTCACCTTGGCAGACCAGCCTAAACTGGTCGCATAACCATTGGTGCCCTCTGCAGGATAGCTTTGGGTAATACCGCTTTGCAGGGGTATCCAGGCCGAGCCGTTAAAATCTTTTAGTCCGATGATATACCCCACCCCCGGCACGCCGGTTTCAAAAATGGTGTAGTTCACCCCGTCGACGGTGACCGTTGTGCCGCTGGAGATCGCGCTGCTGCTCGGCTCCAGCGTGCCTTTGGAGCAGGTAAAGACCCAGCCGCACCAGAACACTTCCTGTACGCTGACGGAGGCGCTCCAGGTGGAGCCGATAATGCTCCCCGGCACCACCGAATCTGCCGGGCCGCTGTAGGTCATCGGCTGCGGGGAGAGGGTGATATCTGATTTCCATTCCATCGCCTGTGCGCTGGCGCAGAGCAGTAATCCGCTAATAAACAAGAATAAACGCATCATTGATACTCCGTGGTCCAGGTGGCAAAAGCGGAGACGTCTCCGGCATTCACCGGCGCGCCCGTGGCGGCCAGCCGAGCGTAGAAGGTCATCTCTACGCTGTCATCGCCCGGCGTGCCCCGGGCGGTGGTTTGCGTGTCGAGGGGGATCAGCCCGCCGTCTTTATCGAGTATCTGCACCGCCACGCCGGTGGCGCCGCCGTCGGCAATTTTCACCAGCTGCGGGTTGTCGTTATCCGGCGTGCCGCTGAAGCGGATTTTGACCCCGGCAAAGGTTGGCCCGCACGCTTCAAGCCTGATCGTGAAGGGCGTTTTGATATTGCTGACCGCGCCTGCACGGGGGAATTGTTTAATCCCGATGGTGCCCAGCGGAACGTCCTGCTCTTTAGAGTCCGCCGCCACAACGCAGGTGTTGCCGATCAAATTCCCGGTGACGGAAACCAGCACGTCATAGCCGCGAACCGGGAACGTGAAGATCAGCAAAGCGATGCTGAACGTCCGAAGCGTTACTGACATACCACCTCCTGTGAATAGAGCCCGGTGCGGGCGTTATAGCTCTGCTTGTTCAACGCGTAGTTGATGGTGCAGCGCTGGTCGCTGTTGCGCCCCCATACGGCACTCAACGTGCCCTGCTCGGTTAACCCCGACAAATACAGGCTGCCGCCGTCGCCGACGATGCCGCTGGTTTTGTCATCGTTCAGTGAGACCAGCGTGCCGAAGGGCAGCACGTCGTTGCCGCGGCGCACGACAAACATCGCTTTTTTCCCCTGGCGTGTGACAAGGGTGGCGCGAACCAGCGCGCCGTCGGTCGGCGTTTTGTTGACGATGGCATTCTCCAGCTCCACGTCATTACCTGCGGTTGTGACATCCAGCGCGACCTGGTTCACGCGGTACGGCGTGGCGTAGGGGATCACCGCGTAGCCCCGGCTGTCGGTTTTGATACCCTTGTGGTTAAGCACGGCAACGTCACTGGCGCCCGGGGCTTTCACCAGAATGTTGGTGTTGCCGAGCGGCTGGCTCAGCGTCAGACCATCTTCATGCAGCACCGCGCCGCCGCTCATCCCGTAGCTGAGGTTGCGGGAATCGCGGGTATAGCTGTAGCCCAGGTTGTAGTCTCCTTTTGCGCCTTCGTATTGCAGCGTGGCGTCGCCGCCGTAGTGCTGCTGCGCGCTATAGCGCTGGTTGACGCTGTAAAACAGGTTCTCCTGGCCCGGCAGATAACCGCTCACGCCGGTACTGGCCGTAGTGCCGGTTGAATCCGCATGGGTGGTGGTAAAGCGGGCGCGGGTCGACAGCGCCGGGTTGCCCAGCGGCACCGAAAGTGACATCGCCAGCACGTTATCTTTTTTGTCGTCATACAGGCTAGAGCTGCGCTGAACGCTGACGCCAAGCGACACGTTACGAAACGTGGCATTCCACGCGAACTGCAAACTTTGCGTGGTTTTCGACGTGTTCCAGTAGGTTTGCTGATCCCACGACAGCGACAGCGAACCGTATTGCCCCATCGGCTGTGACAGCAGCAGCTGGTTTTTGGCCTTACGCGACATGCGCAGGTTATATACCGTGTCGTAGTGGGTGGTGACGGTGCCATCGTCTTCCACAATCTGCTTTGGGGATCCGCCCGCCATGCCCTTGTACGTGGTATCGCTCAGGGTATAAAACCCTTTCGTTGAGTAGCGCAGCGAGAAAAAATTAACCCGCGTGCCGATATCATTCAGCAGCTTGCTGTAACGCAGGCGCACGGAATCGCCGGTGTAGTGCTGGTCGTCCGCCAGCTGGCTGCGGGCGTGGGTCAGGTCGATGGAATACGCGCCAAAGCGCCCCAGGTTCTGCCCAATCCCGAAGGCCAGACCGTTATAGCGATCGGCAAACTGCGCCCCACCGAAAAACGTCAGGCCATAACGCCAGCCGTAGAACAGCTCGCCCTGCGCGAAAGAGGGCGCATCCTGATGGCCCATCGGACGATATTTCCCTGCTCCCAGGGCATATTTCAGCTGTCCGTTACGCACCAGGTTTGGCACGCTGGCATACGGAAGCGTGTACTGCGCCTGGCTGCCGTCGTTCTCCTGGATTGTGACCGCGAGATCGCCCCCGGAAGAGGTCGGGTAGAGATCTTTCAGCACAAACGCCCCCGGCGGCACTGAGGTTTGATAAATGATGTTGCCGTTCTGGCGAACCGTCACCGTGGCGTTGCTGCGGGCGATGCCGCGCACTTCCGGCGCATAGCCGCTCAGGCTGGCAGGCAGCATATTGTCATCGGTTTTCAGGGCAATGCCGCGCAGGCCCACGGCGTCGAACACCTGGGCGGAGGTATACGTTTCCCCGGCGTAAACCTGCGCGTTCAGGGCGGGAATATCCCGCTGCAGCCAGGTCTGCACGTGGGTGAGTTCGTTAGTATCTTTGGTCCACGTGGTGAAATCACGCAGCCGCCACGCGCCGAGATTGATGCCGCTGTTCAGGCTCGCAAACAGCTGCTGGTCGCGCGTGCGCGTCTCGCCCTGATAGTCATTGTTCGAGCCGTTTACCACATAGTTCAGCCACGCGGCAGGAATGCCCGCTTCCCAGCTTTCCGGGCTGACATACCCGCGCGGCAAATTGCGCATTGCGCTCTGCGGTACGGTGAAGCTGAGGGAGAGCGTCTGCTGGTCAAAATCAAACCGGGTATCGGCAAACGCCTCCGTCAGAAAAATGCAGCGCTGCGCGAGCGGCAGTGCGCCGCCTTTCGCCTGCTGGCTGTCGATGCCCAGCGCCGCGATCTGTTCAGGCGTGAGGCATGGCAGGGCTTCCCCTGTATTTTCAGCGGTGCGGAACATGACATTGCCGGTGAACGCATAGTTGTTATTGATATACACGTTGAGGTTGTGATCGCCCGGCGGCAATGCGCTCCCGGCGTTGACCCAGGCGAGATCGGCGCTGTTGGCGCTCTCACCGTTGAGGAACGCAGGGTTAAATTGCAACGCGCTTTCAGCCGCCATGGCCTGCCGAATTACCAGGGAGATCACCGTGGCACACAGGATTTTTCTTTTCACGTGGTCACGCCTCACAGTCGGGATTATTGGGACAATGCCGCGCGTGTCGCGGGCGTCCATGCGCCGTAATCGTTAATGGTCTGGTAGCTCACGCTGCTGGCGTGGCTGAAGGTTTCGCCCAGCGTTACGCTGGATTTCGGCGGCACCATCACCGGCTGTACCGGCATGCCATCGATTTTCAGGTTGATGGTGGTGAGGTAGTACGGCGTTGGGTTGCTGAGCGTGACCTTTCCGCCGCGATAGGCTCCGGTCAGGCTTTTCCAGGCGTCCCCTGCGCCTTGCCCAAGGCTCTCCGGGCGATAAAACACCTTGATGCGGTTTGCCGAAGCAAACTGCAGCGAATTGCCGGAACCGCTTTTGGTCTGCTGCGGGATGGCTTTCACCGTCATCCAGTAGAGCGTTTCGCGATCCTCTGGCAGGGCTTTACCGTTAAACATGATTTTCACCGCGCTTTCGCTGGCCGGTTTCATGACGAACAGTGGCGGCGTAATAACGAAGTCGTTGGTTTTTTGCCCTTTTTCGTTTTCCATCCATGACTGGATCAGGAACGTGGCGTCGGGATGCGTGTTCCTGACCTGCAGCATGGACTGGTTGGTAGTGCTGGAGTAAACCATTCGCGTGGCGCCCAGCCCTACGCCGCCTGCATATGCGGCGGATGAACATAATGAAATAGCCAGACAGATCCCTGCTTTTGCGCGCATGGTGCGTCTCCTTAAAGCTGAGTCAGGCCCGGCCAGCGAACCGGGCCTGAAAATTACGAGTAGGTAACGGTGTAGGTTGCAACCGCGCTGGCATCACCCGCCGTGGCGTTGCCCTGCGGTGAGTAATATTTCGCGCTGAAGTTCAGGGTGTTGGCTCCCGCACGCAGAGGAATGGCGGCGGCAGGTTCACCCAGCTTCACCACTTTGCCCTGCTCGTCGTACAGGCGAATCGCAACATGCTGCGCCGAGTTAGCGCCGCCGTTTGCGCCAACGGCCAGGCTGTTGGCATCGGCCGCATCCGGCGTACCGGTAAAGGTCACGGCCACGGTGGTGGCGGCAATCGGGTTGTCTTCCGTTGAGGCGGAGGTATCGGCGATTTCGCAATCTTCCAGGGTGATGGAGAAGGCTTTCGCGGTGCTGGCTTCGCTGCCTGCTGCGGCCAGCGTGGCGGTACGCACTTCGCCCATGTCGACATCAATGTTGGCGCTGCCAGCACTGATGGCGCAGGCCGAGGTCACCACCTTGCCGCTGAAGTTCACCGTGCCGCCGCTGGTGGTTGCAGCGAACGCCGACCCTGCTGGCAGTACTGCCGCAACGGCGACGGCAAGCAGTGTTTTCGTTTTAAATTGAGCTTTCATTGTCCTGATTCCATGTTGTCGTTATGTCGGGTTGTGCTCTTGGTCGACAGATCTAACTGGTTAAAAAGACCAGCAAATCTGTCTTATTTCTGAGCCCAAGTTTTCTTATCGCTGAGCTTTTTAACGCGCTGACGCGGCGGTAAGAAAGCTGCTCTGTTTCGGCGATATAACGCATATCCAGACCTTTTCGCAGATCCTTCAATACTCGCCATTCGCCCGGCGTCAGCGATAACGCCGTGGGTTTCTTTTTTGGGCGATATCGGCTATCGACCATTTTTAATAAGCTGGCTCGCCAGTGATAAAGTGGCTCCTGCAGCGAGATATAGGCATCTATATCGCCGCGTATCCACAGCCAGGAATTGGCTGGCGCGGAATACATACAAATAAGGACGTCAGGCTGGCGGGATTTGATGTTTTTTATATATTTCAGGCAATCAAATCCCGCGTGATACTTTTCCGTGCCGGATAAAAAAATGACATCAACGGGGGTGGTTAAACACACGGTTTCCATTAATGAATAATCATCGCTTGATGCTATTATCTGTATTTCAGGAACCATGTTTTTTAATACCGCGGCGATCCCCTGACGTGAAAAGTGATCGCCTCCCAACAGTGCGGTTGTTAAATGACGTTTATTTCCGGTTTTATTCGCCATGTTATTCCCTCGATTTATAATTGTAATGAGGCTCGCCCGTCTGGCAGAACGATGCCTGTATTTTCGAAGCAATTAAGCATTGCACGGTATGGAGTCACTATACGGATAGTGCGAAACAGGTAATCTGAATTAATCTTAATTTGTATTAAGTTGAGCTAAACGGATTTCTTCATTATCTCCCTGCCGTACCGGCTGCCTCATATTTGCCTGTAATTAATCATACCGACACTTTTTAATGAAAAGTTGGCTTTACTAAATGTTTTGTAAGGAAATTGTCTGGTGATGTCAGTTATTCCGCCTTGTTACTTACTTCTGATAACAATTTCAGGGTGAAACTGTTAATTATGACGGGTCTTTTAGACGAGTTTGAGATGACTGAAATTACCTACAGGCCGCGTCTTGTCTGGTTTCATCGGAAAAAGTGAATAAAGGTCTCTGAATAATTCAGACACGGATGGCCGAAGCGTTCAATTCGCCGTTTTGTCGAGTTTTGTCAGTGTCAAGTCCGCGTGGGGAAAGGTAGCATGAGGCATTTTCAGGTGCTTTGCCAGATCTCATATGGCCAAAAAGGCAGTTAAGAGAACTTCAGATAAGCGGTTAAGAAAAAATAAAAATAAGATTTTTCGCCAGGCGCCAGGATATACAGACGCGGGTTTATCGGTCACATTAATCCTTAAACCGGCGTTTACAGGAGGTATTTAACGAGTCTTATGCATAAGTATTATATCATTAATGGCATCGTCGAGTTTCATCCTGCGGCCAGCACATTACGCGACCTCAATAATCCTGAACAGGTGGTGGTATTAAACTCGCCTGCCGGACGTTGTTTGCTGTTATTGATTGAAAGAGCCGGGAGTATTGTCACTCAACAGGAGTGTATGGACATTGTCTGGCAGCGTCGGGGAATGATGGTGTCGCCGAATACCTATTACCAGAATATCTCTATTCTGCGTAAGGGGCTGAAAAAAGCCGGGTTTGAAACCGATCCAATCGTCACGATCCCCCGTATTGGCCTGACGCTGGCAAGCGATACGCAAATTACGATTAAAGAGGCGCAGTTGCCCTCGGCAGAGCCAGAAGTGCCGGTCCAGACCGTTCAGGAAGAGGCTGGCGTACCGCAGCCCGTGGCTCCTGTCACTCCCGTTGCTCCGGTTGCGAAACGTCGCTTCTGGCTGGTGGGCGCACTGCTGGCGCTGCTGTTAATCATTAGCGTGAGCGTCATCAGCTATAGCCGGCCGCATGACAACTATTTTGTGGACGGTTACCGCTTCACGACAATGATGGGAGAGTGTCGGCTCTATTTTGCCCGCGATATCGAGACGCCGCAGGACAGGGAAAAAGCGCTGGCCTATGCTGCGCCATTTAAAGATGAATGCAGCAGTTATCCCTGGATCTATATCAGTGGATATAGCCTGTTGCCGCGTGCTTCGGTGATCCGCTGCGACCGGGCAATGACGGAACCAAACCGTTGTATGTCAGATTACTTTATTCAGGATCATTAATATGGCTCGTTACCGTCAAACGCTGTTAACGCTCTGTCTGTGCCTGCTGGTGGGGGCGTTAGCCGCTGGCTATTATCTGTGGCAGCGTTATTACATTCACCCTTTTGCCTGTCAGGTGAACTTTATTCAGCACCATCCTGAAGAGACACTGACCCTGTGGCTAAATTATACGGTGGACGGTAACAACGGCACGCTCAGCATGAACGGTCGGGTGAAGAGCGATCCGGGTAAGACCTTTAATCGTAAAATATTCTTTCAGGTAGAGCGCAAAGATAATGTCTATTACATGCGATCTGTCCGCAATATCAAATTCCCCGATGATGACGTGAGCGACAGCTGGCTGGAGAAGTACGAACCGTTATTTTTCATCTACCCCAACGAGAGTATTTATATGCGAATTAAGAAACAGCAGAATGATAATTATTTATTCATTCTGGGGACGTTACCGACCTATGTGTGCCATCCCTCAAAAACGGAGGGCTGAACGGGAAAAGCGTTGCTGTTTTGTGGTCATCATTTATACTTTATTGAACCGCTAAGAAATATCTTAGAGTAATATAAGAGCAACACAATATGTTGCGATAATGTAATTAATATTTTTTGGCAAGGTAATGAAAACTTTAACTGATGACTCATGCAGGCGTGGTTCTGCACGAAATAAACCCCTGCATATCGGTTTATTTCTGTGGCCCCATTTTTCGTTATTAGCCCTATCGGGGTTAATGGAGGCGTTACGTACGGCGTCCTGTGTACAAAAATCCAGACAGAAAATCGCGTTCAAACTCAGTCTGATAAGCACCCGGGCGGAATTGCCCATCACCAGCAGCGCCGGCATTAGCGTGCAGCCTGAAGCCGCGCATCTTACTCCGGGGGAATACGACTATATTGCCGTGATTGGCGGAAGCCTGGAGGATCTGGATAAGGGACTCCCGGACGACCGGGCATTTCTTGCAGAGGCGCATCACAATGCCATTCCGCTGATCGGTATTGGCACCGGGAGCTTTATCCTGGCGGAAGAGGGGATCCTCAATGAACGGCGCGCCTCGATCCATCCTTATCATCATGACGTCTTCACGCAACGGTTTCCGCAGGTTTATGCCGAGCAGGGGCTGGATTTTATCGATGAAGGCGATGTGCTGACCTGCCCGGGCGGGATCTCGACGCTGACGCTAACCACGGCGCTGATTCGCGCCCATGCGGGCGACGATATTGCCGCCACCACGTCACGGCGTTTATCGCTCTCACCGCACGCTGTTACTACCCCGCGGCCTGCCAATATTGCGCTGATCCCGGACTCGCGGCTGCGCAGAGCGGTCATGATCATCGAACAGTACCTGACACGCCCGCTTAGCGCCGCCGGGCTGGCCCAGGACGTCAAGCTGAGCGAGCGTCAGCTTAATCGCCTGTTTCACGCCGAGTTTGGTAAAACGGCACGTGAATTTATCCGCAGCGCCAGACTGCGCTATGCCTGCTGGCTGTTGAAGAACTCGCAGCAAAGCGTCACGGACATTGCGCGGCGGATGGGCTTTAGCGACTGCGCCCATTTTATTCGTCATTTCCAGCTTGAGTACGGCTGTACGCCTGGGGTGTGGCGCACGTCGCAGAGCTAATGCCCCGATTTCGTGCTTTCTTCGTAGGGTATTACTGGTTTGCCTGGATACACTTCCGTTAAAAGCCCAACGGGGGGACGATGACATGAACTGGCAGCCTTTTCGCGGCAGCGCACCGGGAAATATGACCATTTTCAGCGCCTCATTTCCTGATGTCAGCGACCAGTGGCCGATGAAAGACGAGACTGCCCGGGAGATCAACGCGCTTAACCAGGCGCTGAAAGCCGACCCGGCGCTTCGCCCTCCGCTGATTGAATACGAAGAGGGCGGGCAGGCGGTGCTTGTCCCGCAGAACCGTTACTCCGAACAGGCTTTTCGCAACCGGCCTGCGCTTCTCGCGTGGCGCGCCCGGCTGGTTCCCACTGCGCTGGCGCTGTTTGTGGTGCAAAATCCGCTGGAGGACCGCCTCCCCGAAGGCACGAAAATGGACAGCGACAGCCGCCAGTGGTTTATTCACGCTAACGACGCCATCGGCGTGCGCTCCCGCGCAAAAGTGCTGGCTGCGCTGGTAGAGAAGTACATCCATAACGAGAGCGAGAACAACTGGGTGAGCCTGGCCAGCGGGGCGGCCATTCCCGTGCTTGAGGCGCTGCGCAACGCAAAGCTCGACGGCCAACAGGTGTACCTGACGCTGGTAGATAAAGACCCCGTCGCGCTGAGCTGGGCCGAGACCATGGCCGCGCAGGAGGGGCTGGTTGTGGGCGAACAGCTGACGCTGCTCAGGCGCAACCTGCTGCATACGCTGGTGCGTAACGACGATTTACTGCTGGAGCTGGGCGAGCATCAGGCCGAACTGGTCGACGCGCTGGGCATATTTGAGTACTTCAGCGATACCGATGCGGTGACTTTCCTGCAGCGCGCGCTGCGGCTGGTGAAGCCCGGCGGGGCGGTGATTGTGTCGAATATGCTGACCAGCAGCCCGCAGATCGACTTTGTGCTGCGCGGTATTGGCTGGGAGGACATCCATCCCAGGTCGTTGCAGCAATTGCAGGATATCCACCTCGCGGCGGGCGTGCCGGTGGAGAATGTCACCGTGGTGGTGCCAAAGGATGGGGTGTACGCGGTGATGGAGGTGAAGGTTTAGCGCGATCGGTTCTCTCTCCCCGTGGGAAAGGGCTAGGGTGAGGGGGAGCAGCACGCACAGAGTGACTTGAATTAGTTCGGTTTTCCAAACATGATCCCCTCATGAAAATAGAAACCGCACATCCCCCACACTTCGAACGCCTGGTCGCAATCTGGGAATCTTCCGTTCGCGCTACCCATCACTTTTTACAGGAAAGCGATATCGCGGCTCTGCGCCCGCTATTGCTCAACGCGTATCTGCCAAACCTCACCGTCGTGATGGCCCGCGATGATGCAGGTATTATCCACGGCTTTTTAGGCGTGAATGAAAACCGCATTGAAATGCTGTTTGTTGATGATGCGAGCCGGGGAAAGGGCGTGGGGAAATTACTGCTGCACTATGCCATCGCAGAGTTTGGCGTAAACGAAGTGGATGTGAATGAGCAAAACCCGCAGGGCGTCGCGTTTTATCGCCATATGGGGTTTGTGCAGGTCGGCCGCTCAGAGGTTGATGGGCAGGGGAATCCGTTTCCGTTGCTGCATATGCGGTTGGCTGAGTAGCCTTGACTCCCTCTTCCTGAGAAGAGGGAGCCTGCAAGCTAGTTACTGGTAATTTGCCCGATGATTACGCCATGCATTTTTTCGCCATTGAAGTAATAAGAGACTGTATTGCTCTGGGTGAATCCATTCTGTACTGGCGTCTCCTGATAAAATAGCATCGCGTTGTTTTTGGCGATCTCTTTCTTGCCGAACACTTTGACCAAATTCTCATGAGTCGCATTTAACAATGGAACATTAGCGACTGATACGCTGACATGCTCCGTTGTTTTTGCACACTCTTTATGGACGCCATCCCGGGCAATAGCTAGTGCAGTCAGCAATCCTGCACCCATTTCGTTATCTGAAATGAACCAGTAATTCGTACCATCATCGTCATGAAGGCAGACCCAGCGTGCGGAACTGCCTTTCTTAACAGGAGTTTTGGCTATATCTGATAGGTGAGTTACCTCCATCTGAACGATTTTCATACCGATAGTGATAGTGGGAGATAGGGGCATTGTTGTTGAAATTTCCGTCAGCGTTCCGTCTTCGTCGTCATACTGGGTTGCGAAGCCAGTCATTTCAGTTGCTAAGACATGCGGACTGACTGCAACCAGTAATGGTAATAAACAAAATAAACGCTTCATTTGACAATCAGTACCGTATCGTTGCTTTTCCAGATACTCCTCCGGGCACTCAGAGGAGCAATGATGCAACCTTCTGAAGAATCATCCGGGTGCAAACTGCTTTTACCATGAATTTTAAATGCATCCCTACCGCACATATCATTTGTCGAGTATGGCGTAAGGCTGAGAGTATATTTTCCAGTATGCGCTGAATTATGGGGTGAACCAATTGTGTAGGTTCCTCTGGGAAGAGGTCCGCTGTTTTTGACACATTCTTGCGAAGGATCGTTTTTGTAACCACTTGCTCCTGCATAATCCGCATCAAACTGATATACACCATTTAGGCAAAATTTGTGCTCTTTTACATCATATTCCCAGGACATACTTTCTCCCTAAGCGCGCTCTTTCCATGTGTCAGTATGTATAATGTTTCCATCAATGTAGTGCCATGTTATTTTTTCATATGTTAAATCTACATATTCATGGTGTGTATAGCGTTCATTACGTGGGTGTTTAATATCAAACATAATAGGTTCAATTTGTACCACTCTTGCATTTTCTAAAATAGTCTTAAAGTAAGCCTCCTCTAGCCCATTATAGTTGATCCTGTAAAATATAAATTCTGCCTTTTTTAGCGTTTGTCCTGTGCTCAAGGCTTTGTATAGATAAGAGGATGAGGAATCAATTTCTTTCATGAATGCATAGGTACTACAAATACGTTTTGCTGTTATTTTTCCGGAAAATTTATCAATAGGTTGTTCGACAGAATGCATAAACTCAATCACTTCTATTGAACCTTCGCGATTTTTTACGTCGACAGACCCTTTAATTTTTCGGCCTGTATCATCCTCAAGCCATAAGTAAACAGGTATAGCCATCTCAATCTCCTTCGATAGATTGAGCCAAAATACTCTGCATTGTTTCCTTAAAATGTGATTTTCATCGGAAAAAGAGATATGAATAAACTATTGATAATGTAGGAGGAACTTATTGTTCCTAAGTATTAATATTTTGTATAAATCCCTTTAATAAAGAACTTGTAAGCCCGTGTTACAAGTTGGGTAAGATCCTTTTTAAATATTGTGGGCAATAACTGGCATTACATAAATTTTGTTATGCTGGCTGCCTTGACGCAGCCAGATGGGTTATAGGGGAAACGTTATGATAATTGCAGACTCGCTAGCGTATTCTCGATCTGGGATAACTTTGCTTTTGTACGTTTGTAATCATTCTGCAACCTCTGCTCCTGCTCGTTATATGCCACCAGAACAATGCACCCTTTCATCACTTTGACGGTCACCTGATGTCCGGTTTCAAACCCTGCCGCGCGTGGCCATTTGCCAGACAAAATGATATTGGGCGTGGATTTGTCGAAAACATTCGAGCGGTATCCCACAATTAACGAACGCTCGGTTCCGGATTGGTCGGTGTCTGGGGTAGAATGCGAATCAGCCATAATCAACTTCTTGATAGTTGGTGAGGTTAGCTCTCGTCCGGTATTGCGAGTACCTGGCGAGGGCGTTTTAATTTGAGGTTGTCGTATGTTAAGGTACGTACCTCATTGAAGATATCTTGCTCTTATAGGTACGTACATGTCAACAGCTAAACGCGACCCTAACAAATCTAAATCAGGAAAAGCACCAACTTTTCAGATTCGTATTACACCGGAGTTGAAAGCACAGTTTGAAGAGGCGGCGAAAGAAGAGGGTATGAGTTTGGGGAATTGGCTTAAATCATTAGGACGAAAAGAGTTAGAAAAAAATAGATAATTACAAGGCAATAAATTTATTTTATTGCCTTGTTAGTATATTAATTAATTTCATGCAAAATATAAACAGAAGTAGCTTCTATAAAATCATCTTGCTCAATAGTATGTATATGTAATCTACCAGCATATTTTGACATGTATTCCCCATCAACGTATTTTGTAATTTCATTATCGATATAATCACAAGTGTTATCATATTTCTCGTATGAGGTATGTATTTGTTTATTAAGTTCGTTTGTTAATCTTTCATCATAAATAAACTCACCTGTTTTTTTTACTAATTATTATTAAATCGTTTGATTTTTTTGAAGTGTTTTTTAGTTGTTCAAAATTCTCTTCGGATAATATCAGTGTTTGTGTATCACCTATTATTTTATGAAGCCACTTTTTGCTTGGCACTGAATTTAATAAAATAGGATTGAACGAACGCAATGCTGAATCAGCATAAGTGTTATCACTGATGCCTAAATCTTTTAACGCAAGATAATTTAATAGTATTATTAATCTTTTTTTTAGTATTATCAAAACCGAAATATCATCAAGGACATCTAGCTTATCTGGATCGCTGTGCGCAACACCATTACGTATAGTTAGTAACCGTTCAAACTGGGCTAAAGATAATGATATAAATCTATTAATATTATGTGATACATCATTCATTTGCGCGATATATCTTTTTTTAAAGCTATTTAAATGTTTTTTATTAAATTTCAAGCTAAGGTAATAATCAAATATACTTATAAACCCTAGGAAATCATATTCCCAGTAACTATTATAGGATAACATCCCATAAAATCTCGCCCATATCTTATCAAAGTTTATGTTTTTATATGAGTTGTTAATGATATTAAACCAAGTATCCGAATTGATCTGTTTCAAGTTAATCATTGAATGATGCCATTCAATTTTTTTGATTGAGCATTGTTTTATCGATGGAAAGTAGATACAATAACGTTTGTTCTTATGGACAATCCACGCGAAATTTATGTGAAGCTGTATCAAAGTTAAAAGTGTAAATAACAAGCATATGTGGCGAGACTCTTTTATCACTTCCTCATAATTTAAACTGTGTTTAGCCTTTATGCTTATAATATGTCTCTGAGTAAGTCTTGTTATAACATCTTTCTCGTGGGAAATGCTTGACCAGCAGACCCAATCATCCGATACTGATTTTATTGAATCGTTATCGGCTACATCCACCTCGAAGTTAGATTGATTTATTGGACTAATGAAAGTATCTTCTTCAAATTTGTTACTAAAATGACCATCGTGAAGAATTATATTTAATTGGTTGATGCTTATTTCTATTTCATCGAAAGTCGTTAAATCGGCAGGTTTGTTTTTAATAATGAATTTAGGGAATATTTTTGTTCCAATTTTATTACATCCCATTAATGTGTAGATATCATATCCACACTTACACTCGATAGTTTCATTACATTCATTATTTAGTGATAGAAAAATATCATTTACAATCAACTCAAGATAAGCTGGTGTGATCTTGACCCGCCATTTCCGGACAGCTTTTGTATCTTAAGTTAACGATGCCCGCTGCCGCCGGTATTCTCTCGGAGAGTG